>MKRZ01000035.1:6798-43198 GCA_001897075.1 Mesorhizobium sp. 61-13 | reverse complement strand
GCCGGTGCTGTTCGGTTCGGTCGATCCCGATGCGGTTATTGCCCGCGAAGAAGTGTTCGGGCCGGTACTGACCCTTTTCCCCTTTGACGATGAGGAAGAGGCCATCCGTCTCGCCAATTCCACGGATTTTGGCCTCGTCGCCGGTGTCTGGACCAGGGATGGCGCGCGCCAGCATCGTGTTGCCAAGCGGGTCCGCTCGGGCCAGGTTTTCGTCAATGGCTATGGTGCCGGCGGCGGCATCGAACTGCCGTTCGGCGGCTTCAAGCGGTCAGGCCATGGGCGCGAGAAGGGCTTTGAAGCGCTCTATGATATGTCGGCGACCAAGACCATCGTGTTCAATCACGGCTAGGCCCGCGTTCTCGCCGACAAGTGCATTGCAGATTGGAAAGACGAAGACATGAGACTGAAGGGCAAGGTTGCGATCATCACCGGCGCGGCATCCGGTTTCGGCGAAGGCATGGCCAGGCGCTTTGCCGAGGAAGGCGCGAAGGTGGCGGTTGCCGATCTCAACGCCAAGGGCGCGGAACGCGTGGCGGCGGAGATTGGCGAGGCGGCAATCGCCGTCACCACCGATGTCTCGCAGCGCGCCGAGGTCGAGGAACTGGTCTATGCCGCCAAGAGCGCCTTCGGCCGCGTCGATATCATGATCAACAATGCCGGCTACACGCACCGGAATGGCGACATGCTTGCCGTCGATGAAGCGACTTTCGATCTCATCACCGCCGTCAACATGAAGGCGATCTATCACGCCGCCGTTGCGGTCGTGCCGACGATGCAAAGGCAAGGTGGCGGTGTTATCCTAACCACCGCGTCCACTGCTGGCCTGAGGCCGCGTCCCGGCCTCACCTGGTATAACGCCTCCAAGGGTTGGGCGATCACGGCGACGAAATCGATGGCTGTCGAGCTTGCGCCGCACAACATCCGGGTCAACTGCCTGTGCCCGGTCGCGGGCGAAACCGGCATGCTGGAAAAGTTCATGGGTGCGGATACGCCGGAAATCCGCGAGAAATTCCGCGCCTCGATTCCGCTCGGGCGTCTGTCCACCCCACTCGACATCGCCAATGCAGCGCTTTGGCTGGCATCCGACGAGGCGGCGTTCATCACGGGAGTGGCGCTGGAAGTGGATGGCGGCCGTTGCATCTGAGCATCGCCGAAAGGCAGGTGCCGAGCGATCAGTCCTGCTGGACGAAACTCTTGTAGACGAAGCCGCGCTTGCCTTCGTAGACTATCTCACACCATTTTCCGCACGAAATGACTTCGATCGCGGTCTTGGCGGGAACGGTGTCTATTGCGGACGCGCCGCTTTTCGGGCCCGAGCGCATGGTGACAGCCTTGAGCGTATGGCCGGAGGTCTTGGTGCTTGGCTTGTCCGGCGCGCTGGCTGCGCTCGGCAGCGTCGGCCGGGGTGTCGGAATGGCCGCCATCAGCGGCATTTCCTGCGGCGGAGGTTCCTGTCCGGCTTCGATTGGCGGCGAGGTTTCCTGGTCGCCTTCCACTGCGGGTGCTGCGATTGCGGCGGCTGCTTGCGGGTCGAGCTCCGGAACCTCTGTCTGCGTCATCGGCGCTTCGGGTTGTTCGGCAACGGAAGCCGTTTCCACGGACGGTTCGGGCTGCGGGCTGGCTTGAGCGGTGACGTCGCTGGCCGGAACTCCGGTTGCCGGCGCTGCAATTGCCGGCTGCGGATCGACTTTCGCTTCAGCGAATGCCTGACGCTCTCCAGCGGGCATGGCCAGCCACAGCGCGACCGCCGCCACCGCCAGCAGGGCCACAGTCCCGACCGCAGCGATCACAAGATGCGCGTGCGCCTTGACTTCGTGCCACCAGGAACGCCGCACATTGTAACCATACTGCATTGAAAAGCGATGCCGTCCCGGCTTGCCGAAACTCAATAGCCCCTTCACCTAGACATCTCCAAAAGAGCCGGCGTTCTTTCACTCGAGGATCAGTTAAACGCCCGATCCTTCCAGCGCCGGTCTCGCACTCCCGTCGGACAGTGTGGCAGATTTCACCGCCTTGGGCTATCCGCAGCCGCGCATAGTAAGGCAAATTGTGGCATCACTACGTTAATCGGGAGACAACGCGACTTATGTCTATTGCGGCGCGGATGCTTGTCGCGGCGCCGTTTTCATATCAAAACCACCTCGGTTTGCGGCAGCGGGAGTGCGATTCGTGATGTTTCGGGGACTTCTGGCCATCGTCTTTACCATGGCCGTTCTTGTCTTGCCGGCACGTGCAGCTCAGGCGCAAACGCCCCAGGTTCCCGTGCTTTGGGATGCCAAGGAGCGTTTGCCGAAGCCTGATCTCTCGGCTCTGCCGCGCCTCAGGTTCCTGACCACCACCGACTTTCCGCCTTTCAATTTCCTCGACGGCAGTGGCCGCCTGTCGGGCTTCCACATCGACCTGGCCCGCGCCATCTGCGCCGAGCTCGGCATGGCCGACAAATGCCAGATCGAGGCGCTGCCGTGGACCGAGCTTGAGGGCGCGATTGCCAGAGGCGAGGGCGAAGCCATCATCGCAGGCATTGCCGCGACCGAGGAAACGAGGGCGAAATACGTGTTCTCGCGCCCCTATCTCCAGTTTCCCGCCCGCTTCATCGTGCCGAAGGCCAAGCCCTTGACCGAGCCGATCTATGACAAGATCCAGGATAAGCCCGTCGGCGTTCTGGCAGGCTCCGCGCATGAGCACATGTTGCAGGCCTATTTCGGCACGGTGAAGGTGGTGCCCTTCGCCAAGCCGGAAGAGCTTTATGCAGGTCTCAAGGCGGGCAAGGTCGATGCCGCCTTCGGCGACGGTATGCGGCTGTCGTTCTGGCTGGCAGGCGAAGATGCCGCCAATTGCTGCCGCTTTGCCGGCGGCCCCTACATCGCGCCGGAATATCTCGGCACCGGCCTGTCGATCGCGGCCAAGGCCGACCAGCCGGTGCTTGCAGCCGCATTCGACTACGCCCTGCAGGAAATCTCCGAAAAAGGCATCTTCGCCGAGCTTTACCTGCGCTATTTTCCCGTCAGTTTCTATTAGCCGCGGGCCCGCGCGGTTTACCCTTCATCAACCATGGTCATCTGACTGTGCGTTCATGAGCAATGTGATTCTTTTTCCCCTGCATTCCCGTTCCAATCTCGTCCAGTCCATCGCAGACAGCCTTCGTACGGTTCATGGACCGGCGGCCAATTCATTTTGGCGTGAACGCATTGCCGGCATCGTCGCCGATCTGAGGTCGAGCGGCTTGCCGGATGCCGCGATCCGGCAGGAAATTCTTGGGCTTCAGGACGCCGTTCAGGTTCAACTGGCCGGATAGTGCGGCCCTGCCGCTTCATCTCCGGGCAATAGACACCGCAATCATCGCGCGTTACCGTCTCCACCAGGTTGCATCGGGAGGCACGCATGGCGCTGGTGATCGAAGGCGAAGAACGTATTTCCGCTCCGTTGGAAAAGGTCTGGGCGGCGCTGAACGATCCGGCGGTGCTGAAGGAAAGCATCCCCGGCTGCCAGTCGCTTGAAAAGAAGTCGGATACTGAGCTCGCTGCCACCGTCGTGCTGAAAGTCGGGCCGATCAAGGCGACCTTCAACGGCGAAGTGACCTTGAAGAACCTCAACCCGCCGCATTCCTACACCATCCAGGGCGAGGGCAAGGGCGGCATCGCCGGCTTTGCCAAGGGTGGCGCCGACGTCAAGCTGACCGCCGACGGGCCGGACACGACCATCCTCAGATACGAAGCCAAGGCCGATGTCGGCGGCAAGATCGCCCAGCTGGGCAGCCGCCTCATCACTTCGACTTCGAAAAAACTGGCCGGCGAGTTCTTCTCGACATTCGGCGAGAAGGTCGGCAGCGGCACCTGATCATTCGAACACGATAGTCGGGATCGACGTTTCCGCCGCGCCCTTTTCTTCCTGCAGCCGTTCCCAAGCCTTGGCGGCAATGGCGCGGTAGATTTTTGCCTCCGGCCCGTCCGGCTTGACGGCAACGACGGGGCGGCCGGCGTCCGAGCTCTCGCGAATGCCCATTTCCAGCGGCACTTCACCGAGGAAGGTCACGCCGAGGCGCTCGGCTTCGCGCTTTGCGCCACCATGGCCGAAAATGTCGTAGCGCTTGCCGGTGTCCGGCGCGATGAAATAGCTCATGTTCTCGACAATGCCGAGCAGTGGCACGTCGACCTTCTTGAACATGTTGAGGCCCTTGCGGGCGTCGATGAGCGCAAGGTCCTGCGGCGTCGAAACGATGATCGCGCCTGCCAGCGGCACCTGCTGGGCCATGGTGAGCTGTGCGTCGCCGGTGCCGGGCGGCATGTCGACCACCAGCACGTCGAGCGGTCCCCATTCGACCTCGCGCAGCATCTGCGTCAGCGCCGACATCACCATCGGGCCGCGCCAGATCATCGGCGTTTCCTCGTCAACGAGGAAGCCCATCGACATCGCCTTCAGGCCGTAGTTCTCCATCGGCTTCAAGATCTTGCCGTCGGCGCTCTGCGGCTTGCCGTGGATGCCGAGAAGGCGCGGCACGGAAGGCCCGTAGATATCGGCATCGAGGATGCCGACCCTCAAGCCGTTGGCGGCAAGGCCAAGGGCGATGTTTGCGGCGGTGGTCGACTTGCCGACGCCGCCCTTGCCGGAGGCCACGGCAATGATCGCCTCGATGCCGGGCACGCCGCGCTTGCCGGATGCGCGCGAGGCGGGTGCCGGTTGCGGCGCATGCGGCGCTGCGGCGGCGGGTTGCTGCACGGGGCGAGGCGGTGCCGGGCGCGGAGGCACCGAGCCTTCCATCCCGCCGCCCTTCTTCTCGGCCGTCAGCGTCACCACCGCTCCGGTCACGCCCGGGATTGCCTTGACGACGCGGTCAGCCGCCGCCCTGAGCGGCTCCATCTCTTGCGCCCGCGCTGCCGGCACTGTGATGGAGAAGAAAACCTTGCCGTCGGCGATGAAGATGTCGGACAGCATGCCGAGATCGACGATGTTGCCGGAGAAATCTGGTCCACTGACCGTCTTCAGGCGTTCGATGACGGTTTCTTTTGTGACGTTTTCGCCGGCGGGCATGGCTCGTTCCTCAAATGGCTTGGCTGCGGCTGAGATAGTGCAAATCCACCGCCGTTCCAAGCTTGGCAGGAGGCTAGCCGACCAGTTCCGTCAAGTAAAATGTCGCAGCGGCGATCGCGGCAGTTGCCGGAAGCGTGATCACCCATGCCCACACGATGCTGCTGGCCACGCCCCAGCGCACGGCGGAGACGCGGCGCGCCGCCCCCACGCCGATGATCGCACCGGTGATGGTGTGGGTGGTGGAAACCGGAATGCCGAGCCAGGTGGCGGCAAACAGCGTGATCGCGCCGCCGGTTTCGGCGCAGAAGCCCTGCATCGGGTTCAGCCTGGTGATCTTGGACCCCATCGTGTGGACGATGCGCCAGCCGCCGAACAGCGTGCCCAGCGCCAGCGCCGACTGGCAGGTCAAGACGACCCACAGCGGCACGTAGAACGTGTCGCCCAGCATGCCTTGCGAATAGAGCAGCACGGCGATGATGCCCATCGTCTTTTGCGCGTCGTTGCCGCCATGGCCGAGCGAATAGAGCGAGGCGGAAATGAACTGCAGGAAGCGGAAGCTGTTATCGACGGCAAAGGGCGTCTGCCGCACGAACAGCCACGAGACGACGAGAACGAGAAAAAGCGCCAAGAGGAAGCCTACGGTCGGCGAAAGCACGATGGCGAAGGTGGTCTTGAGCAGTCCGGACCACACGATGGCGCCGCCGCCTGCCTTGGCAACGCCGGCCCCGACAAGGCCGCCGATCAGCGCATGCGAACTGCTCGACGGGATGCCCGCCAGCCAGGTGACGATGTTCCAGACGATTGCGCCCGTCAGCGCGGCAAAAATCACTGCCGGCGTCACCGTATCGGCGTCGATAATGCCTTTGCCGAGCGTTTCCGCGACATGCAGGCCGAAGAACAGGAAGGCGATGAAATTGAAGAAGGCTGCCCAGAGCACCGCATATTGCGGCCGCAGTACCCGCGTCGAAACGATGGTGGCAATGGAATTGGCGGCGTCATGCAGCCCGTTCAGGAAGTCGAAGAACAGCGCGACCGCAATGAGGCTGAACAGCAGGGGAAAGGCGAGCGTTGCATCCATCAGACTGACAACCGCACGCCCTATACGTTCTCGACGACAATGCCGCTGATCTCGTTGGCGACATCCTCGAAGCGGTCGACCACCTTCTCAAGCTGGCTATAGATTTCCTTGCCGACGATGAACGCCATGGCGTCGCCGCCGGAATGGCGATGGAACAGATCCTTCAGCCCCTGCTCGTGCACGTCGTCGGAGTGATCCTCCAGCTTCTTGATTTCACGGGCGATGGAGGTCAGGCGCGGCACGTTCTGTCCCACCTTGCCAAGCAGCGGGATCGCCTCCGCGACAAGCCTTGCGGCGGCGGCAATCATCGTGCCCATCTCCTGCATCAACGGGTCGAATTCGGTCCTCTCGAACAGGCGCACGGTCTTGACCGTCTTGTGCATCATGTCGATGGCGTCATCCATCGACTGGATCAGGTCCTGGATGTCGCTGCGGTCGAAAGGCGTTATGAAGGAACGGCGAACGGCAAGCAGCACTTCGGCGGTAATGGCATCCGCTTCGTTTTCCAGCCGAACGATTTCGCTCGCCCACCGCTCGACATCCTGGCCGGCGAGCAGTTTTTCCAGCGCTTCCGCTCCGCCGACGACGGTTCGGGAATGGCGCTCGAACAGGTCGAAGAACTTGTCCTCGCGCGGAAGCAGCTTCCTGAACCAGCCAAGCATGTTCGACCTTTCGTCACTTGCGAACTGTTCTCCCATAGCGCCGCATTGACCATGGGGAAACAGATAGCCGGCTGAAATATGTGGATGCGCACCGTATTCTTGCGGTCTCCGCAGCCTCGTTTTCCCCAGTCGCCACGCCGCGGTCTCGCTGGAAAGACATTTGCCTTCGCTAAAATACAAGCCTGCCTTCGCCATGGCTTTCTGCTATGATCGGAGCGGGTGGTTGCGGCTGCAACACAACCCAAAAGGCGAGTTATCGAAGCTTTCAACCGCAAGGCCCCCGACACGGGGGGCAACAGGAGGAAATCATGCTTCAGACCAAGGACGCCGTTAACAGCACATCCATCAAGAAGGCCATCGAAGGACGCGACGGAGCCATGCTCTCCGGCTTCTACGCGGACGATGCAGTGGTGCGGGTGATCGACCGCAACAATCCGCCGAGCAAGCCGCGCGAGATCCGCGGCAAGGCCTCCATCACCACGTTCTGGGACGACATTTGTGGTCGTGCCATGAGCCACAAGATCGAGTCATCCGTAACCGAGGGCGACCGGCTCGCCTTCACCGAGAACTGCGCCTATCCCGATGGCACCAAGGTCTATTGCGCCACCGTGGTCGAACTGAAGAACGGCCGCATTGCGCGTCAGACCGTCGTGCAGGCCTGGGACGAGTAGAGGGGGCAAATCATGTTCAGCGCGAGATGGCAGATCGACGCCAAGTTCGGTCACAAGCAGACGGTGCTCGAACTGATGCGCAAATGGGAGCGCGATATCGGCTCGAAGGTCGGCGTCGAGGATTTGAACTTCAGGATCATGACCGGCTCGATCGGTGCGCGCGAAGCGACGATCGAGACCCATCATGAGGTGGAAAGCCTGGCAAAGCTGGAAGAGTTCTTCGCCAAGATCGGCAAAATCGATGCTCATGCCAAATGGGGCAAGGAAATGGAGCCCTATGTCGTCTCGGGCACCAGCCTGTGGAACATCTACAGGATCGTGGAATAGCGATCCGCACAATTTCGCCGCCGGTGCTGGAACGCGCCGGCGGCGTTTTTCGGAACCGACGCGCCTACATCAGCCCAAGCTGTTTGTAGAAGCCGAGCGCATCGTAATAGTCGCTTTGAGCGGCAATCTTGCCGTCCTTGACCGTGAACATGGATGCTCCGGCAAACGAGAACGTCTTGCCGGTCGCCTTGGTGCCGTCGCCCCAGTCGCCTGAATTGGTGCCGGAAAACTCCCATTCGAACGAAACATGGTCGCCCTGTACGACCGGCTCGCCCTTCATTTTCCACACGGCATCGGGAGCCGCGTTGAGAAAATTGTCGATGACGTTGGTCTTGGCTTCCTCCTTGCCCTTTACAGGCGTGCCGACCGAGGCATCGTAATAGGTGACGTCGTCGGCAAAGTAACTCGCGGCCTTGGCGGAATCGTGGGCGTTCCAGGCGGCGAGATAGGCATCGACAACCGCCTGCGAGCCGTCTTGAGCGAAGGCGGGAGCGGCGATGAAAACGGCTGCCGCAATGGATGCGGATGTCAGGAACTGGCGGCGGTGCATGGTCTTTCTCCTCCCATGTTGAACGGCCAATCGTTGCCTCTCCCGCAGCGGGAGAGGTTGGGCTCTATCCATGCGCGACCATGACGTGGCGGACGGCGGTGTAGTCCTCCAGCGCATAGAGCGACATGTCCTTGCCGTAGCCGGACTGTTTCAGTCCGCCATGCGGCATCTCGGTGGTGAGCATGAAGTGCGTGTTGATCCAGGTGCAGCCATATTGCAGCCGCGCCGCGGTCGCCATGGCGCGCGAAACGTCCTTGGTCCACACCGACGAGGCGAGGCCGTAGTCGCTGTCGTTGGCCCAGGCAACCGCCTCGTCCGTGTCGGAGAACCGCGTCACCGAGACCACCGGCCCGAACACTTCGCGCCGCACGATCTCGTCTTCCTGCAAGGCGCCGGCGACCACGGTCGGCTGGTAGTAGAAGCCCGAGCCAGCGCCCGGCTTGCCGCCGGTGGTGATTTCGATGTGCTTCAGTTCCGAAGCCCGCTCGACGAAGCTCGACACGCGGTCGCGCTGACGCTTGGAAATCAGCGGCCCGATCTCGTTTTCGGTGTCGTCGGCCTGGTCGTATTTGATGGTCGAGACGGCGGATGACAGGTCGGCGACCAGCTTGTCGTAAATCTTCTTGCCGGCATAGATGCGGCAGGCTGCGGTGCAGTCCTGGCCGGCATTGTAGTAGCCGAAGGCGCGCAGGCCGTTGACCACCGCGTCGAGGTCGGCGTCGTCGAACACCACGACCGGGGCCTTGCCGCCGAGTTCGAGATGCGTGCGCTTGACCGACTTGGCGGCGGCCTGCAGCACCTTCTTGCCGGTGGCGACGTCGCCGGTGATCGAGATCATGTTGATCTTGGGGTGGTTGATCAGCGGGCTGCCGACGCTCTCGCCGCGGCCGAGCACGACGTTGACGACGCCTTCCGGCAGCACTTCGGCCAGGATCCGCGCCAGTTTGAGCGCCGTCAGCGGCGTCTGCTCGGACGGCTTGAAGACGACCGTGTTGCCCCCGGCAATGGCCGGGGCCAGTTTCCAAGCCATCATCATCAGCGGATAGTTCCACGGCGCGATGGAAGCGACGATGCCGATGGGATCGCGCCGGATCATCGAGGTGTGGCCGGGCAGGTATTCGCCGGCAACCTGTCCGGGCATAGTCCGCACTGCGCCGGCAAAGAAACGGTAGCAATCGACGATTGCCGGGATTTCATCGTTCAGCACCGCATTGATCGGCTTGCCGCAGTTCAGCGCCTCCAGCTTGGCGAACGCCTCGGCGTCGGCCTCGATGCGGTCGGCGATCTTGAGCAGGTAGCCGGCGCGCTGGGCAGGCGTCGTGCGCGACCATGTGCCGAACGCCTTTTCGGCTGCCGCAACCGCGGCCTCGATCTGCGCCGCACTTGCCTCCGGCAGGTTGAGGATGGTCTCGCCCGTTCGCGGATTAAGGATGGGTTCCTCGGTTTCGGTGCCTTTCTGGAATTTCGAGCCGATCAGCATCTCGGTATGCATGGAACTCTCCTTCAGGATCATTTGCCCGAACCGGCGATCTGGTCGCCGTCGCGGGTGAGGTAATAGGCAAGCAGGATAGGCAACAGCGTCACCAGCACCACCACCATCGCCACCACATTGGTGACCGGGCGCTGGCGCGGGCGGATCAGTTCCTCCAGCATCCAGATCGGCAGCGTCTGCTGCTGGCCGGCGGTGAAGGTGGTGACGATGACTTCGTCAAACGACAGCGCAAAGGCCAGCATGCCGCCGGCGAGCAGCGCGGTCGCGATGTTGGGCAGGATCACATAGCGGAAGGTCTGGAAGCCGTCGGCGCCAAGGTCCATCGACGCTTCGATCATCGAGCCGGAGGTGCGGCGGAAGCGGGCGACGGCATTGTTGTAGACG
This sequence comes from Mesorhizobium sp. 61-13, assembly GCA_001897075.1. Lineage (GTDB taxonomy): Bacteria > Pseudomonadota > Alphaproteobacteria > Rhizobiales > Rhizobiaceae > Mesorhizobium. The sequence goes on along the minus strand of MKRZ01000035.1, from coordinate 33,006 downwards.
ACGACGACGCAGAACGTGGCATGGCCGAGGATGATCGTCCAGAACGAGAACGGGATGTCGGTGAGCGCAAAGGCCGAGCGCAGTGCAATGCCGGTGATGATGCCGGGCAGCGCGATGGGCAAGATGACGAGCAGCGACACCGTCTCGCGACCGAAGAACTTCGAACGAGAGACCGCAGCCGCGCAAAGTGTGCCGAGCACAACGGCAATCGCGGTCGAGATGGCCGCGACCCGGACCGAAAGCGACAGCGCTTCCCACACGTCCGGCCGGTTCCAGGTCACCGCAAACCATTGCGTGGTGAGGCCGGGCGGCGGCCACTGGTAGCTCTTCTCCTCGGTGGTGAAGGCGTAGACGAAGATCAGCAGGATCGGCGCATGCAGGAAGATCAGGCCGAGCCCGGCGGCGATCTTCAGGCCAAGCGGCGTCTTCTGGTTGCGGTCAGAGCGCATCGAAGGCCCCCATGCGCTTGGCCATCCACAGATAGATCCCCATGATGACGATCGGCACGACCGCGAAGGCGGCGGCCAGCGGAATGTTGCCCGCCGTGCCTTGCTGCGAATAGACGGCCTGCCCGATGAACAGGCGCGACGTGCCGATGATCTGCGGAATGATGTAGTCGCCGAGCGTCAGCGAGAAGGTGAAGATCGAGCCGGCGACGATGCCCGGCAGCGCCAGCGGCAACAACACGTTCCAGAATGTCTGCCGTGGCGAGGCGCCAAGGTCCGACGAGGCTTCGATGAGGTTGCCCGGCACGCGCTCGAGCGCTGCCTGCATCGGCAGGATCATGAATGGCAGCCAGACATAGACAAAGACGATGAAAGTGCCGGTGAAGGAAACGGACAGCGAATTGCCGCCGACGATGGGCAGCGACAGCCAGCCGTCGAGCAGCCAGAGAAGGTTCAGCTTGGCCAGCAGCCAAGTGAGGATGCCTTCCTTGGCGAGGATCAGCTTCCACGCATAGACCTTGACCAGATAGCTCGACCACAAGGGCAGCATCACGGCGAGGTAGAACAGCGCCTTCCAGCGCCCTTGCGCATAGCGCGCGGCGTAGTAGGCGATGGGAAAGGCGACGACGATGGAGGCGAGCGTCACCGCAGCCGCCATCGTGACGGTGCGCAGGATGATGTCGAGATTGGCGGCCTGCAAGAGGTCGCCATAGGTCTTGAGCGTGAACTCACGGTTGATCAGGCCGGAATATTCGTCGATCGAGAAGAAGCTTTGCAACAGCAGCGCAAACAGCGAGCCGACATAGACGACGCCGAGCCACAGCACCGGCGGCAGCAGCATCAGGAAAAGCAGGAGCTTCGGCTTGCGCCAGAAGGCGTCCGACAAAACGCCGCGAATGCCGCTAGCCGCCGGCAGTATGGCCGGCGCGGTGCGGTATTGATTGGCGGCCATGCTCATGCCGGCTCGTCCATCAGATGCAGCTGGTCGCGGTTGAAGGTCAGCACCAGTGCCTCGCCTTCCTCCGGCAGCTTGGTCCCGGCGGGCACCACGGCATGCAGCCGCAAGCCGTCGGCGTCGAGCGCCAGACGAGTCGTCGCGCCGAGATAATTGGCCGAAACGAGGCGCGCCGAAACACCGTCGCCGCGCGTGGCCTTGCCGACGCGGATCGCCTCGGGCCGCAGGCTGCCCCAGCGGCGCTGGCCGGAGTAGCGTTGCACGAAATCCGGCGGCAGCACGTTGGAAGAGCCGACGAAATCGGCGACGAAGCGCGTGGCAGGCCGCTCGTAAATGTCCTGCGGCGTGCCCACCTGCATGATCTTGCCGTCATTGAACACCGCGACCCGGTCCGCCATCGACAGGGCCTCGCCCTGGTCGTGGGTCACGAAGATGAAGGTGATGCCGAGCGCCTTTTGCAGCGACTTCAGTTCTTCCTGCATGTTCTCGCGCAGCTTGAGGTCGAGTGCGCCGAGCGGCTCGTCCAGCAACAGAACCTTGGGCTGGTTGACCAGCGCGCGCGCCAGTGCCACGCGCTGGCGCTGGCCGCCGGAAAGCTGGCCGGGACGACGCCCGCCATAACCGGGCAGCCGCACCAGCGCCAGCGCATCCTCGGCTGCCTTGTGGCGTTCGGCCTTGCCGACGCCCTTAACCATCAGGCCATAGGCAACATTGTCGAGAATGTTGAGGTGCGGGAACAGCGCATAGTCCTGGAACACGGTGTTGACGTTGCGCCGGTAGGGCGGAACGCCTTCCGCACGCTCGCCAAAAATGGAGATCGATCCTGCCGTTGGTTGCTCGAAGCCGGCGATCAGCCTGAGGCAGGTCGTCTTGCCCGAACCGGACGGCCCCAGCATGGCGAAGAACTCGCCGGGCGCGATGTCCAGGTCGACGGCGTCCACGGCGCGCACCGTGCCGAAGTGGCGCGAGACTTTCTGGAAGGAAACGGCAGAGGTCATGAGTTCACTCTTTTCGAGAGTCGTCGCCGCCTCTCCTTGCGCGGCAGGGAGAGGAAAAAAGCTTCGACGTCAGCGTCGCCTCTCCCCGCGCTTTACGGGGAGAGGGCAAGGGTGAGAGGCAAGGCGCGCTTGAGAGGATGCGCGCTCAGCGCCCGCCGATGACGCCGATATAGTCCGACACCCAGCGGTAATAAGGTACGCACTGGTTGTTCTGGCTGGCGCACTGCGAAACCGGCGTCTTCCAGAACTTGATCTTGTCGAAATTCTCGAAGCCGTTGGTGGCGCAGCCTTCGTCGGTCAGAAGCTCGTTGCCCTTGCAGGCGGCCGGAACAACCGGCACCGAGCCGAACCATGCGGCGAGGTCGCCCTGCACCTTAGGCTTCAGCGAATGTTCCATCCACATATACGCGCAGTTCGGGTGCTCGGCATCGACATGAAGCATGGTGGTGTCGGCCCATCCGGTCGCGCCTTCTTCCGGCACCGTCGAGGCGATCGGCTGCTTGGCGGCGACCAGCGTGTTGACTTGGAACGGCCACGAGCTTGAAGCGACGACGCCCTCGTTCTGGAAGTCGTCGACCTGGATCGCGGCGTCATGCCAGTAGCGGCCGACGAGCGTGCGCTGCGTGCGCAAGAGGTCGAGAGCCGCCTTGTACTGGTCCTCGTTCAGTTCGTAGGGGTCCTTGATGCCGAGTTCCGGCTTGTGCGCCATCAGATAGTTGGCGGCATCGGCAACGTAGATCGGTCCGTCATAGGCCTGCACGCGGCCCTTGTTGGACTTGCCATCGGAGAGCGTCTGTTCCTCGAACACGACGTTCCAACTCTTCGGCGCTTCCTTGAACACGTTGGTGTTGTACATCAGCACGTTCGGGCCCCACTGGTAGGGCACGCCGTAATGGGCGCCGTCGACCGTGTACCAGGGCGCATTCTGCAGCCGCTCGTCCACCGTCTTCCAGCTCGGGATCAGATCGACATTGACCGGCTGCACGCGTTTGCCGGCAACGAGCCGCAGCGAGGCATCGCCGGAAGCGGTGACAAGGTCGAAGCCGCCTTCGTTCATCAGCGCCACCATCTCGTCGGAGGTGGCCGCTGTCTTGACGGTGACCTTGCAGCCGCTTTCCTTTTCGAAATCGCTCACCCAGTCATAAGCCTTGTCGGTTTCGCCGCGCTCGACATAGCCGGGCCAGGCAACGATCGAGAGCGCGCCTTCGCCCTTGCCAAGCTCCTTCAGTGCCTCCTGCGCCACCGCCTGCCCGGCAAAGGTCAGCGCCATGGTGAGAGCCGTGCATGATTTCAGAAATGACTGCATCGTCGATCCTCCCGTTTCGAAAGGGGCCGTTCGTCTACGGCTTCTCCCTCTTGGAAAAGGTGTCTTGAAACTGCCGGTTTCGCAAATTCATTTATCAGAAAGGCGATATCGGTTTCTCCGATATCGGCGTCACGACCTCTGGCGCACCGTGCGTTGCGACTGGGCAATGCCGATGAAGTCGCGCGCGGCTTGCGGCAGGCTCGATCCGCGCCGCCACACCATGCCGACCTGCACCACAGGCAGCGAGCCCGAAACATCGCGGGATTCGATGCGGTCGCCTTCCAGCGACCACGGCCGGTAGACGAGGTCGGGCAACAGGGCAACGCCCGCGCCGGTTGCGACGAGGCTGCGCACCGCCTCGACCGAGCGGGTGCGGAACGCGACATGCGGCTTGGCGCCGATGGCGGCGAGCAGCTTGCCGGTGTTCTCCTCGATTTCGTCCACGGTCAGCATGATCAGCGGCTCGCCGGCGATGTCGCCCACGCTGATGATGTCGGCCGCCGCCAGCGGATGGCCGAGCGGCAGCCAAAGGCGGTATGCGGAGACTTCGAGGATTTCCGACTGCAGGGCGGTGCGGTCGCGCAAATTGGACGTCACCATCACGGCGACATCCAGCTTGCCGCCGACGAGCAGGTGTTCGAGATAGTCGCCATTGTCTTCTATGGCCGAGATTTCGACCGCCGGGTTGGCGCGGCGATAGCGGGCAAGCAGGTCGGAGAGCACGTAGCCTGCCACCATGGAGGTGACGCCGAGTTGCAACCGGCCGGGTGCAGCGGCCTGTTCACCGAAAAAGGCGCGGCGCGCGTCCGAAACGCCGGACAGGATCTTGGTTGCGTGGCGCAGGAACTGGTGGCCCTTGTGCGTGACATTCAGCCCACGCGAATGGCGCTCGAACAATTCGACGCCGAGGTCGCTTTCAAGCTCCTTGATCGCTTCGGTTACCGAGGACTGCGAGATCGACAGGTTCTGGGCAGCGCGCGACACCGTGCCTTGCTCGGCGACCGCAACGAAATACTGCAACTGCCTCAGGGTGAATGCCATGGTCCTGAATAAGCATGGCTTTGGCCAAACTGCAAAGGGCGAGCCTATCCGTTGGCGATCTCGAGCAGCGTATCGACGAGGACCTGCCGTTCGCCCTCGTTCAGAAGGTCGATGTCGAACAGGCTGAGGTTGCGCAGGCCTTCGATGGCCATATAGGTGACCAGCAGCTTCTTGAGGTCGGGCGTGTCGGCTTTCAGGCGCTCGAAGAGCTGGCGCTTGAAGGTCTTCATCGGGGTCAGGAAGTCGGGATCTTCGGCAATAGCTGAAAAAATCCACGATGCGGCATCCTTCGTCTCATCGCATTCCTGCGCCGAAAGACGAAGATAGTTGGCCAGAAGGCTCTGGTCGGGTTCAGCCGCGCGGGCTGCTTCCAAAGCGTGCTGGAAGTCGTTGAGATACGCCTCCACCAGCGCCTGCATCAGCTTTGCCTTGCTGGGAAAATTGTAGAGCAGGCCGCCCTTGGAAACGCCGGCGCGGCTGGCCACCGCATCCAGCGACAGGTTGCCTGGCCCGGCTTCGCGAGCCACATCGGCAGCGGCTGTCAGGATCTTTTCGCGGGAGTTTGACTTTTTTTGCTTCATGATGCCTCCATCATCAGCTTAGACCCAATTGACATTACCGTCCAGACGGTACAGTAAGTAACGCAGTATGAGGCGCTGTCGCGCCCGCTTGCCCTATTGTCATTGCCGACCGAAAGGATCACCCGTGATCAAGCGCTTCATCATCGCTTTCGTACTGCTCGTGCTGATTGGCGGCGCCATCGTCGGGTTCAACCTGTTCCGCGAAAAGGCGATCAGCGACTTCTTCGCCACCATGAAGGCGCCTGCCGCCACCATCTCGACGACGGTCGTCAAACCGCTCGACTGGACCCCGGGCATCGAGGCCATCGGCACCGTTGCGGCCGCGCGCGGCGTCGATCTGACGGTCGAGACGACCGGCATCGTCAAGGACGTGCTGTTTGCCGCCAACGAACATGTCGAGGAAGGCCAGTCGCTGGTTCGCCTCGACGATGCCGTGCAGCAGGCCGACCTCGCCGCGGCAAAGACGCAAGCCGCGCTGGACCGGCAGGCGCTCGACCGTGCGCTCGCCTTGCAGGAGCGCGGCGTCGGCACCGAGGCAACGCTTGATGCGGCCCGCGCCGCCTCGTCCGCCTCGGCTTCACAGGTTGCCAAGCTGCAGGCCGTGCTCGACCAGAAGCTTCTGAAGGCCCCGTTCTCCGGCACCATCGGCATTCCGAGGGTCGAGGAAGGCCAGTATGTCGCGCCGGGCAACGCGGTCGCCACCTTGCAGGACATCGACACCATGCGCGCCGACTTCACCGTGCCGGAGCAACGCTTCAGCGAGTTGAAGATCGGCCAGCCGGTCCATTTCGGCCTGGCTGCCGGGGATCTGCCTTACGAGGGCAAGGTCGTCGGCATCGACCCCAAGATCGATCCCGTAAGCCGCCTCGTTTCGGTTCGCGCCGAAATCACCAATCCCGACGGTCGCCTCAGCCCCGGCCAGTTCGTGCAGGTGCGCGTTGAACTGCCGGAGGAACAGAATGTTCTGGCGCTGCCCCAGACGGCGCTCACCACCAGCCTTTACGGCGACTTCATCTTCGTCGTGAAGCCGGCCCAGCCGAAGCAGGACGCCAAGCCGGCGGATGCCGCCGCTGCCCCCGCTGCCGCAGAGGGCGAAGCCAAGCCTGCTGCCGACGCTGCCAAGCCGGCGACCGATGCTGCCAAACCTGTGGAAGGCGCCAAGCCCGAACTCGTCCTGGCGCAGGTTTTCGTCACGCCGGGCCGTCGCAATGCGGGTCTGGTCGAAATCACCAAGGGCATTGCTGCCGGCGACGAGGTCGTGACTGCCGGGCAGAACCGCCTGTTCAACGGCATGTCCGTCAACGTCGACAACACCATCGACCCGACAAAGCCAGCTAACCCGCAGGCGGCCGCACAATGAGCTTTTCCGACATCTTCATCCGCCGGCCGGTCCTCTCGACCGTGCTTGCCTGCATGATCCTGCTTTTGGGTTTCCAGGGCATCTTCAACCTGTCGATCCGCCAGTATCCCAAGGTCGACGAAACCGCCATCACCATCACCACCGCCTATCCGGGCGCCAGCGCCGACCTGATCCAGGGCTTCATCTCGGCCCCGATCGCGCGCGCCGTTTCGTCCACCGAAAACGTCGACTACGTCACCTCGCAAAGCACGCCGTCGGTCAGCATCGTGACGGTGTTCATGAAGCTCGGCTCCAATCCTGACACCGCCTTGACCGAGGTGATGTCGAAGGTGCAGGGCGTTCGCGGCACGCTGCCGACCGAGTCCAAGGACCCGGTCATCGTCAAGGGCACCGGCCAAGACTTCGCGATGATGTATCTGTCGATGCAGAATCCGAACATGACGCCCGAGCAGTTGACCGAATACATCCAGCGCGTCGTTCGCCCGCGCATGACGACGGTCGAAGGCGTTGCCGACGTGCAGATATTCGGCGCTGCCGACTATTCGATGCGCGTGTGGATCGACCCGGTCAAGATGGCGGCGCGCGGCGTGACCGCGACCGACGTTCTGACCGCGATCAACAATTCCAACTTCCTGTCCGCGCCCGGCAAGGTCGAGAACGAATACGTCGCCTCGTCCATCACGGTGCGCTCGACATTGCAGACGCCGGAGGCCTTCGCCGAACTCCCGCTTCAATCGAAGGACGGCAATGTCGTCAGGTTGCGTGACGTCGCGCGCGTCGAGCTTGCGGCGCAAAGCACCGACACGCGCGTGAACTTCAACGGCAAGCCGGGAACCTTCCTCGCCATCTTCCCGACGCCGGCTGCCAATCCGCTCAGCACGGCCGAAGCCATCCACAAGATCGTCCCATCGATCCAGGAAACGCTGCCGCAAGGCATGTCGATCGTCATCGTCTACGACTCGACCGAGCAGATCAGCGCGTCCATCGACGAAGTGTTCAAGACCATCGCCGAGGCGGTTGCCATCGTCATCGTCGTCATCCTGCTCTTCCTGGGATCGTTCCGCTCGGTCATCATGCCGATCGTCACCATTCCGCTGTCGCTGATCGGCGTGTGCTTCCTGTTGTTTGCGGTCGGCTACTCGATCAACCTGTTGTCGTTGCTGGCCATGGTGCTGGCCATCGGCCTTGTCGTCGACGACGCCATCGTGGTGGTGGAAAACATCCACCGGCACATGGAGGAAGACAACATGCCGCCGATGCAGGCGGCCTTCAACGGCATGCGCGAAATCTCCTCGGCCATCGTCGCCATGACGCTGACGCTCGCCGCCGTGTTCGCCCCGCTTGCCTTCACCGGCGGCCTCACCGGCGCGCTGTTTCGCGAATTCGCGATGACGCTTGCCGGATCGGTGGTGATTTCCGGTCTCGTCGCCATCACCATCACCCCGATGATGTCGGCGCGTCTTCTCAAGGCCGGGTCGCACAGCAGGTTCCAGCGCATCGTCGACGGCACCTTCGCGCGCGTCGAGCGCGTCTATGAAAGGCTTGTCTCGGGTTCTCTGAACTATCGTCCCGTGACCATGATGATCGTTATTGCGCTCGTGGCCCTCACCGGCTTTATGTTCACCAAGACGTCGAGCGAACTTGCGCCGGAAGAAGATCAGGGCTTCCTGCTCTCGCTGGTTACCGCGCCGCGCTACGCGACGTCCGACTATACCGAAACCTACGTCAACCAGATCCTCGGATTGGTGCAGGACCTGCCTGAAACGCGCGCGCTTTTCGCCGCCACCGCCTTTGGCGGGGCTACCAACAGCGCCTTCATCGGCTTCGCCTTCAAGGACTGGGCCGAACGCGAAAGGACGCAAAAGCAGCTGCAGGAGGATATCCAGGGCCGTCTCTCCCATGTCGCCGGCGTCGAGGCCTTCGTCTTCGCGCCTCCCACCTTGCCGGGTTCCGGCGGAGGCTTGCCGGTCTCCATGGTGGTGCGTTCCACCGGCGAGGCTAGCCAGGTCTACGAGGCCGCCGAGGAGATCAAGAACAAGGCGCAGGCTTCCGGCCGCTTCATCGTGGTGCAGAACTCGATGGCCTTCGATGCGCCGCAAACCACGGTGACCATCGACCGCGACCGCGCTGCCGCGCTCAACCTGCCGATTGCCGACATAGGCCGTACCTTGACGCTCCTGGTGGGTGGTGCCGAGGTGGCGCAGTTCGACCGCGATTCCAACAGCTACGACATCATTCCGCAGGTGCCGCAGGAGTTCCGCGACAACCCCGAAAAGCTGGGCGACTATTTCGTACGCAGCGTGACCGGAGAAATGGTGCCGCTTTCGTCGGTGGTGAAGATATCGTCCAATGCCGCGCCTGCGGCAATCGAGCAGTTCAACCAGTTGAACTCGGCGACCATTTCGGCGCTGCCGCTTCCGGGCATCACCACGGGCGACGCGCTGAAGACGCTTGAGGACATCGCCAGGCAGAGCCTGCCGGACACGTTCTTCATCGACTACTCCGGCCAGTCGCGGCAGGAAAAGGAGCAGGGCAACACCATCATGATTGCCTTCGCGGCCGCTATTCTTGTCATCTATCTGGTGCTGGCGGCGCAGTTCGAAAGTTTCCGCGATCCGTTCATCGTGATGATGGCGGTCCCGCTGTCGATCTTCGGCGCAGTCCTGCCGCTGAACATCCTCAACGGCAACTTCCTCGGCATGGCGGTGCCCGGATCGACGCTTAACATCTACACCCAGGTCGGCCTGATCACGCTGATCGGCCTGATTACCAAGCACGGCATCCTTTTGGTGGAATTCGCCAACCAGCAGCGCGAACTGCACGGCATGCGGCGGCGCGACGCCATTGTCGCCTCCGCCAAGGTGCGCCTGCGTCCGATCCTGATGACCACGGCCGCCATGGCGCTCGGCGTCGTGCCGCTGATCATGTCCAGCGGTGCGGGTGCTGCTGCGCGCTTCTCCATGGGCCTGGTTATCTTCACCGGCATCCTCATCGGAACCATGTTCACCCTGTTCGTGGTGCCGATGTTCTACACGCTGATCGCCAGCAAGGACTTGCCGAAGCACGCCGAAAAGCCGGATCCCAAGCTGATGCCGGCCGTCATCGACTAGCTTGGACAGAAGCACGAAATGAAAAAGGTGGTGGAGCGATCCGCCGCCTTTTCGTTTGAACGGCTATCTTCAAACGCTCTGCACTGGCGCAGTGCAAAAGCGTGGCAACAGAAAAAGATGGCGTGTATAACGCCTGCGACCTATTTTTGATGGAGCGGCGCGCTGGCGCTGCGCCTGTAGCCAAGGACAGTTTCATGCCTGCCTATCGTTCACGTACGACCACCCACGGCCGCAACATGGCCGGCGCGCGCGGCCTTTGGCGCGCCACGGGCATGAAGGACGGTGATTTTGGGAAGCCGATCATTGCCGTGGTCAACTCGTTCACCCAGTTCGTGCCGGGCCATGTGCATCTCAAGGATCTCGGCCAGCTCGTCGCGCGCGAGATCGAGAAGGCCGGCGGCGTCGCCAAGGAATTCAACACCATCGCCGTCGATGACGGCATCGCCATGGGCCATGACGGCATGCTCTATTCGCTGCCGTCGCGCGAGATCATCGCCGACAGCGTCGAATACATGGTCAACGCGCACTGCGCCGACGCCATGGTCTGCATTTCCAACTGCGACAAGATCACCCCCGGCATGCTGATGGCCTCGTTGCGCCTCAACATCCCGAGCGTATTCGTCTCGGGCGGTCCAATGGAGGCCGGCAAGGTCGTGCTCGCCGGCAAGACGCAGGCGCTCGACCTGGTCGACGCCATGGTTGCGGCTGCCGACGACGCGGTCTCCGATGAGGACGTCAAGGCTATCGAACGCTCGGCCTGCCCCACTTGCGGCTCATGCTCGGGCATGTTCACCGCCAATTCCATGAACTGCCTGACCGAGGCGCTCGGCCTATCGTTGCCCGGCAACGGCTCGACGTTGGCCACCCATGCCGACCGCAAGCGCCTGTTCGTCGAAGCCGGCCATCTCATCGTCGATCTCGCCCAGCGCTATTACGAGCAGGATGACGAGACGGCGCTGCCGCGCACCATCGCGTCCAAGGCCGCATTCGAAAACGCCATGGCCCTCGACATCGCCATGGGCGGTTCGACCAACACCGTGCTGCACATTCTCGCCGCCGCGCACGAAGGCGAGGTCGACTTCACGCTTGCCGACATCGACCGGCTTTCACGCAAGGTGCCGTGCCTGTCCAAGGTCGCCCCGGCCAAGAGCGACGTCCACATGGAAGACGTCCATCGGGCCGGCGGCATCATGCGCATCCTCGGCGAACTCGACCGCGGCGGGCTGATCCATCGCGATAGCCCCACCGTTCACGCCACCACCATCGGCGACGCCATCGACCGCTGGGACATCACCCGCACCAACAATGAATCCGTGCGCGAATTTTTCCGTGCGGCACCTGGCGGCATACCCACCCAGACGGCGTTCAGCCAGGATGCGCGCTGGAAGGACCTCGACACCGATGGCGAAAACGGCGTTATCCGTTCCGTCGAGCATCCCTTCTCCAAGGATGGCGGATTGGCCGTGCTGAAGGGCAATATCGCGGTCGACGGCTGCATCGTGAAGACTGCCGGCGTCGATGAATCGATCCTGAAATTCACCGGCCCGGCCCGCGTCTTCGAAAGCCAGGATTCCAGCGTGCTCGCCATTCTCAACGGCAAGATCAAGCCGGGCGACGTTGTCGTGATCCGCTATGAAGGCCCGCGCGGCGGCCCCGGCATGCAGGAAATGCTCTATCCGACCAGCTATCTGAAGTCGAAGGGCCTCGGCAAGGAATGCGCGCTTCTGACAGACGGGCGTTTTTCCGGCGGCACCTCGGGCCTCTCCATCGGTCACGTTTCGCCGGAAGCGGAAGAGGGCGGCTTGATCGGGCTGGTGCGCGAGGGCGACATCATCGAGATCGACATTCCGAACCGCACCATCAATCTCGCCGTTGACGATGCCGAGCTTGCCCGCCGCCGCGTCGAGCAGGACAAGGCTGGCTGGAAGCCCGTCGAGCAGCGCAAGCGCAAGGTCACCAAGGCCCTGCGTGCCTACGCGGCCTTCGCGACCAGCGCCGACAAGGGCGCGGTGCGCCACGTACCGGAGTAGAGTTCTGGCGGGACTCAACATCGTGGCAGACGCGTTAAGTCTTGCCACGATTTTGCTCTATCGTTTCGAACCAGACCCACCGCCGTTGGAGCCTCGACAATGCGCGCGCTCACATCTTTTGCCCTCGTCGCCCTCGGCGTACTGCTTTCAGGCTGCATGAGCGCCCAGGATTTGCGCGCTGCCGACGAGGCCAAGTGCCGGGCCTACGGCTTCAAGCACAACAATGACGCTTTCGCCGAATGCCTGCAGCGCATCGAACTCGACCGGCGCGCCGAAAGCCGTGAAATGCGCCGCATCGATCCCTTCCTGCAGCCGCGCGTCATCTATCGCCCGGTCATCGTGCGCCCGCCGGCGCCGTAAGTCTCTTCGCGGTTTCCTGAACCAATCGAATTCCCTCGCCAACGTGGCGGCATGCGGCTAAAGCGCGTCATCGCCGCTGGTGGCCGGGCAACCTGCTCGCCAATCCAAGCGGCACGAAGAGACACCGCCGATGCCCAAGTTCCCGATCCGCAACATGCTCGTTGCCGGCATCCTGTTGATGCTGGCGGGCGACTTCATGTTCGCGCTCAACGATGCGATGGGCAAATGGCTGGTCGCCAGTTTTTCGGTCGGCCAGGTGGTGTTCGTCCGCTCGATCGGTTCCTTCTTCATCCTCGGCCCGATGATCGTCCATCAGGGTGCTGCAAAGCTGTTCCACATGGATCGGCTCGGTCTGCAAATCCTGCGCGTCATTGCCACTACGCTCGACACCGTTTTGTTCTATGCCGCCGTCGTCTACCTGCCGCTGGCCGACGTGATGAGCTTCTACATGGCAGGCCCCATCTACGTCGCCGCGCTTTCGCACTTCCTGCTCGGCGAAAAGGTCGGCTGGCGACGCTGGGTGGCGATCCTCGTCGGTTTCTGCGGCGTTCTCATCATGCTGAAGCCGTCATCCGCCGCATTCTCGCTGTCTTCGCTGTTTGCGCTGGTTGGCAGTATTTCCTTTGCCGTTGGCATCGTCCTCAACCGCAGCTTGCGCGGCACCAGCGACACCACGCTCGTCACCTGGCAGACGGTTGGCGCCGGCCTTGTCGGCGCCGTCATCGCCATCGGCCATTGGCAGCCGGCCACCTCGATGGACTATGGCGCAATGCTCCTGCTCGGCATCGTCTCGGGTGCGGCCCATCTCATGATCACCCGCGCGCTGAAACTGGCACCCGCCTCGACGCTCGCGCCGCTGCACTACACTTTGCTCCTCTGGGCGGTGGTGTTCGGTGCGCTGTTCTTCAGCGACTTCCCCGGTCCGCGCATTCTCATCGGAGCGGGCATCGTCGTCCTTGCCGGCCTGTTCATCTTCCATCGCCAGAAGGTGAAGGACACCGTGCCGCCGGAAAATGTGCCGAAGGGCGTCAACTGACGGGATTTTGCTTTCCGTAGATTGGCGTTCGGGCCTATCACGCTAATGCCGGATTGCAGTTTGCCGGCGGAGACAGGACATGTTTGCAGCCCACGCCATCGACACCAGCGACAAGCCGCGGTTCTATCATGAACTCGCGGCGCAGATGGAAGGCCTGCTCATCGGCGAGGCCGACGCCATCGCCAATGCCGCCAACGTCTCCGCGCTTTTGTTCCAGTCGATGCCCGACCTCAACTGGGCAGGCTTCTATTTCCTGCGCTCGCCGGACGAACTGGTCGTCGGCCCATTCCAGGGCAAGCCTGCCTGCGTGCGCATCGCGGTTGGCCGCGGCGTATGCGGCAGCGCCGTTGCCGAGCGCCGGTCTATCATCGTCGAAGACGTGACCAAGGCCGACAACCACATCTTTTGCGATCCTGATTCCCGCTCCGAACTGGTCGTGCCGCTTGTCCGCGATGGAAAGATCATCGGCGTCATCGACCTCGACAGCCCGACGCCCGGCCGCTTCGACGAAGACGACCGCGCCGGTGTCGAACGGCTGGCCGAAATCTACGTTGCCGCCAGCGCCTCTTTCTGATTTTCTGCCGCCAGCTTGGGGTCGTATCGGGGGCAGCGGTGGCGGATAACATTTTCGGCAAGGCAAGTGCGCTGATCCTGACCGGCGCGGGCGTGCTGGGCATCAGCTACGGCATCGCCAAATATGTCACCGATTTCGAGGCCGCCAAGGGCGAGATCCAGAACCTGCGCGGCCAGATCGCGCAATTGCACGAAGTTCTAGCCAAGGCCGAGTTCGGCAACGATGCATCCCGCATCGACCGCCTCGAGACGCGGATCGGCGAACTGGAAAAGAAGCTGGAAGCTCGCGCGTCCGCGCCGGCGGCAACGGTTGCCGCCGCTCCCGCCGCTGCGCCTTCCGCCACCACCATCAAGGCCCATCTCGATTCCGGCGGTTTCGACGGCGCGGCCTCGGACGGCACCACGCGCTGGCCGTTCCGCGTCACCAATGTCAGGCTGGGCGCAGACTTCCAGTTCGAGGCGGCGCTCGAATGGACGACGATGAAATCGCAGCACCTGATCAAGGGCCGCTATTCCGACACATCGCTGTTCTTCAAGGAAGTCGACTTCATCAAGAAGGGCAACAACAACGTCATCGGCTGCGAGTATACGCTTGCCTCGCAGCGTCCCGATGGCCTGTCAGGCACCTACGAGAATTGCGACGGCAACGCCGCCGGCGGCACCATCGACGTCAAGTGGTGGTGAGCAGCCGCGCTTTCTGCTTGTAGCCTTCAGGCGGCCTTCTTCGCCAGCCTTGCCTTGATGCTGGCAACGTCGGCGCGCGGCGTCGCCGCAAACAGCGTCTTGGTGTAGCTGTGCTGCGGGTTGGAAAACACCTCGTCGCGCGGTCCGTACTCCACCGCTTCGCCGAAATACATCACCATCACGTCGTCGGCGATGTAGCGCACCACCGACAGATCGTGGCTGATGAAGACGTAGGTCAGTTCGAACTCGTCCTGCAGGTCGGCCAAAAGGTTGAGCACCTGCGCCTGCACCGAAAGGTCGAGCGCCGACACCGGCTCGTCCAGCACCAGAAGCCGCGGGTTCAGCATCAGCGCGCGCGCAATGGCGATGCGCTGACGTTGCCCGCCCGAGAACATGTGCGGATAGCGATTGTAGTGCTCTGGGCCGAGGCCGACTTTTTTCAGCATGGCGTGGGCCAGTTCGCGCCGCTCTTCCGCCGGCTTGTCGGTGTTGATGATCAAGGGCTCGCCAAGAATGTCGCCGATCTTCTGGCGCGGGTTCAGCGAGCCATACGGGTTCTGGAACACGATCTGCACCTTGCGGCGCATCTCCTTCGACAGCCCGTCCTTGGCGATATCGACCTTGTGGCCGTCGATCAGAAGATCGCCGGAAGTCGCCGGATCGATCAGCGTGATGATGCGCGCCAGCGTGGACTTGCCGCAGCCGCTTTCGCCGACGATCGCCAGCGTCTTGCCCTGTTCGACGCTGAACGACACGCCCTTGACCGCATGCACGGTGCGCGCGCCGCGCATCAGTCCGCCGCCGACATGATAGTCGCGCTTGATGTTCTTTCCCTCGACAACAACGCTCATCGTCAGGCTCCCGGCGCGGGTTCGAACATCATGTCGGATACCGTCGGCAGGCGGTCGCCGGTGGCGTTGTCGGGCAGTGCCGACAAAAGCGCGCGCGTATAGTTGCTCTTCGGGCTCTCGAACAGCGACAGCACGCCCGCCTCTTCCATCTTGGTGCCCTTGTACTGCACGATCACGCGGTCGGCGGTTTCGGCCACGACGCCCATATTGTGGGTGATCATGATCAGGCCCATGCCGTATTCCGCCTGCAGGCGCACCAGAAGGTCGAGGATCTGCTTCTGGATGGTCACGTCGAGCGCCGTGGTCGGCTCGTCCGCAATCAACAGCTTCGGATTGCAGGCAATGGCAATCGCGATCATCACGCGCTGGCACTGGCCGCCCGACATCTGGTGCGGATAGGAACTCAGCCGTTCGGCAGGTTCGGGAATGCCGACCAGCGTCAGAAGCTCGATGGCGCGGGCCCGCCGCTGCGCCCGGTCCATGCCCATGTGGAAGCGCAGCACTTCCTCGATCTGGAAGCCGACGGTGAAGCAGGGGTTGAGGCTGGCGATCGGCTCCTGGAAGATCATCGAAATGTCCTTGCCGACGATCTTGCGCCGCTCAGCCGCGTCGAGGCCAAGCAGGTCTACGCCGTCGAAGCTCATGCGGTCCGCCGTGACGGTGGCGGATGCGGGCAACAGGCCCATCACCGCCAGCATCGACACCGACTTGCCGGAGCCGCTCTCGCCGACGATGGCGAGCACCTCGCGCGGCTCGACCGAGAGGTCGATGCCCTTCACCGCCAGGAACGGGCCGGTCGAGGTGTCGAAGGAAACGGTGAGGTTCTTGATATCGAGCAAAGGCATGGCTCACGACCTCTTCAGCTTGGGGTCGAGCGCATCGCGCAGGCCGTCGCCGATCAGGTTGATGGCGAGCACTGTGATCAGGATGGCAAGGCCGGGGAAGGTCACCACCCACGGTGCGCGCAAGATGAACTCGCGCGCGGTGGCCAGCATCGTGCCCCATTCCGGCGTCGGCGGTTGCGCGCCCATGCCGAGGAAGCCGAGCGCCGCTGCCTCGAGGATGGCGTTGGAGAACGACAGCGTCGCCTGCACGATCAGCGGGGCGACGCAATTGGGCAGGATGGTCACCAGCATCAGCCGCAGATGGCTGGCGCCGGCAACCTTGGCCGACACGACATATTCGCGGTTCTTCTCCGCCATCACGGCGGCGCGGGTCAGGCGGGCGAAGTGCGGCTGCAATACCAGCGCAATCGCCAGCATGGCGTTGAACAGGCCAGGCCCGAGGATAGCGACCAGCACCAGCGCCAGCAAAAGCGACGGGAAGGCGAGGATGATGTCCATCACGCGCATGATCAGCGTGTCGACCCAACCGCGGAAATAGCCGGCCAGCACGCCGAGGATGATGCCGCTGACCAGCGCGAAGACGACGACGACAAGGCCGATGAACAGCGAGTAGCGCGCGCCGTAGATGAGGCGCGAAAGCATGTCGCGGCCCACCGCATCGGTGCCGAGGATGAACATCGATTTGCCGCCCTCCTGCCACATCGGCGGGGTGAGCAGCGAATCGCGGAACTGTTCGTCGGGCATATGCGGCGCAATCAGCGGCGCGAAGATCGCGGTCAAAACAAGCAGCGTGAACACGACGAGGCCGATGACCGCGCCGGTGTTCATGGAAAAATAGTGCCAGAACTCGGACAGCGCGCGCTGGCGCGGACCCGTCGGAACGGTTGCGGCTGCGGGAAGGCCTGCGGACTGGTCTGTCATCACTGCACCCTGATGCGTGGGTTGATGACGGCATAGAGCACGTCGACGATCAGGTTCACCGCCATGACGATCAGCGCGATGATCAAAAGCCCACTCTGCACCACGACATAGTCACGCTTGCCGATGGCGTCGATCATCCATTTGCCGATGCCGGGCCAGGAGAAGATCGTCTCCGTCAGGATCGCGCCGGCCATCAGCGTGCCGACCTGCAGGCCGATTGTGGTGACGACCGGGATCAGCGCATTGCGAAACGCATGCAGGCCGATCACGCGCCGCGGCGCCAGCCCCTTGGCGCGGGCCGTGCGCACATAGTCCTCGCCCAGAACCTCCAGCATCGCCGAGCGCGTCTGGCGCGCTATGACGGCAAGCGGAATGGTGGCGAGCACGATGGAAGGCAAGATGAGATGACTGAACGCGGAGGTGAATGCGCCCGGTTTGCCCGATAACAGGCTGTCGATGAGCATGAAGCCGGTCACCGGCTTGAAGAAATATTGCAGCCCGATGCGCCCGGACACGGGCGTCCAGCCAAGATAGCCGGAAAAGAAGATGATGAGCAAAAGCCCCCACCAGAAGATCGGCATCGAATAGCCGGTCAGCGCAACGCCCATCGTCGCCTGGTCGAACCACGAACCACGCTTCACCGCCGCGAAAATGCCGGCCGGGATGCCGATCAGAACCGCGATGATCAGCGCCACCGTCGCCAGTTCCAGCGTCGCCGGAAACAGCGCCTGGAATTCGCCCAGCACCGGCCGCTTGGTAGCGATCGAGATGCCGAAGTCGCCGGACAGCACGTTGCCGATGTAGTTGAAGTACTGGACGATATAGGACTTATCATAGCCGAAGCGCACGACCAGTTCGGCGTAGCGCTCGGGCGAGACGCCGCGTTCGCCTGCCATCGCCAGGATCGGGTCGCCGGGCAACAGCCGCACGAAGGCGAACGCCGCCAGCGAGATGCCGATGACGGTCGGCACGATGAGGGCCAGTTTCTGGAGAAGAAAGCGAAGCATCGTCTTTAATAAAACGGCGGCGCAGGATGTCCAGCGCCGCCGTTCCCTATTCTGTTGTCACGATCTTACTCGGTGACGTCCACGCCGTCGAAGCGGTGGATGCCCAGCGGGTCCATGACGAAGCCGGAAACCTTCTTGTTCATCGGCATGAACACCTTGGAATGGGCAATCGTCAGCCACGGAGCTTCGCGCTTGAAGACAACCTGGGCTTCCTCGTAGATCTTGGTACGCTCGGCAACGTCGGTCGTCGCCTTGCCCTTCAAGAGCAGGTCCTGGAATTCCTGGTTGCACCAGATCGCGTAGTTGGACTGGCCGATCGCGTCGCAGCCGAGCAGGAACAGGAAGTTGTCCGGGTCGCCGTTGTCGCCGGTCCAGCCAAGCTGGAATGCGCCGTCACGATCCTTGGCCTTGCCGCGCTCGCGATACTCGGTCCACTCGTAGCTGACGATCTCGGCCTTGACGCCGATCTTGGCGTAGTCGGCCTGGATCAACTCGGCAACGCGCTGTGCGTTCGGGTTGTACGGGCGGCTGACCGGCATGGCCCAGATCTTCATCGACAGATCCTTGACGCCGGCTTCCTCGAGCATCTTCTTGGCCGCATCAGGATTGTACTCGTCGTCCTTGATGCTGGTGTTGTACGACCACATCGTCGGCGGGATCGGGTTGACGGCAACCTGGCCGGCGCCCTGATAGACCGCGTCGATGATTGCCTGCTTGTTGACGGCCATGTTGAGGGCCTTGCGGACCTCGACCTTGTCGAACGGAGCCTGCGTGGTGTTGTAGGCCATGTAGCCGATGTTCAGGCCTTCCTGCTCATCGACCTTGAGGTTGGTGTCGGCCTGCAGGCCGGCAATGTCGGCCGGTGCCGGATACGACATGATATCGCATTCGCCAGCCTTCAGCTTCTGCGCGCGCACGGCCGGATCGGGCGTGATCGCGAAGATCAGGTCGTCGATCTTCTGGCGGCCGCCGAAATAGCCGTCCCAGGCCTGGTAGCGGATGACGGCGTCAACCTGGTAGTCCACGAACTGGAACGGCCCGGTGCCGATCGGCTTCTGGGTGAACTGTTCCTTGGTGCCGGCCTTTTCGAGCTGGTCGGCATATTCCTTCGACACGATCGAGGCGAAGTCCATGCCAAGGTCGGGCAGGAAGGCGACTTCAGGCTTGTTGAGGACGAACTTGACCGTCAGGTCGTCGACCTTGACCACTTCCTTGAGCAGATCCGGGAAGCCCATGCCGGCGAAATATTCCCAACCGGTGCCGGGCAGATATTCGAACCACGGGTTTTCCTTCTTCCACTGACGCTCGAAGGAGAAGATCACGTCGTCTGCGGTCAGGTCGCGGGTCGGGGTGAAATAGTCGGTGGTCTGGAACTTCACGCCGGACTTAAGCTTGAAGGTGTATTCCAGGCCGTCGTCGGAAACCGTCCAGCTCTCGGCGAGGCCGGGCGAGATCGTGGTCTTGCCATGTTCGAATTCGACAAGACGCGAATAGATGGTGCGTGAGGATGCGTCGAAGTCGTTACCACCGCTCCAGGGCGACGGGTCGAAACCGGCAGGCGACGCTTCCGAGCAGTAGACCAGCTGTTTGGCATTGGCCATGCCGCCCATGACGGTTGCAGCCAGCAACGCGGCCGCAAAAGTCAGCTTTTTGTTCATAGAGCACTCCCTGATGTTCTTCCAAGCCCCCTAGTCAGGCTCGTGAAGGGCGCATATAAGCACCGTTTTTACGGCTTTGGAACTCCCCGCCTGTCTGCCCTTGCGGAACCGGAACAAAATTCCCCTGATCGTCGATCTTGCGCAATAAACGGAACGGGCACTTAGGCGTCGGCGACCGAGTGTAACCCGCACTCCGACCCGCCCAAGCCAGGCAACGCCTGTTTTATGCCGGCGGGCAGGCATTTGCAGGCGATGGGATCACGTTTCCGTCAGGCTTGCCCTTGGGGCACGGCTTGCAAGGGCGGGAATTGTCGCCATACATTATTGCGTGGAACTTCCGCGAAAGAGGAGCCGGTCCCTGTGACGGCGCTCCCGACGGCCGGCACCAAAGGCCGCGACACGACCGGCGAGGCGAAATCAGGGGAGGCGAAATTGGCCAAGGCAAGCAACAAGGGTTCGGCGGGCGGCAAGAGCGTTGTCCGCAAAGCCGCTGCGAAACCGGCCAAGCTGGCTTCAGCGAAGGCTCCGGCCGCCAAGGCTGCGGTGAAGGCTGCGGCTCCCAAGGCGCCCGCTGCGAAGGCAGCGCCCAAGGCTGCCGACAAGACCGTATCGAAGGCCAGCTCGGCCAAGCCGTCGCCAAAGGCGGCGACTAAACCTGCAGCGCCAAATTCCAAGCCGGCCGCCGCCAAGCCCGCGGTCGTGAAAGCAGCCGCGAAAAAGCCTGCCCCCGAAAAGTCTTCTGCCCAAAAGCCAGAGACGAAGAAAACCGAGCCCAAGAAAACCGAAGCCAAGAAGCCTGCCCCGCAGAAATCTGCTCCAAGGAAAACGGCAGCCGAAAAGCCGTTGCCCAAGACCATTACCAGGCTGACCGCCGGCTTGCCGCAAAAGCCGTGGCTCGCCAGCTACCCGCGCAACATGCCGTCGGAGATCGGCCCGATGCCGTCGCCCTCGATCGGCGACCTACTTGCCACCGCTTGCCAGCAGTTTTCCGGCAATCCCGCCTTCACCTGCATGGACAAGACGCTCACCTTTGCCGAACTCGAGCGCCTGTCGTCGGCCTTCGGCGCTTTCCTGCAATCGAAGGGCCTCAGAAAGGGCGCGCGTGTCGCGCTGATGATGCCCAACATCCTGCAATACCCGGTCGCCATGATGGCGGTGCTGCGGGCAGGCTATGTCGTGGTCAACGTCAACCCGCTCTACACGCCGCGTGAACTCGAACACCAGTTGCGGGACTCTGGCGCGGAAGCCATCGTCATTCTGGAAAACTTCGCCGCGACTTTGCAGGCGGCCATCGGCAAGACCCTGGTCAAGCACGTGGTCGTGGCCTCTATGGGCGAACTGCTCGGCGGCCTGAAGGGCACGCTGGTCAACCTTGTCGTTCGCCGCGTCAAGAAGCTCGTTCCGGCCTGGTCGCTGCCCGGTCACATCAAGTTCAACGCCGCGATGAAGGCAGGCGCCGGCCTTGCCTTCAAGCCGGCCGAAGTGTCGCCCGACGACACCGCCTTCCTGCAATATACCGGCGGCACCACCGGCGTTTCCAAGGGCGCGACGCTGCTTCACCGCAACGTCCTTGCCAATGTCGCCCAGCTCGCGCTGTGGGTGGAAGACGCCTACGCGGTGAAGCCGAAGCCGGCCCATCTCATCTATGTCTGCGCGCTGCCGCTCTATCATATCTTTGCGCTGACGGTGAACGCGCTGATGGGCATGCAGCAGGGCGCGCACAATTTGCTCATCCCCAACCCGCGCGACATTCCGGGCTTCGTCAAGGAACTGCGCAAATATTCCTTCAACATCTTCCCCGGCCTCAACACGCTGTTCAACGCGCTGCTCAACAACGAGGACTTCCGCAAGCTCGACTTCAAGCCGCTCATCCTGAGCCTCGGCGGCGGCATGGCCGTGCAGAAGGGCGTGGCCGACCGCTGGAAGGCGCTGACCGGAAACCACATCACCGAAGGCTACGGCCTGTCCGAGACCTCGCCGGTCGCGACCGCCAACAAGTGCAGTTCGCCGGACTTCACCGGCACCATCGGCCTGCCCATTCCTTCGACCGAGATCGCCATACGCGACGACGAGGGCGCCAACCTGCCGCTCGGCGAGGTCGGCGAAATCTGCATCAAGGGGCCGCAGGTCATGGCGGGCTACTGGAACCGGCCCGACGAGACCGCCAAGGTGATGACCAAGGACGGCTTCTTCAAGTCCGGCGACATGGGCTTCATGGACGAGAAGGGCTTTACCAAGATCGTCGACCGCAAGAAGGACATGATCCTCGTCTCCGGCTTCAACGTCTATCCGAACGAGCTCGAAGAAGTCGTTGCCCAGCATCCCGGCGTGCTCGAGGTCGCCGCCATCGGCGTGCCGGACGAGAAGTCGGGCGAGGTGCCGAAATTGTTCGTGGTCAAGAAGGACCCCGATCTCACCATCGAGACGCTTGCCGCCTACTGCAAGGTCAACCTCACCGGCTACAAGCGGCCGAAATATATCGAGTTCCGCGACGAGCTGCCAAAAACGCCGGTCGGCAAGATCCTGCGCCGGGAACTGAGAGGATAGCGTCAGGCCCTGGCGATCCACCGGCTTGTCGCCGGCTGTCGCCGGTGGCAGATTGCGCCGGTTCACTCAAATCCGAGTCGTACAGTAAAACATGGTTTCCAAACGTCTCGTCCGCGAAGCGGGTCACCGTCGCAAATTCCTCGCCATCGTCGACGACACGCCCGAATGCGAACGGGCCGTCGCCTACGCCTCGATGCGCATGCAAAGCACCAACGGCGTGCTGGTGCTGCTCTACGTCATCGAGCCCGACGATTTCCAGCACTGGTTGGGCGTCGAGAAGATCATGCGCGAGGAGGCGGCCGCGACCGCAAACGCAGCGCTCGACAGCCACGCCAACAAGGTGCGCCAGAAGTTCGGCATCGAGCCGGAACTGGTCGTGCGCGAAGGCAAGAAAGTCGAGGAGATCCACAAGCTGATCGAGGAAGACCAGGACATCTCGATCCTCGTCCTTGCCGCCGGTTCGGGCAAGGAAGGTCCCGGCCCGCTGGTCGCATCGGTGGTCGGCAAAGGCGCGGCCTTCCCCATTCCCGTCACCGTCATCCCGCAAACCCTGTCGGACGAGGACATAGAAAGCCTTTCCTAGGCCGTCCGTCCCTGTCGGCATGCCGGCGGCGCAGGCCCCTTTCTCTTTTGCGCGCGCAGCCTTAAATAGACACTTGCCAGCCTGCATCTTTGCAGCCAGCCACTTTCCCCGCGCCTTATCGCTTGAATAAGACCGGCGGGAGGTCTATTTAGAATTATTCCAATCTGAACGGCCGAATGCGGCCATGGAGACGGCCATGTTCATCCAGACCGAATCGACCCCGAACCCGGCCACGCTGAAGTTCCTGCCGGGCAAGGAAGTGCTGCGCGAAGGCACCGCCGATTTCCGCGATGCAGACAGCGCCCGCGAGGCTTCGCCTCTTGCCGGCCGCCTGTTCGACATTCCGGGCGTCACCGGCGTGTTCTTCGGCTACGACTTCATCACCGTGACCAAGGACGGCCCGGAGTGGCAGCACCTGAAGCCTGCGATCCTCGGCACGATCATGGAACACTTCATGTCCAACCAGCCGGTGATGACGAGCTCGGCCCCTGCCGCCGAGACCAGCGAGACGGAAGAGTTTTACGACAAGGCCGACGAGGAACTCGTCGTCACCATCAAGGAACTGCTCGATACCCGCGTGCGCCCGGCAGTGGCCCAGGATGGCGGCGACATCACCTTCCGCGGCTTCGAGAACGGCACCGTGTTCCTGCACATGAAGGGATCGTGCGCCGGTTGCCCGTCGTCCACGGCCACGCTGAAGCACGGCATCCAGAACCTGCTCAGGCACTTCGTTCCCGAAGTCCAGCAGGTCGAACAGGTCGCCTGACCTTCCTTCGCAGACACGTAGCGCAGACAACAAAAAACCGGGCCTTTGAGCCCGGTTTCCTGTTTGGGACGTCTGTGTTGCCTAGACGGTCCGCGTACAAAACTTGTTACATCACGATGACCTTCGCGCCGGTGTCGACGCGGTTGTAGAGATCGATGATGTCCTGGTTCATCAGCCGGATGCAGCCCGAAGACATCGCCTTGCCGATGGAGTTCCACTCAGGCGTGCCGTGCAGGCGATAGCCCGAATCTCCGCCCTTGTTGAACAGGTAGAGCGCGCGTGCGCCGAGCGGGTTCATCAGGCCGGGCTCCATGCCGCCGGCATATTTCGCCAGTTCCGGCTGGCGCTTGATCATGGCGGAGGGCGGCGTCCATGTCGGCCACTCGCGCTTGATGGCGATGCGGGCAGTGCCGCGCCATTCGAAGCCTTCGCGCCCGACGCCGATGCCGTAGCGCATCGCCTTGCCGTCGGCCATGACCAGATAGAGGAACTTCCTGCCGGTATCGACCACGATCGTGCCCGGCTTCTCGCTGGTGTCGTAGCTCACAACCTGGCGGTGAAACTCGCGCTTGACCTTCTCGATCGGGATGCGCGGCAGCTTGTAGCCCGAATCCGTCACCGCGCCGTAGCTGGAGGTGAAGATCGGCGTCGAGCCGATGGTGCTGCAACCGGCCAGCGCGGTCGCCAGTGCTGCGGCAAGAAGGAAAGCTTTCACCCGCATAAGGAACCGTTGCCCCCGCCCAGAATCATCCGGCCGAATCGGCCTCGATTTCTGGAGCGTATACATGCTGGCTATTTTTTTGCTTGCCAAGCAGGCGGTGCCTATATGCTGGGCATGGTCATCGCATAAGTTGCAGACTATTGCATTTTCGCAACAGCTTTCACGGGAATGTGAAGCAAAATCAATGACCCGAATTTTAATAAACTGCCGCACAGCGCTTTGAGGTTGGCAAATGAACGTCGGTGATGCAGCCCGTCGCGCCGGACTTCCGGCCAAGACCATCCGCTACTACGAGGAAATCGGCCTGATCGCGCCGCAGCGCGCCGGCAACGGCTATCGCGACTATTCCGGCGACGACGTCCACCGCCTCGCCTTCCTCAAGCGCGCCCGCAATCTCGGCTTTTCCATCGACGACTGCCGCCAGTTGATGGCGCTTTACCAGGACCGTTCGCGCGCCAGCGCCGACGTCCGCCAGATCGCCTCCGATCATGTGACTGCAATCGAGGAGAAGATCCGCGAATTGCAGTCGATGCGCTCCACCTTGCAGAAGCTCATCCATGCCTGCCACGGCGACGCCCGTCCCGACTGCCCGATCCTCGAGGAAATGGCGGGGGAGACGACGGCTTCCTGCCACAAGGGGTAGGATCAGGGTTGGGGGTTCAAAACGTGAACAGACTCTGGCATGGTGCGTGCCATGCCAATCGTTTCGCCGCTTTCCCATAACCCGCTTATAGATGGCCGCCAGTCGGATCGCGCGCTGCTCGTCCGGCGCGGCGTTCAGCGCCTGTTGACCGACATGGGTGCGCATGTGTTGCCCGAATTGTCGCTGGCCACCGGTCGCCGCGCCGATCTCGTCGCGCTGACGAGGCAAGGCGACATCTGGATCGTCGAGATCAAGTCGTCGATCGAGGATTTCCGCGTCGACCGCAAATGGCCGGATTACCGGCTGCATTCCGACCGCTTTTTCTTCGCCACCCATCCGGGCGTGCCGGCGGAAATTTTCCCCGACGAATGCGGCTTCATCCTCTCCGACGGCTATGGCGCGGAAATCATGCGCGACGCGCCGGAACACCGCATGGCCGCCGCCACCCGCAAGGCGCTGATGCTGCGCATCGCCCGTGCCGGTGCCGCTCGCCTTCTGGCAGCCGAGCTTGCCGGTGTCTCGGTGCCGGCGCTTGAGGGCGAGAGCGAGTAGCGCGTGGTCGATAGCCGTCGCGGCTACAACTCCTCTTCCCGACCGGGTCTTGGCGAGGCCAGCAACACGCCCGCGCCGAGGACCGCGGCGACGAAGGAACCGGCAAGGATGCCAACCTTCACCGCATCCTGCAGTGCC
The DNA here is from genome assembly GCA_001897075.1 of Mesorhizobium sp. 61-13. Taxonomy (GTDB): domain Bacteria; phylum Pseudomonadota; class Alphaproteobacteria; order Rhizobiales; family Rhizobiaceae; genus Mesorhizobium. The sequence goes on along the minus strand of MKRZ01000035.1, from coordinate 7,294 downwards.
TGGTTGTCGCCGAAGGCGAGCAGGCCGATGAACAGGCTCATGGTGAAGCCGACGCCGCAGAGCAGCGATATGCCGACAAGGTGCGACCAGCCCGCATTGGCCGGCATGTCGGCAAGCTTGAGGCGGATCGCCAGCGCTGATGCGCCCAACACGCCGACCAGCTTGCCCACCACCAGCCCTGCGGCGACACCCAGTGTCAGCGGCTCCAACAGCGCTGCCGGCGTCAGGCCGGTCAGGCTGACCCCGGCATTGGCAAAGCCGAAGATCGGGATGATGATGAACGGCACGACCCCGTGCAGCGCGTGTTCCAGCCGGTGCAGCGGCGAGTGATCGAGATCGTGCGCGATGCCGGGCGAAACCCTGAGCGGCACCGTCAGCGCCAGCGCAACGCCGGCCAGCGTGGCGTGGACGCCGGACTTCAGCACCAGCACCCACAGCACGACGCCGAGCAGGATATAGGGAACAAGTGAAAGCACGCCCATGCGGTTGAGCGCGA
>MKRZ01000035.1:0-6488 GCA_001897075.1 Mesorhizobium sp. 61-13 | reverse complement strand
CACCTCGCGCTTGATTTCCAACCCGACCAGCAGGAAGAACACCGCCATCAGCCCGTCATTGATCCAGTGCGACACGCTGAGCGGTCCGGCGTAGGCATGCAGCGCCGCGAAATAACCCTCCGCCAGCGGCGAGTTCGCGACGATCAGCGCCAGTGCCGCGGCCACCATCAGCACGATTCCGCCGGATGCCTCGCTGTCGAGAAATTCGCGGAAGATCGAAACCGGGCGCGGTCTTTCTGGCTGCATATGTCTACCTCGCATGTCTTGTGATGGGTCGAACGGCGTGAATTTGATTCACGCCCGACAGTACCGGGGTGGTGCGCGTGCGCCAACCCCAGCCAGTTCATGCAAGGCCCAAACGGCAACGACATGGCGGCCTGTCGTTAGCGACCGGCAGTCGAAAGGTCGTCGCGGCCCGGATTTTTTTCAAAGCCGTCCAGGTGTCGTTGAGAGTTGACTGAGCCCGCTATTTGCAGGCCGCCATCACCTGAACCTTGACGCCGCCTAGAGCGTTTCATGGTTAGATAGAACCATTCTGCCGGTGATGGTTTGGGACAAGGTCGAGGACTTCGGCGAAGAGCGCACCGGTGGTGCGGTCGAGACGAAGGCCGATGGATTTGGGCCAAACCGGCCCGGCCCTTCGGGTTTGCCTGCGGCGGGCGCCCACTTTGTCGGCTTGCTCGGCCGATGAACCACATCGACCTTCGCAACCCTTCGCGTGGATCACCTCGCCGCACGACAAACAGAATGATTCCATCTAGCCATGAAACGCTCTAGCGCGGCGCGCGCTTGGCCAATATGCGCTGCAAGGTGCGGCGGTGCATGTTCAGCCGGCGCGCGGTTTCCGAGACATTGCGTTCGCACATCTCGTAGACGCGCTGGATATGCTCCCAGCGCACGCGGTCGGCCGACATCGGGTTTTCCGGCGGTGCGGCGCGCTCGCCGGACGTTCGGGTCAGCGCCGCGAACACATCGTCGGCATCGGCCGGCTTGGAAAGGTAGTCGATCGCGCCGAGCTTCACGGCAGTCACCGCTGTGGCGATATTGCCATAGCCGGTCAGGATGACGGTGCGGGCGTCCTCGCGCTTTTCGCGGATCGCAGCAACCACGTCGAGGCCGTTGCCGTCGCCGAGCCGCATGTCGACCACGGCGTAGGCCGGCGGATTGGCGCGCGCCTTGCCCACCGCTTCTTCCACGCTGTCGGCGGTTTCCACTACGAAGCCGCGCGTTTCCATGGCGCGTGCCAGCCGGGTCAAAAAGGGCTTGTCGTCATCGACGATCAGCAGCGAAGTGTCGCCGCCCGTTACCATGCTGCCAGTGACGTCTTCGCCGGTCATGATCTGTCAGGTCCCAATTTTTTGCCGCGCCCGATCTTTGTCGCGCCCAGTGTTTTTGCCGCGGAAGAAAATGTCGTTCACGCGCAGATATAGGTGTTGAGCGTCGCTGTCCAATTCTACACCGCGTCGAGCGATGTGCCAGCCACTGTATCGGCATAGACGAACACGCTGCGCGGCCACTTGATCTGCACCACCGCGCCTTCGCCCGGTCCGCTTGAATTGCTGAACACGATGCTGGCGCCGGAGCGTTCCAGAAGCGTCTTGGCAATGAACAGGCCAAGCCCCAGCCCGCCGCCCGGCTCGGCCCCTTGCCGCGTCGACATGTAGGGTTCGCCGATGCGGTCGATGACTTCTGCCGGAAAACCCGCGCCGTCGTCGGTGATGGTGAGAAGGACCGAGGCATCGTCCCAGGTCCAGCTCACGCTTACGCTCGTATGGGCGAAATCGACAGCGTTCTCGACCAGGTTGCCGAGCCCATAGATGACGCCGGGGTTGCGCCGCCCCACCGGCTCCGCGCCGATGCGCTCGCCGGGTTTCAGCTTGATCGAAATGCCGAAATCGCGGTGCGGCGCGATCACCTCCTCGATCAGCGATGTGATCGGCAGCCGGGTCAATAGCGGCTCGCCTTCGGAGGACAGGCTGGTCAGCCGCTTGAGGATTTCGCGGCAGCGTTCGCTTTGCGTGCGCAGCAAGGTGACGTCGTCGTGGAACTTCGGGTCCTTGCCCAGCACCTTTTCCATTTCCTTGGCCACCAGCGTGATGGTGGCCAGCGGCGTGCCAAGCTCATGCGCGGCCGCCGCCGCCAGCCCGTCCAGCGCGGAAAGATGCTGTTCGCGCTGCAGCACCAGTTCGGTCGCGGCCAGCGCGTTAGCCAGCAGCCGCGCCTCGTCGGCGACGCGGAAGGCATAGATGGCGGTGAACGCGATGGAAGACAGAAGCGCCATCCACATGCCGGCCACGTAGACGAAGGGCATCACCAGCGGCGAGCCTTCGATCCACGGCAGCGGCAGGTGGAAAAAGGCGAGCAGGGTCGCCACCGCCATCACCAGCAGGCCGAGCACGGCGGTCAGCCTGAGCGGCAGCGAGGTCGCCGAGATGACGACGGGAACCGTCATCAACAGCGAGAACGGATTGGTCAGGCCGCCGGTCATGTAGAGCAGGCCGGCAAGCTGCAAACTGTCGAATGTCAGGATGCCCATTGCCGCAAGCGGCTTCAGCCGGTGCGCCGCCGGATAGCGGAACGCCAGCCACAAATTCATCCAGGCAGAACCGGCGATCAGCGCGAAGCAGAGGCCCACCGGCAGCGGAAATTCCAGCCAGTAGGCAACGACGAGCACGGCGATGCTCTGGCCGAAAATCGCCAGCCAGCGCAGGCGGATCAGCGTGTTGAGGCGCAGCCGGTTGCTTTGCTGCAGGTCGGGCGAGCTAAGGGCGTTGATCATGGTCGAGGATTTACCGCCTGACCGGCAGGAATGCCAGCCTATCCGGCAATTGCCGCGCGCACCTTGGCCGCGATTTCATCCACGAGCGCCTGCGCCTTTGCGCCGCGCTCCGTGCGCGAGGCGACGAGGCAGGCTTGCGATTTCAGCACCACGCCGTCGGCCAGCACCTTCAGCCTGTTGGCGCGCAGCGTCGAACCCGTCGAGGTGATGTCGACGATGACATCGGCCGAGCCGGCGGCGGGCGCGCCTTCGGTGGCGCCAAGGCTTTCCACGATGCGATAGACCTGGATGCCGTGCTTGCCGGAGAAGAACTGCTGCGTCAGCCGCCAGTATTTGGTGGCGATGCGCAGGCGTCGCCCGTGACGCTGGCGAAAGTCGGCGGCAACATCGTCGAGGTCGGCCATGCTGTCCACGTCGAGCCAGATGTCGGGCACCGCCACCACCACATCGGCATGACCGAAGCCGAGGCGAGCCGCGATCTCCGCGCGCTGTTCCCAGTCGGCCAGGTTCTCGCGCACCAGATCCTCGCCGGTAACGCCGAGATCGACCGCGCCCTGCCCGATTTCGCCGGCAATCTCCGACGCCGACAGGAAGGCGACCTCGATGTCGTCACGGCCCTCGACATGGGCGCGATATTTGCGCTCGTCGCTGGGCAGACTGACGGCAAGCCCCGCCTTCGCCAGCACCTCCAGCGTCTGCTCCTTCAGCCGGCCCTTGGACGGAATGGCCAATGTCACCGTCATCGGCCTGCTCCCCTCAGCGCTTCGATCCGGTCGAGCCAGACCGAGAAGCCAACGCCCGGAATGGGCGTCTTTGCGCCGAGCAATGTCAGCAGCCGGTCATAGCGGCCGCCGCCGGCAAGAACACGCGGGGAAACGCCGCTCGCCGCGATCTCGAACACCAGCCCGGTATAATAGTCGAGCGGACGACCGAAGGCCGCATCATAGCGGACTGTACCCGCGCCCAGCCCGTGCGCGGCGATTGCCTCGGCGCGCGCGGCGAATTTCTCCAGCGCTTCGCCGAGCGACAGGCGCGCATCGGCGGCGAATTTTTCCAGCGCGGGTGCTGCCTCTGCAAGTGGCGTATCGATGGCGAGAAAGGTCTTCAGCGCGGCAAAGGCATCGTCCGACAGGCGCACGCTGCGCAACTGGGTTTTCTCGATCAGGCGGCGCGCGATGTCGGCGGGTGTGCGTCCAACCGAAGCGGAAAGCCCCGCTTCTTCCATTTCGCCTGCAATGTGCGCGGTCAGAGCATCGGTGTCACCGTCGATGGCAAGCATCGCCACCGCGCCCGCCAGTTGGCCGTTGCGGGGTGGATTGGCAAGGTCGGCAAGGGCCGCTTCCAGCATCGCGTCCGAGCCAAAGGCGCGCGCCAGCCGCATGCGCCAGCCGCGCGGCAGGCCAAGTGCCGCCAGCACCGCCTCGAACACCGCCTGGTCGCCGAGCGTTACCGCCAGCGTTTCGCCGGGCAGAGCGAGCGAGATTAGCGCATGGGCATCGGCCAGCGAACGCGCATCGGCGCGCGCCGTGTCACGGTCGCCCAGGTCCTCGATGCCGGCCTGGAAAAACTCGTTCGCGCCTTCGCGGCGCTGGCGGAACACTTCGCCGAGATAGGCATAGCGGCGCGGCGTGCCGGCTTGCGAGGCGATGTGGTCGAGGCACACCGGAATGGTGAACTCCGGTCGCAGGCACAGCGTCTGCCCGGTCTCGCTTTCGGTCAGGAAAATGCGGCGGCGCAAATCTTCGCCGGCCATGTCGAGAAACGGATCGGCCGGCTGCAGCACCGCCACGTCCACAGGCACCGCGCCGCGCTCGGCAAACAGCCTGGCGATCTCGATGGCGATGGCCGGCCGCGCGGTCATGATGACAACCTTTGCAGCGCTACGGCTGACGCTCCGGCCCTCATCTTGCGGCCCTGTCCTCGGCCTGGGCGGCTAGTATCTTCTTCACTTCCGCGACGAGGTCGGTCTCGGCGACGGTTACCTGGCCCGGACGTGCTTCCTTGTATTCGGCATGATCGGCGATGGCCGCAGCTTGGCGCGCGCCCTCGATCAAGTCCTTCAACTGCACTTCGCCCTTGGCGCGCTCGTCGCCGCCCTGGATGACGGCCACTGGACAGCCGCGCTTGTCGGCATATTTGAGCTGCGCCTTCATGCCCGCGCCGCCGAGATACATTTCGGAACGGATGCCGGCTTTGCGCAGGTCGGACACCATCTTCTGGTAGCGGCCGAGGCTTTCCGTATCCTTGTCCATGACCAGCACCACCACCGGCTGGATGACATCGGACGTATCGAGCTTGCCAAGGTTCTTCAGCGCCGTCATCAGGCGCGAAACGCCGATGGAAAAACCGGTCGCCGGCACCGGCTCGCCACGGAAGCGCGACACCAGCCCGTCGTAGCGCCCGCCGCCGCCGACCGAACCGAAGCGCACGATTTTTCCCTCGTCATTGGGAATCTCGGCGAGCAGTTCTGCTTCGTAGACCGGCCCGGTATAGTACTCGAGCCCACGCACGACGGAAGGATCAATCTTGATGCGATCCTCATCGTAACCGGCGGCTCGAACCAGCTCCTGTATGTCGTTGAGTTCTTTTAGCCCGTGGTAGTAAGTATTCTTTTCGTCTGGGTTAGGCGGCTTAACTGAAAATCCTTCCGCGTTGTGACGCGTAGCTTCAATCGTTCCGTCCGAACGACGTTCGAGTGCAAAATTCGCCAGAACGACTGAGAGAACTTGGATAGCTTCGCTTTCACCAAGCCCCGCGCCCTTGGTGAAATCGCCTTCGCCTTCTTTGCCGCCGTCCCATCTGCCAGGGCCCAGCAGCAGCCGAACACCTTCCGGCCCAAGCTTATCCAGCTTGTCGATGGCGCGCAGCACGGTCAGCCGCCGGCCTGCGTTCTCGTCGCCGCCAAGGCCAATTGCCTCAAGCACACCATCCAGAACCTTGCGGTTGTTCACGCGAATAACATAGTCGCCGCGCTTGATGCCCAGCGCCTCCATCACGTCGGCCATCATCATCGCCATTTCGGCGTCTGCCGCCACACCCGGCGTACCGACCGTATCGGCGTCGAACTGCATGAACTGGCGGAAGCGGCCCGGACCCGGCTTCTCGTTGCGGAACACCCAGCCCGAGCGATAGCTGCGGAACGGCTTCGGCAGGCGGTCGTAATTCTCCGCCACGAAGCGCGCCATCGGCGCGGTCAAATCATAGCGCAGCGACAGCCACTGCTCGTCATCGTCCTGGAACGAAAACACGCCCTCGTTCGGCCGGTCCTGGTCGGGCAGGAATTTGCCAAGCGCGTCGGTATATTCGATCAGCGGCTGGTCCGCCGGCTCGAAGCCGTAAAGCTCGTAGACCTCGCGGATTTTCGCCGTCATCTTCTCGACGGCGCGGATGTCTTCCGCGCTGCGGTCAGCCAGCCCACGCGGCAGCCGCGCTTTCATCTTTTCCGATTTATCGGCCATGGATTGATACTCGGCAATTCAGGACATGCCGCAGCGGCAAAACTGCCGGAGCCTGCGACGCGGCTGTCCTAACCGATGCCGTCTAATGCGGCAAGGGTTTGGCTCCCCGGCCTTTCGCCGCAAGCTGCGTCAGCGCGGCCGCTTGAAGCGCTTGCGCTCGCTCTCCACCTCTGCCCGGCACGAACAACCTTCCAGATGGTCGTTCACCAGCCCCATCGCCTGCATGAAGGCATAGACGGTGGTTGGGCCGA
>MKRZ01000034.1 GCA_001897075.1 Mesorhizobium sp. 61-13 | reverse complement strand
CGGTAGCGGTTCAGTTCCTGAACGCGCTGGGCAAGCGCGACGTTGAGGCGACGGCCGAGGTCGGCGATCTTGGTGTTGGATTCGCGGTCGCGCTGCTCGGAGACGTCGAGCGCCTGTTCAAGTGCCGCGATCTGCTTCCTCAGCGCGGAAATCTGCTGATTGAGCAATTCGACCTGCGACAGCGCGCGCTGGCTGATCTGGCGCTGGCTGTCGAGTTCGCCGGTAAGCTGGTCGGCGCGGGCGTTGGCGGCGGAGTCCGCACCTGCGCCTTGCGACAGCAACTGTTCGAGCCGGCTCTTTTCCGCTTCGGAGGCGGACAGCGACGCCTGCAGGTTGGCCAGCGCGTCCTGAGCGTCCTGGGTGTTGCCCTTTTCGAGTGCCAGCAACTGGGTGAGTTCGTTGATCTGCGAGTTCAGCCGGTTGAGGACTTCGTCCTTGCCGGAAATCTCGCGACTCAAGAGGAACTGCGCCAGCACGAAGACCGAGAGCAGGAACATGATGGCAAGCAGGAGCGTCGACAGGGCATCGACGAAACCCGGCCAGTAATCGATGTGGCGGTCGCTGCGACGCCCGCGAGCCAAGGCCATCAGACCATGCTCCCGCCAGCTTGGACCATGCTACCGGCCCGGTTCGTGTCAAATCCTTCGGGCTTCGGCTCGGCCGTACTACCGGTACGACCTTCGCCGAACCCCTCGACCTTGCCGCGAACCAACTCCGGCAGAATGGCCCAACCCGACAGCAGCATGGTCTAGTTTACCCCTTGCTTCTTCAGGGCGTCGGCGATCTTGTCCAGCGTTTCACGCATGGCACGCTGCTCGTCGGACTGGGCCTCTACCCAATCGCGCATGATCTGCTGTTCGGAGCGCATGTTCTTGACCAGGCCGGAAATGCCGTCGGCGAGGTTGGCCATGGCCGTTGCCACGCGCGGATTTGAAGCACCGGTTTCCTGCATCGAGCGCAGGCGTTCGGACAGCGCGCGGATCTCGTCGGAGGTTTCCGCCTTCAAGCCTTCGGGAACGGCGATGTCCGACGACAGGTCGGTGACGGAGGACAGCCAGTTTTCAAGCTCGGTATAGAAGCGGTTCTGGGCGCGGCCGGACTGCAGGTCGAGGAAGCCCAGCACCAGCGAGCCGGACAAGCCGAACAGCGATGACGAAAAGGCGGTGCCCATGCCGGACAGCGGCGCGGCAAGCCCCTGCTTCAAGGCTTCGAGAACCGAAGCGGAATCACCGGTGCCGGGGTCGAGCGACTGGATGGTGTCGCTGATCGAGCCGATGGTGTGAAGCAGACCCCAGAAGGTGCCGAGCAGGCCGAGGAAGATCAGGAGCCCGACGAGATAGCGCGAGGTATCGCGGCTTTCGTCGAGACGGGTCGCGATCGAATCCAGCATGGTGCGCATGGAGCTGGTCGAAAAGGCCATCGAGGCCGAGCGGCCGAGCATCGCCTTCATCGGCGCCAGCAGCACCGGTTCGGTCGTTTCGGACCCGGCGCGGAAGGAGTTGACCCAGCGCACTTCGCGAAACAGCCGTCCGACCTGCGCGAACGCCAGCAGGATGCCGACGATGAGAACGCCAAGGATGAGGCCGTTGAGGCCGGGATTGGTGACGAAGGCGGCCTGGATCTGGCGGGTGAGGATGATGGCGATGAAGCCGACGATGGCAAGGAAGATGACCATGGTCAGCAGGAAGACTTGCGGACTGGACAGCTTGTGCGGATCATAGCTCAGCACATCCGAGCTCCCGCCAATTCCGAACGATCTTAGCAAAGACATGCGTGTTCCATCCGATTCCGCCGCGCGTCAGGACTCTAAACGGAATTCCGGCAAAATTGAAAGTGGTGCTTGCAGACGTTGAAAGCGCTCGCCGCTATGAACGCGGTGCAATCGGCTTCTTGAGCGTCTTGAGAAGCGTGCGGTGGATTGCTTCGTTGCCGGCCACGACCGTGCCGTCGTCGAGCATGGCCTGCCCGCCATCCATGTCGGAGACGAAGCCGCCTGCTTCGCGCACCATCAACAGGCCGGCGGCGATGTCCCATGCCGAAAGATTGGCTTCCCAGAAGCCGTCCATGCGGCCGGCGGCGACATAGGCAAGGTCGAGGGCTGCCGAGCCCATGCGGCGAATGCCGGCGACCTCGGCCATGACGTTGCGCAGCTCGATGAGGAAGTTGCCGTGGTGGCCTCGGCCAAGATGCGGCACGCCGCAGCCGATGACGGCGTCGGTTAACTTGTTGCGGGCCGCGACGCGCAAGCGGCGGTCATTGACGTAAGCGCCGCCGCCGCGCTCGGCGGTGTAAAGCTCGTCCAGGGCGGGATTGTAGATGATGCCGGCGACGATCTGACCCTGCCGCTCCAGCGCGATGGAGATCGAGAACATCGGAATGCCGTGCAGGAAATTGGTGGTGCCGTCGAGCGGATCGACGATCCAGCGATGCTGGTCGTCGTCACCCGCGACCGCGCCGCGTTCTTCCATGAGGAAGCCGTAGCCGGGACGGGCCTTGGACAGTTCGGTAAAGATGATGTCCTCGGCCTTGCGGTCGGCCTGGCTGACATAGTCGCCGGGGCCCTTCAGCGAAACCTGCAGGTTCTGCACCTCGCCGAAATC
>MKRZ01000033.1 GCA_001897075.1 Mesorhizobium sp. 61-13 | reverse complement strand
CAACTGGATCAGGTTGCCGATCAAAAGCTTGCCGCCGCCGCCCAGCATGTCCGGCACCAGGAATGTTCCCAGGCTCGGAATGAAGACGAGCAGGCTGCCGGCGACGATGCCGGGCCGGGCATGCGGCAGTATCACTTCGGTGAAGACACGGCGCGGCGTGGCGTAGAGATCATAGGCCGCCTCGACCATGCGCCGGTCCATCCTCTCCAGGTTGGCGTAGAGCGGCAGGATCATGAACGGCAGATAGCTGTAGACCAGCCCGGCCCCCATCGCGAAGTCGTTGTAGAGATAGGTCACCGGCGTGCTGTAGAGGCCGAGACCTATAGCGATCGAATTCACCAGTCCGTCGTCGCGCAGGATCAGCAGCACGCAGAAGGTCCGGATCAGAAGGTTGGTCCAGAACGGCAGCGTGATCAGGAAAATCAGCAGGTTCTTCTGCCGGTCGGGCCGGGTCGCGATGAAGTACGCAGTTGGAAAGCCGATGATGAGGCTGACCACTGTCGCCGAAACGGCGAGCATCACCGAACGCAGGAAAATCTGCAGATAGGCAGCGTTGAAGGCCAGCGTTTCGTCGAAAATATCGCGCTCGAACAGGAACTGCGTGTAGGCCTCGGTCGAGAACTGCCAGACCACACCGCCGAAGGTTGCCGGCACGAGGAATGAGTAGGTGATGATGATTGCCAGCGGCAGAACCAGGAAAAAGCCGATCACCAGAACGGCCGGCAACAGCAGCAGGCGCGATTTGGGAAACTTTTCCCGCTTGGGTTCAGGAACCGGGATACGTTCCGGCATCGGTGCGGTTTCCAGTTTGGCGCGTGCGTAGGTCAAGTTGAACGCCCCACCGTCCGGAATGCACCTTCTTCGGCCCGAACCCTGACGGCAGCGCCGACGTCGAAGCGATTGTCGACCGCGCTCGCATTCTGGATGCGGGCCCGCAAGGTTTCGCCGCCATCGAGGTCCACGTAATAGACCGTATCGGTGCCGAGATAGAGCTTGTTGGTCACCACGCCGCGCAATCGTGCCTGCGGGTCGCTTGCCAGATCATCCGGATTGCCGAGGCGCAGCTTTTCAGGGCGCACGAAGGCAAGAGCGGGATTGTCGTCATCGGCGGGCGTATCGCCAAGCGGCAGCAACGCTCCGGAGCTTGTCTTGAATTCCAGTGGCTTGCCCGGCAGCCGGATGAGCTTGCCCTCGAAGACATTGGTTTCGCCGACGAACTGCGCGACGAAACGGCTGCGCGGGCGCTCGTAAATGTCATCGGGCGTACCGACCTGCTGGATGCGCCCTTCCGAGAGCACGGCAATCCGGTCGCTCATCGAAAGCGCTTCGCCCTGGTCGTGTGTGACGAAGATGAAGGTGATGCCGGTGTTGCGCTGAAGCAATTTCAGTTCCACCCGCATCTCGTCGCGCAGCTTGGAGTCCAGCGCCGAAAGCGGTTCGTCCAGCAGCAGAACGCGCGGCCTTGCCGCTAGCGCGCGTGCCAGCGCCACGCGCTGTTGCTGGCCGCCGGAAAGTTGGTGCGGGTAGCGGTGAGCAAGCCCTTCAAGCCGAACCAGGCGAAGCATGCGCTCGATTTCCGGCTCGATCTCCGGCGCAGGCCGGCGCAGCATCCTCAGGCCGAAGCCGACATTTTGCGCAACAGTCTGGTGTGGAAACAAAGCATAGTGCTGGAAGACGGTATTGACCGGACGCGCATTGGGAGCGGTCCCTTCGACGCGCTCGCCGAACAATTCGATCGTGCCGGAAGTCGGCCGTTCAAAACCCGCAATAAGACGCAAAAGCGTAGTCTTGCCGCAACCAGACGGCCCAAGAAGCGTGAAGAATTCATTGTCCTTGATGGTGAGGTTGATGTCATCCAGTACAGGGTGCGCACCGCCGCCGGCGAAAATCTTGCTGATTGATTTCAGTTCTATCGTCACGGATTTCACCTGCCCCGTAGCCGTATCAACCTTGTTCGGCGACACCGCCCGCAAAAGTATAGTTGTTCATGGTGTTGTCGATAGGCATAGTTTCCTTTGTTTTCGCCATTTGAGAAGAAATGACTTCGCCCGTCGCGGCGTTGGCTAGCACCTCTCCATTGGCGTCGACCGGCTTGCTATGGCCACCTCGTCGTCAGAACCTGCCGGCGCGTATAGAAATTGACGCCATCCGGCCCGTGGACCGCCAGATCCCCGAAGATCGACTTCTTGCTGCCCCCGAAGGAATAATAGGCGACAGGCGACGGTACCGGCACGTTGATGCCCGGCATACCGCAGTGAATGTCCCGCTCGAACTGATGTGCAGCCTTGCCGGACGAAGTGAACAGAACGGCGCCATTGCCGAGCATGTGCTCGTTGCTCAGCTTGATGGCGCCGTTCAAAGTTTCCACTCGCATCACAGCGAGTACCGGTCCGAAAATCTCTTCTTTGTATATCGTCATGCTAGGTGTGACGTTATCGAAGATGACCGGACCGATGAGGAAACCGTTATTATTGGAAGTATTGGTGGGTCGACCGTCGAGCCGCAGCGCGGCTCCTTCCTGCACGCCCGTCTCGATGAGGCGCAGGATTTTCTTGTACTGTTCCAGTGAATTGACCGGCGGCACGAAGCAGTCCGCCTGCGAGCCTGCCGAAACCTTCAGGCGCGAAGCAGCCTCGACCAATGCGGGCATAAGCTTGTCGTAAGCCTCTCCCACCGCCACCACGACCGAAATCGCCATGCAGCGCTGGCCGGCCGAATTGAAGGCGCCGTTCAAAATGGCGTCCACCGTCGTCGGCAGATCGGCATCGGGCATGACGATGGCGTGGTTCTTGGCGCCACCAAGCGCCTGTACGCGCTTGCCATGCCGGCTGGCCGTCTCATAGACGGAGCGCGCCACGGCACTTGAGCCGACAAAGGAGACGGCTGCGACATCTGGATGCGAGACAAGTGCCTCGGCTACATCGCGACCACCGTGGACGACGTTGAAGACGCCGTCAGGCAAACCGGCTTCCGCCAGCATTTCGGCGATCATGTTGACCGCGCTTGGCGTCTTTTCGGACGGCTTCAGCACGAAGGTATTGCCGCAGACCAGCGCCAGCGGAAACATCCACATCGGGATCATTGCCGGATAGTTGAACGGCGTGATGCCGACGCACACGCCGAGTGGCCGCCTGGACGAACGGGTCGCCACTCCGGTTGCGACGTGGTCGGAGTTTTCGCCTTTGAGCAGATGCGGCGCGCCCATGGCGAATTCGACCACTTCGAGCCCGCGTTGGATCGAGCCATACGCATCGGAAAGCGGCTTGCCATGTTCACGCACGATGGCATGCGCCAGCCGGGTCTTGTCCCGTTCCACGATGTCGCGAAAGCGCATCAGAAGGCGCGCCCGCTGGGCGGGGGCCACTTCCTTCCAACTCTCGAAAGCGTCGCTCGCGGCACTGACGGCGGCCTCGACAATCGACTGGTCGGCACAAAGCAGCCGTGCCGTTGCAGAACCGCTTGCCGGATCGATGACCACCGCCTGCCTGTCGGACCTCGCCGGCTTGCCGGCGACAACCGAAGAAATATGGGGCAGGTCAACGAGGTCGTTCATGTTTCAGGATCCGTTCTTGCCCGCACCTGAACCGCTGCCGACCGAAGCCGGAACCAATTCGTGAAAGCCAGATCACGTTAATTTCTCTTGTGATGCCAGCTTCCTAGAAACATGGAACCACACATAGAAACAGTGTATGCAAACAGATGGATACAGTTTCACGAAGGCATGGGTTCACGGGGATCTTGACGGAGAAACGTCACTGGAAAACTGAAATCGCCGGCCTGTTTCGCAAAAGGTACGCCTGATGCGCGATAGCCTGTTCCACATCGACCGCAGCAGCGGACTCACCCTTCAGATGCTGCTGCGGGAAAAGCTGGTGAGCGCCATACTGGCGGGCCACCTGCCGCCTAGCTCGCGCCTGCCTTCCTCGCGGTTGATGGCAAAGCGGCTGAAAGTATCCCTCAACACCGTGCTTTTGGCTTATCAGGCCCTGACTGAGGACGGCTATATCGTCGCCCGCGATCGATCAGGCCACTATGTTGCGCCGGACATCATGCACCGCTTGCCTCCGGAAGCCGGAACAAAGCCAACGCAGGCAGTTCAACCGGGCAACTCCCCCGTCGATTGGGAAGCCAAGCTCGCACTGCATCCGGCCGAACAGTCCAACATCGTCAAACCGAAGAACTGGTATGACTATCCCTACCCGTTCATCTACGGCCAGGTCGATGCCAACCTGTTCCCGGTCAGCGTCTGGCGTGACTGCACGCGCCAGGCAATGAACCGTAAATGGCTCTACGCCTGGACAGAGGATCGCTACACCGAAGACGACCCGATGCTGGTCGAGCAGATCCGCCAGCGGGTCCTGACGCGACGGGGCATCCTGGCCAAGCCGGATGAGGTGCTGGTTACGCTCGGCTCACAGAACTCGCTCTATCTCTTGGCAAGCCTTCTGGTGCGGCCCGGAACCGTGGTGGCGATGGAAGACCCCGGCTATGCCGACATCCGCAACATGTTCTCGCTGCTGTCGGCAGACGTGCGCACGGTTGCCCTCGACACCGAAGGGCTGCTGGTCGATCAACTGGGCGCAGCGCAACTGGCCTTCGTGACGCCAAGCCACCAGTTTCCGACCAACGTCACCATGAGCCTCGACCGGCGGCGTGCCCTGCTCGACTGGGCAAGCTCGTCAGACGCGCTGGTCATCGAGGACGACTACGAGTTCGAGACCAACTACTACGGCAGTCCTATCCCCGCGCTGAAGTCGCTCGATACCGCCGACCGCGTCCTCTACACCAGCAGCCTGTCGAAATCGCTGATGCCCGGCCTACGCATCGGCTTCATGGTCGGCCCGCGCGAACTTATCAAGCAGGCGCGGGCGCTGCGCCGGCTGATCCTTCGCCATCCGCCCAGCAACAACCAGCGCGTGGCGGCGCTGTTCCTCTCGCTCGGCCATCACGATGCGCTGATCGCCAAGCTGCATCACGCCTACACACAGCGCTGGCAGACACTTGCCGCGGCGCTCGACGCCTATCTTCCAGGCTGGGCGCAGGCCCCTACGTTCGGCGGCACCTCATTTTGGGTCAAGGCGCCGCCCTCGATCGATGCGCGGCTGCTGGCGGCGCGGGCGATCGAAAGAGGCGTGGTCATCGAGACAGGCGACGTCTACTTCGCCAACCCCGAGGAAGGCCGGAACTATTTCCGCCTCAGCTTCTCCTCGATCCCCGAAGACCGCATCTGGTCGGGCATCGCAAGCCTCGCCGCAGCGGTCGCGCAGCTACAGCACGAAACCTCGGGGGCCTGAGACTTCAGTTCCCGAACACGAACTGAGCCTTGGCGGGCGACGGCGACAGCGCCCTTTGCAGCAGCATCTCGGCATGCGCATTGCGCTCACGCGCGCTGTCGGCTCCCATCACGACGACTACAAGCCGCTTGCCACCGGCATCATACGACGTAACGATGTTGAAGCCCGAGGCCCTGATGTAACCGGTCTTTATTCCGTCGACGCCCGGCACGCGGCTCAGCAGTTCATTGTGTCCACGCACAAGCTGGCCACGAAACATGAAATCCGTCGCCGAGAAATAGTAGTAGAACTGCGGAAAGCGGGCGCGCAGCGCAAGGCCAAGAACCGCCATGTCACGCGCCGTCGTATGCTGTCCGTCATCGGGCAGGCCCGAGGCATTGCGAAAGACAGTGCTGCGCATGCCGATCTGCCTGGCCTTGTTGGTCATCGCGGCTGCAAACGCATCTTCGCTGCCGCCCAGATATTCGGCAACGGCTACGGCCACATCATTGGCGGACTTGACCGCCAATGCCTTGATCGCCGTATCGACGTCGATCGTCTCGCCGGGGCGGAAGCGCAATTTGGTCGGCGGCTGTGATGCGGCGTGGGCAGAAACCGGTATCTGCGTTTCCTTCGACAGCCGTCCCGCTTCCAGCGCCTCGAACACCAGATAGAGCGTCATCATCTTGGTGAGCGAAGCCGGATAGCGCGGAGCCGTCGAATTCATCTCGAAAAGCTGCTTGCCGGTACGGGCATCCACCACGATTGCCGCATATTTCTGCGGCGCTGCAGGCACCGTCAGCACCTGTTCGGGCGTAGACGCAGTCGTGCAGCCGCTTATCAACGCCGTCAGGGCGAAGAAGACGACAATCTTTTGCAACAGGGAAAGTAGGCGAGCGCTGGACAAGACCATATCTGCGTTGACTAAGACACCGGTTCAGGAAGCGGCGCGAACCTAGCCTAACATGTTTGCCGCGTCCATTTTGATCCCCGGTTGCATGCACAACCATCGCGAATTGCTGTGGGCAACATCCGCCAACCTTTGTATTCAGGCTTTGCATTCAGGTCCGTTGATGGACTTGGGGAGGAAGCCGGGATGAATGTTGCCACCTTCGAGGCCAAGCGTATTCGGGTTTCCGTCGATCTCGCCGTCGGTCATCTGGCGGACCTTGTGATTGAAGGCGGCGACCGCGAACTAAGGCCCCTGCACCGCGCGCCATGGGCAGACTGGCCACCGGAACAGCTACCAGCTCACCTGCCGGAAGGCGTGCGGCGTCTTTCGGGCGATTTCCTGTGCGCGCCATTTTCACGCAGCGATATCGAGGAAGCACCCTTGCATGGCTGGCCGGCCAACAGCGCCTGGGATGTTGTCGAGAGTGCAGCGATAGACGGTGGCTGGCGCGTCCTGTTTCGGCTCAAGCGCAAGGTCATGGGCGCAACCGTGGATAAGGTCCTGACGCTGCGCGACCATCATCCCTTCCTCTACCAGGAGCATGTTTTCCTTGGCGGGTCGGGAGCAATTTCCGTTGCTCATCACACAATGACGCAGATGGGTGCGGGCGGCCGGCTGGCGTTTTCACTCAAGCGGCTTGCCGTCACACCCGAACAAGCGCCCGAGCCCGACCCGGCGCGCGGCCGTTCGCTTTTGGCATATCCGGCGCGCGCCTCGAAACTCGAGCAGTTTCCAACAGCGGATGGCACGTTCACCGATCTCACCGAATACCGGGCGAACGGTCGCCATGAGGATTTCGTGACGCTTGTCGAAGCCGATCATCATGGCCTCGGCTGGACAGCCGTCGCGCGGCAAGCAGAGGACGATCT
>MKRZ01000032.1:29958-30285 GCA_001897075.1 Mesorhizobium sp. 61-13 | reverse complement strand
GTTCTGGCAGTACTTTCGTTTCGCCGCTCCGGCCCTGGCGGCTGGCAACGGGGCTATCCTCAAACATGCGAGCAATGTTCCCGAATGCGCGCTTGCCGTGCAGGAGGTGATGGAGGCGGCAGGCGCACCGGAGGGGCTGACTGCAACGCTTCTCATCGGCAGCTCCAGGATTGCCGCACTTGTTGCTGACGATCGAATTGCAGCGGTCACCCTGACCGGCTCGACCGAGGTGGGCGCCATCGTTGCCGCCCAGGCGGGAGCGGCACTGAAGAAGCAGGTGCTGGAACTTGGCGGCTCGGACCCGTTCATCGTGCTCGCCGATGCCGA
>MKRZ01000032.1:0-29943 GCA_001897075.1 Mesorhizobium sp. 61-13 | reverse complement strand
GGCGGCCGAGACCGCCGTTAAGTCGCGCTACGTCAATGTCGGTCAGGCCTGCATCAACGCCAAGCGCTTCATTGTCGAAGAGACGGTCGCCGATCGCTTCACCGAGCTCTTTGTCGAAAAGGCCGCAGCGTTAAAGATCGGCGATCCGATGGAGCGCGATACCAAGATCGGCCCGATGGCTCGCGACAATCTTCGCGCGACCCTGCACGAACAGGTCAAGCGCTCGCTGGCGGAAGGTGCGATGCTCAAGCTTGGCGGCGAGCCGGTCGAAGGGCAGGGGTTCTACTATCCCGCCACAGTGCTCGATCACGTCAAGCCGGGCATGACCGCCTTCCGGGAGGAAACCTTCGGCCCCGTCGCAGCCATCATCCGTGCCAAGGACGCCGACGACGCCATTGCCTTGGCCAATGACAGTGAATACGGCCTCGGGGCTGCACTGTGGACCAGCGATACCGTGCGCGGCCGTCGGTTGGCCTCGCGCATCGACGCTGGCGCCGTCTTCATCAACGGCATGACTGCCTCAGATCCGCGTATTCCTTTCGGAGGTATCAAGCGATCAGGCTATGGACGCGAACTCGGCGTCTACGGCATCCGCGAATTCGTCAACATAAAGTCCGTCTGGGTCGGCCCTGCCCGCTGAGCCCGACAGGCGAGGTTTCAAATGCCGAAGCTGGGAAGAAGTAAGCCAGCAAGGGTCTCTGGCGGCATCTCTCGCCAGAGAACCTTGCTGTGAGTATCAGGAAGTCTGCTCATTTGATGAGCGTACTCTGAGCAATCAGCCTACGGGCCGCACCTTGAGCCACGGCGTTGCAGAGGGCGCAGTTCGAAAGTGCAAGCCTCTGGTGGACGACGATTTGAGATTTCAGGACACTAGCTAGAGAAAGCCCCTTTTTGACGCGCGCAATTTCCGGCTCCAAGTGTGTTTTGCAAACTAAGCAGAAACAGAAGAACTGAATCCACTCTTACGCAGGCGGGGAGTGCTGCACTTGCTCTAGGGGCATTTTCGTCCAACTACAGCACCCAAAATGGATCTATCAAGTCATCCCACAAGACGCCTTGACCATCGGGTCAAATCCATATGGTTATCTAAGTTCTCCTGAAATGAAGCGCGGATGCAAACGCCATTTTCCTCTCCAGCACGTTTGCATATGGCGGCTGCCGCCGACCAATAGCACTCGGCCGAGCCTTGCGTCGGTTGCCAGGCTCATGTGATTGAGCGCGAAGACCGGTGCACCGTCCGGCTGAGCCATGGTTTCGAGACGTAGCTCTGGGCGGGCACAGCTCGTTTCAAGAAGACAGACTTAATTGCGTAGTAGGAATTGTCGCCGCCCTCCACGACGAAATCAGGCCGTCGTTGCAAGGTGGCCTTGCCAAAAATCGGGTCAAGCCCTTGTCGCGGAGCGAAAACAGAGCGAAGGGTGAGGCTTGGTGCCCGCTCCTTTTCAGGCTGGCATCTTTTTCAGTCGTGCGATGCCCATGGACAACAGGTATCGGCGAGGAAGCGGCGGCACGACAGCATTGCGGAAATAACCAATGGCTCTGAAATCGCGGAATATGTGGCCCATTACTGCTCGAGCTTCAGGCAAGAGATTGTCGATATTGTCATTTCAGGTGGCCGCAGGGTAAGCATTGTCCATGGGGGAAGTAGAAAATTGCAGAGCGCAGCTCGAAACGTTGATCGCAGAGGCGAAGGCGTCGGGCGGGTCGGAGCTTGCCAACTACCAGCTGTTTGTCATCGGCCTGTGCGAGGCGCTTGGGTTGGGCCGCCCTGCCATGGCGCAGGAAGCCAACGAACTGAACGACTACGTGTTCGAGCGGCGCGTGGATTTCAAACACCCGGATGGCTCACGTACTGCAGGGCGCATCGACTGCTACAGACGTGGCGCGTTCATCCTCGAAGCCAAGCAGTCGGGAAAGCGCAAAGCGCGAAAACTCGATGCCGATCAGATGAACCTGCTGCCTGAAGATGCCTTGCAGCAGAAACCGGGGCAGGCCAAGCGCGGCACGCGCGGCTGGGATCAGGTCATGCTGGCGGCGCGCAAGCAGGCGGAAGACTATGCCCGCGCCTTGCCGGTCGAGCATGGTTATCCGCCGTTCCTGCTCGTGGTCGATGTCGGCCATGTGATCGAGGTCTATGCCGACTTCTCCGGCCAGGGCAAGAACTATGCGCATTTCCCTGATCGCCAGTCCTATCGCATCGGCATGGACGACCTGCTGGATGATAAGGTGCAGGCCCGCCTGCGCGCCATCTGGAATGATCCGCTGTCGCTCGACCCGACCCGCATCTCGGCGGAGGTGACACGCGACATCGCCGAACGCCTGGCCAGGATCGCCAAGCGGCTCGAAGGCAAGCACGACGCCAAGGACGTGGCGGAATTCCTGATGCGCTGCCTTTTCACCATGTTCGCGGAAGATGTGAAGCTCATTCCGGACAAGAGTTTCCATAAGCTGCTTGGGCAGATGAAGGACACGCCCGAACATTTCGTGGCGGCACTGGAAAGCCTGTGGGCGGTGATGGATGGCGGCGGATATGCACCGCATCTCAACACGACCTTGAAGAAATTCAACGGCTCCCTGTTCAAGAAGCGGGCTGCACTTCCGCTCGATCGTGATGACATCAACGAATTGTGGATTGCAGCCGGCAAGGACTGGTCCGACGTCGAACCGGCCATCTTCGGCACATTGCTCGAGCGTGCACTTGATTCGCGCGAGCGGTCGAAACTCGGCGCGCATTACACCCCGCGCACCTATGTCGAGCGTCTTGTGGTGCCGACAATCATCGAGCCGCTGCGGGCCGACTGGGAACTGGCGCAAGTTGAGGTCAAGCAGCTTCGAGACAAGGGCGACAATGCAGGCGCCCTGAAAGTGGTGAAAGCCTATCACCACAAGCTGTGTACAACGCGGGTGCTCGATCCCGCCTGCGGCACCGGCAATTTCCTTTATGTCAGCCTCGAACTGATGAAGCGCCTCGAAGGCGAGGTGCTGGACGCGCTGGACGATCTTGGCGAGGACCAGGTGCGTTTCGCCATGGAAGGCGAGACGGTCAATCCGCGCCAGTTCTATGGCCTAGAACTCAATCAGCGCGCCGTACCGATCGCCGACCTTGTGTTGTGGATCGGCTACCTCAAATGGCAGCTCAAGACATCCGGGCTTGCCTCGATCACCGAGCCGGTGCTGCACGCCTATGGCACGATCAAGCAGCAGGACGCGGTGATTGCCTATGACCGCCAGGAACTGCTGCGCGATCAACATGGCAAGCCGTTGTCGCGCTGGGACGGCTTGACCAAGAAGCTGCATCCGATCACCGGCGAGGAAATTCCCGACCCTGATGCGCAGGTGCCTGTCTATACCTACGTCAACCCGAAGCGCGCGCCGTGGCCGGAAGTCGAGTTCATCGTCGGCAATCCGCCCTTTATCGGCGGCAAGGACATGCGATCCGAACTGGGCGATGGATATGCGGAATCCTGCTGGGCGGTACGTCCGCATGTTCCGGGTGGTGCCGATTTCGTCATGCATTTCTGGGACGAGGCGGCAACCCGGCTGCTGGAAAGGCCGGCCAAGGGTAAGGCCAACCCGCTCAGGCGTTTCGGCTTCATCACGACCAATTCGATCACGCAGACTTTTTCGCGCCGCGTGATCGAGCGCCACATGGCCGCCAAGGAGCCGCTGTCGCTGATCTTTGCCACCCCGAACCATCCATGGCTCAAGGCATCCGACAAGGCGGCCGTGCGCATCGCGATGACGGTTGCACAAACGGGCGAGCACGAGGGTGTGCTGGCTGAGGTCGTGTCAGAGGCTGGGCTGAATACGGATACGCCGCATATTGTTTTGGGCTCGCGGCAGGGAAGAGTTCGCGAAAACCTTACGCTTGGATCCGATCTGGCATCTGCAAAAGCCCTCTTGGCTAACGATCTTGTCTCAAGTCCCGGAGTGAAGCTTCACGGCGCGGGCTTCATCGTCACGCCCGCACAGGCCAAGGGACTTGGGCTGGGTACTATCGCTGGGCTGGACCAGCATATAATGCCCTACCGCAATGGCCGAGACATCGCCCAGCGTCCGCGTGGCGTCATGGTGATCGACCTCTATCCGCTCGATGTTGACAATGTTCGCACCCATTTTCCGTCTGTTTACCAGCATGTTCTCGACAACGTGAAGCCACAGCGAGATGCCAAAGTTGGTGCGTCGAAGGATATGGCCGAATATGCAAGGCAATGGTGGTTGTTCGGCAAGGTAAGAACAGAGTTGCGAGCCGCTCTGGATCACCTGCCGCGATACATTGCCACCGTCGAAACGACGAAGCACCGGACCTTTCAGTTTCTCGACGCCAGCATTCGACCTGACAACATGCTGGTTTGCATCGGCCTAGACACCGCAGAGCATCTGACGGTCCTCTCGTCGCGAATGAACGTTACATGGGCATTGGCAACTGGCGGTTGGCTAGGGGTCGGAAATGATCCCCGCTACTCGAAGTCGCGCACCTTCGATCCGTTCCCATTCCCTCTTGCAGTCGATCCCACGCTTCCTGCCGCTGATCCGTTGCATGCCCAGCAAGATCGCCTGCGGGAACTCGGCGAACGCCTCGACAGTTTCCGTAAGGACCGGCTGGCCGAGCATTCATTCCTCACCATGACCGGCCTCTACAATGCTTTGGAGCGGCTGCGGGAACTGGAAAATGGTTGCGATGTGCCACCGCTCACGGACGCCGAGCGCGACGTCCATCAGGCCGGGCTGATCTCCGTTCTCAAGGAAATCCACGACGATATCGACCGAGCTGTGCTGGCGGCCTATGGCTGGGACGATCTGATTCTCGAACTGGTCGGCAAGCCGGGTGCGACCCTGCCATCGCCACATAAGAGCGAAGCACAGGAAAAGGCCGAAGAGGAACTTCTGACGCGGCTGGTCGCGCTAAACCAGGAGCGGGCGGCGGAGGAAAAGCGCGGTGTGGTGCGCTGGCTTCGCCCCGACTATCAGATACCGAAGCTTGGCGCGAAAGCTCCCAAGCCGGCCGACGAGCATGTCGGGTCTTTCGACATCGAATTGCCCGATGCCGACAAGCGGCCCAAATGGCCGACGGACGGGCTGGAGCAGATCAGGCTGGTGCGCGACATGCTCGCCAAGGCGCCGGCACCCTTGCCGCCTGATGGCATCGCCAGCGTCTTTGAAGGCAAGAACACGACCAAGCGCCGGGATCGTGTCGAGGAGGTTCTGGAAACACTGGTCGCAACCGGCCTTGCCCGCACGGGCGAGCTTGATGGCCAGCGCCGCTACTTCCTGCCCCGTTAGGACTTTCCAAACAGATGAGCATTCCCGACTACCAATCCCTGATGCTGCCGGTTCTGCGCTTGGCGGCAAAGGGCGAAACGCGCGTGGCTGACGTCGCAGCAAGAATTGCCGATGAATTCGGGCTGTCGCCTGAAGAGCGCGAGGAGCTTCTGCCCAGCGGTCGTCAGCGCGTGCTGCACAATCGCATTCACTGGGCCAAATTCTACATGACCAAGGCCGGCTTGATCGAAGCGCCGGCACGTGGGCGTTTCGTTGCAACCGCGGCAGGCCGCAGCCTGCTCGCCATGAACCCCGAACGCATCGACGTGAAGCTGCTTCTGGAGCGTGAAGAGTTTCGGGACTTCTATAAGGCCAGCAACAATGCTGACGATGGCAACGTCACGACAGGACATCAGCCTGCAACTGCCGTTCAGGACGCAGATACGACCACGCCTGAAGAACAGATCGAAGCAGCCTATCAGGCTGTGCTATCAGCCCTGCGTGCAGACCTGCTCGACCGGATCGTGCAGAACAGCCCGGCTTTCTTCGAGCAGCTGATTGTCGATCTGCTGGTGGCCATGGGCTATGGGGGCTCGCACAAGAACGCCGCACAGCAGCTTGGCCGCTCAGGCGATGGCGGCGTCGATGGCGTTATCAACGAAGATCGCCTTGGGCTGGATCGTGTCTATGTGCAGGCCAAACGCTATGCTGTCGAAAACATCGTCGGGCGACCGGCAGTCAATGCTTTCGTCGGCAGCTTGGTCGGGTTCGGTGCGACGAAGGGCGTGTTCGTCACCACGTCGGCATTCAGCCGAGAAGCGCGAGACTATGTCGGCAAGCTGCAACAGCGCGTGATCCTGATCGACGGGCGGCAACTGACCGATCTGATGATCGAGCACAATGTGGGAGTGCGCATCAGCCGTGCCATCGAGTTCAAACGTCTGGACGAGGACTTTTTCTCCGAGGATTGATCTCTGTCGGTTCTTATCAACTGGAAAGCAGGTAGGTGCGCTCGGCTTTGTCGTAGTCGCGGATGACGTAACCGTCGTCAAAGAGCCGCGTCAGCGTATCGCGTATGCGCAGGCGTTCGGCGTGCGCTGTGCCGGTGTCACTTGCCAAAAGGGTGTCGAAGTCGGCGGGGATTGTGACGCGCGGACCGGTTCGGTCGCAAACCGCGTGTGGACCCTGCTCGTCGTTCGCGCGGCGAACCGCATGCTCGGAGCCGATATGCCATTCCGCAAGCAATCGGTCGGAGGGCAATCCTGCGTTGATGCCGCCCATCGTGCCGTAATAGTCGCTGTAGTAGACCGACGCCTCGGCACCCAGCCTGCCGATGTTGAGGTAGGCGTTGGCATGCCGCAACGGATCGAAGGTCCAGCGCACCAGAGTGATGCCGCGCTCCAGGCACCATTGCCGCTGGTAGCGCTTGAGGCCAAGGCCGATGCCTCCGCCGCGCGCGGCGGCAAGAACTGCCAGCCGATGCGAGTGCTGAATTCCGGGGTCTCTGGTCGGGAACCCGAACACATATCCGATCAATCTGCCTTCGAGGAATGCTCCGCCGGCCAGTCCTCCTTCGTGCTGGATGACCATCATCAGGTCGGCGGGGTCTTCCTTGTCGCCCTTGCCCCAAACCTCGCGTTGCAGTCTCTCGGCTGCCGAGAACTCCTCCATGCCGCAAAGATCGCGATATTCGACAATACTCACGCCGCAAACGTCTCCTTGCCAACGGTCACCTGGTCGAGGAATTTCCAATCAAGAGTGACGCCAATGCCGGGTCCCTCGGGCACTGGCATCAGGCCGTTGGTCGCTTCAAGCGGTTCGTTGACGATATCCCTGGCGAAGTAGAAGCTCGAGCTTGCCGTGTCGCCGGGCTTGCGGAAGTTTGACAGCGTTGAAAGATGGATGTTGTGGGCGCGGCCTATGCCCGCTTCCAGCATGCCGCCGCACCAGACCGGGGCCCCCCACGCCGCTGCGATATCGTGGATTCGGCGCGATTCGAGGTGGCCGCCGACCCGCCCCGCCTTGATGTTGATGACCCGCGCGGCTCCATGCTGCAACGCCTTGCGCGCATCGGCGACGGTGCGGATGCATTCGTCGAGGCAGATGGGCGTGCTGAGTCGCGCTTGCAGCGTGGAATGGTCGTGAATGTCATCCCAGGCGAGCGGTTGTTCGATATATTCGAGATTGGAGCCATCGAGTGCTTGCAAGGTGGCAGTATCGGCCAGCGAATAGGCGCTGTTGGCATCGACGCTCAGACTGGCGTCGGGGAGTGCCTTGCGCACTGCCTCAACCAGCGCCAGGTCGTGGCCCGGCATGATCTTCAGCTTGATCCGCCTGTAGCCAAGGGCGTGATGCTTGCAGGCCCGTTCGACGGTCTCTTCGATTGTTCTGATGCCGAGGGAAACGCCCACCGCTACACTGTCGGCCGTGCCTCCGAGCAGTGTCTTCAACGGCAAGCGAAGCGACTTGGCCCACAAATCCCAGAACGCCATTTCAGCGGCAGCCTTGGCCATTTGATGGCCGCGCCAGGGAAGCAGAAGCTTTTCAAGAGCCATGGGACTCTCGAAACTGGCGCCCACCATCTGCGGCAGAAGCACGTCCCGCAGCAGCGCCATCGTTCCGGCGATCGTTTCATCCAGGTAGTCGGGCAACGGATCGCAGACGGCCTCGCCGTAGCCCTCGATGCCGTCGCCATAAAGGATGAGCAGCGGAAAGGTCTTGTCGACCATCGTGCCCGTCGAGATCGTAAACGGCGCAAGCAGCGGCAGGCGAACCAGCCGCAGTTCCGCGCGGTCGATCCGTATCGGCGCCATGGTGCCTGAAGGTGAAGTTTGCAGCATCGAAGGTTCTGCTTCCGTGATTGTCATACCGTTCAAACTACGAGTTTTCTAGTTTTCTTGCAATATTGACGGTATGCTACCTTTCTGTCATCGTTGCCGGATGAAGCAAGAAATCGATCAGGACAAAGCGCCGTCCGATCTGGTTCAGCGCCTGAAGGCAAGTCTTGGCAACGCCACCAGGACAGAAAGCGCCATTGCCAACTACATCCTGGGCAACCTGCAGAGCCTTCCCTTTGAAACCGCAGCCTCGCTCGGGCAGAAGGTCGGCGTCAGCGAGGCTTCGATCGGCCGCTATTGCCGGGCCATCGGCTATCGTCATTTCAAGGATCTGAAGGGCAGGCTTCAAGCCGACCTCGGCGACACTGCCTGGCTGATCGGCGATCGGTTGCGCGACTTTCATGCCAGAAGCCTCGAAGGCGCGACGGAATTGGCGCATGCGCTGGAGAAGGAAATTGCGGCTGTGGTCGCCGTTTATGAGGTGGCCGCCACGACAGACTTCGCCCGTGCGGTGGGACGCCTGACCAGATGTAAAGAGGTGTATGTCGCCGGCTTTCAGACCGAGCGCGGTCATGCCGCGCAACTCGTCCACAACCTCCAGTACCTGCGCCCCGGCGTTCATCTTGCCGATCTTGCCGGCGGGCATTTTGCCGAGATTCTTCTGGCCGATCCAAAATCGACCGCGCTGGTCCTGATCGACGGCCGGCGCTATTCGCGCCTTACCCAACGTCTTGCCATGGAAGCAAAAGCTGCAGGCATCGGCGTCACGTTGATCACCGATCCCTATTGCGACTGGGCGCATGGCAACGCCGACGAAGTGTTCGTCGTGCAGACCGATCTCAACAATTTCTGGGACACGACATCGGCGATGTCGAGCCTGGTTGGCTTGATCGTCAGCGGTGTCTTCAAGGAACTCGGTGCCGGCGTGGAGGAACGGATGGTGCGGATATCGTCGCTTTACAATGAGTTCGTCGGCCATACCGGCATCCAGAGGGTATCGCAAAAACAGGACTGAAAAAGAGGGAGGACTACCGCAATGAGGAAGTTGTTGGCCAAGGCCGCGCTTGCGGCCGGTATATGCTTTGCGGGCTTGTGCGCTGCGGTTCCCGCAGTGTTCGCTCAGGAAGCGACCATCGTGTTCAATACCAACGAGGTCGGCGCACCGACCTACAATCCGATCAAGGCGTCGATGCTCAACGCTGCGACCGGTCTCATCTACGACATGCTGGTCGAACAGGATGCGGACCTGTCGTTTCATCCGCATCTGGCGGAGAGCTGGGAGGAAGCGCCTGACGGCATGTCCTGGGTTTTCCACCTGAAGAAGGGCGTTACCTTCCACAACGGTGAACCTTTCAACGCGCAGACGATTCCGGCCTGGCTCGAATTGTTCAAGGAAAGCGACAACGCCTACATGAGCGAGGCGATCGACAAGGTCGAGGTCGTCGACGACTACACAGTCAAGTTCGCCATGAAGCACCCTGATCCCAATCTGCTGTACAACCTGTCCAGCACCTTCATGGCTATCCCCGAGCCGAAAGCCTACAAGGCGTTGGGCGACAAGTTCGGCGTGACGGAAGCCATCGGCACGGGCCCCTACAAGCTTGAAACTTTCAACGTCGGCTCCGAGACGGTGCTGGTGCGCAACGACGCCTACACCTGGGGATCGCCGCTGTCGAAGAACACCGGTCCGGCCAAGATCCAGAAGCTGACGTTTCGCGAGATCCCAGAAGAATCGACCGCCTTCCTGGAACTCAAGACCGGTGGGGTGGACATGCTTCTAGGCGTGCCTACCGATTTCATGGGCGAGTTGAAGTCGGAGCCGAACATAGCTCTCCTGACGTTGCCGGGCAGTGAAGTCGCCTACATGTCGATCAACGTCACCTCGGCTCCGTTCACCGACATCAAGGTCCGCGAGGCCGCGGCATTTGCCATCAACCAGCAGGAGATATTGGATTCGATTTATGGCGGTGTCGGCTCCGTCGCCAACACGTTCCTCATCAGTGCCTTGCCGGAATCGCAAGTCGATCCGAAGTATCTCGTCAAATACGATCCCGAGCGGTCCAAGACCCTGCTCGACGAGGCCGGCTGGAAAATGGCGGATGACGGGATAAGGGCGAAGGACGGCACTCCGCTGAAAGTATCCTTGTGGACGCAGAGCGACACGTCGTTCCGTCGCCTTTCGGAAGTTGTGCAGGCGCAGTTGAAAGCGGTCGGCATCGATGCCGAGATCACCTCATTCGACAGCTCCTCGATACGTGACCAGTACAAGTCCGGCAAACAGCAGTTGGCCGTGCGTTCCTACGAATGGAACAATGCCGACATCGTCGACTGGTTCTTTGGCGGCGACAGGCTGGGCTATCCCAACACGTCCATGTTCAACGATCCGAAAGCCGAGGAATTGCGAAAGAAGGCCATGTCAGGCTCGGCCAACAGCGAGCAGAGGCAGGCCAACTTCAAGACCTATCACGAATATGTCCTGTCGCAGTTCCCGATGGCGCCGATTTACCAGCCAACGGTCAACGTTGCCTACAACAAGGACCGCCTGGTGTTGCCTGAACATATCCGCGGCACGGAGGTAGGTCCGGCGACCTTCATGGACATGACGGTCAAGGAGTAGAGCCCACAACCGCGAAACGAGGGCAGGGCGGGCCGCAATGACCGCATATGTTGTCAGACGGCTGCTGATGCTGGTGCCGGTCTTTCTTGCGGTGTCGGTGGTTATTTTCCTGATCATTCATTTGATCCCGGGAGACCCTGTCGACAACCTCATCAAGATCGGCTCAGGCCCCGAACAGCGCGCGGCTATCGTCGCGCGCTACGGCCTGGACCGCAGCTTGCCGGAGCAATACCTGATCTGGCTGGCTGGTCTTGTGCGCGGCGACCTCGGAACTGCAATCGTCGCGCAACGACCGGTTTCCACATTGATCGCGCAGGCTCTACCGCACTCGCTGGCATTGGGCGGTCTGTCATTGCTGGTTTCGGCAGGGGTCGGCATCGTTCTCGGGGCGGTCGCCATGCGCTACCGCGATGGTCCGATTGACCAAGCCATCATGGGGGGCGTGCTTCTCGGCTCGACCTTGCCGACCTTTTGGCTCGGCCTGCTCATGATCCTGTTGTTTTCGGTCGTGCTTGGCTGGTTCCCCGTCTCAGGGGCGCGGACATGGTCGTCACTCGTTTTGCCCGTGTTGACCATCGGGCTGGCGGGCACAGCCCTGGTCGTGCGCGTCACACGCATTGCGATGATCGAAGCTGCGCAAAAGGATTTCGTCCTGCTTTTGCATGCCAAGGGCTTGCCGCCATCGCGCATCAGGTTGCGCCACGTGCTGCGTCACGCGCTGACGCCGGTGGTTACGATATTGGCGCTCAGAATTGGCTGGATACTTGGCGGCGCGGTTACCGTCGAGGTCGTGTTCGCCCGTCCGGGCCTCGGCACCTTGCTGATCAAGGCGCTCAACCAGCACGACTATCCTGTCGTCCAGGCCTGCCTGCTCATGCTTGCCATGGCGGTGATGTTGGGAACGCTCGTGGGCGATATCCTTCAGGCGGCAATAGATCCACGGGTCAGGGCGAACCTCAAATGACCGCCGCCGCGTCATCCGCCCGCCCTGCCTTGCGCGACCACCTTGTTGCCAGGGCCTTTCGCACGAAGACCGGCGCGATAGCCGGCGGATGGCTGGTGCTTCTCGCACTGGCGGCCATTTTTGCCCATGTGCTCACGCCCTACGAGTACGACGTCCAGCAACTGAGTGCCGCCTACAGCCCACCCAGCCTGTCGCATTGGCTGGGGACGGACGAATTCGGGCGCGATCTTCTCACCCGCATACTTTACGGCGCGCGGATCTCGCTTTCGGTTTCGGTCATCTCCATCGGCCTTTCGGTGTTGGCGGGGATGGTTCTGGGCGCAGCAGCCGGCTATTTCGGCGGACGTCTCGATCGCATGATTACAACCGTCATCGATTTGAGTTGGTCATTCCCTGAAATCCTCGTGGCGCTGATCCTGGTCGCAATCATCGGACCGGGGGTAACCGGCACGATGGTTGCCATAACCGTTGCCTATCTGGCGCAGTTCGCACGCCTGACGCGCGCGCAGGTCATGGCGATCAAGTCCGAGACATTCATCGAAGCGGCATCGGGTCTTGGCGCCTCGCATCGCCACATCCTGTTTCGACATCTCCTGCCAAACGCAATCACGCCGGTGCTGGTGAGCGGCATGCTGGCTACCGGAGACGCCATTATCCTGGAGGCGACGCTTGGGTTCTTCGGCCTTGGTGCGCAGCCGCCGACGCCGAGTTGGGGCGCGATGATGTCGTCAGGTACGGCCCTGTTGTTCAAGGCGCCATGGATCATCATCTTTCCGGGCCTTGCCGCAGCAATCACCGTCGTCAGCATCAACCTGTTCGGCGATGCGCTGATCGCCGGGCTCGATGTCCGCTCAAGGCCGAGAACCGAATGAGGAACCATTATGGGCCTTCTTGAGGTCGATCGGCTGTCGGTAGGCATCGGTCGGCTCACATTGCTGGAAGAAATCGCCTTCGAGGTCGACAGGGGCGAAATCCTTGGACTGGTCGGTGAATCCGGATCCGGCAAATCGCTGACCGCCTTGGCAATCGCCGGCCTTTTGCCGCTGATTGGAGCGCGCGTGACGGCTGGAGCTATTCGTTTCGATAACACCGATCTGACCAGGCTGGACGAAAGCAGGCTTCGCAAGTTCCGCGGTCGAAGGATCGCCTTCATCACCCAGAACCCGATGACGGCACTAGACCCGCTTCAACCAATCGGTGAACAGGTCGATGTGGTGGCAAGGCTGCATCTCGGCTTGACGGCGGACGTTGCCCGCAGCCGGACAATCGAAATCCTGACGCAGTTGCGGATACCGGAGGCCGCAACGATCTATCGCCAGTATCCGCATCAACTCTCCGGTGGCATGAAGCAACGGGTGGTCATCGCCATGGCGCTCGCCGGCGAGCCGGACCTCATCGTCGCGGATGAACCGACAACCGCACTCGACGTGACCGTTCAGGCGCAAATCATACATCTGCTCACCTCGCTGGTTCGCGAGCGCGGACTGGCGCTGGTGCTGATCACCCACGACATGGGCGTTGTGGCGCAATGCTGCGACCGGGTCGCTGTCCTCTATGCCGGCCGCCTGGCTGAACAACAGGGCGTAAACGCACTGTTTGCAACACCCGCTCATCCCTACACCCACGCGCTGATTGACTGCATTCCCAAGGATGGCATGGCGCGCGACAGCCTGACCGGAATTGCCGGTTCCGTGCCCTCCGTGGCGCATTTTCCTCCCGGATGCCGGTTCCATCCGCGCTGTATCGGGCGTCAGTCGGTGTGTGAGACGAACGTGCCCGGTGCGACTGCACTGCCGGGCGGCGTCGTTTCTTGCCATTTCCCGCTCAACGGCGATCAGCGACATGGCTGACGCCACCAACCTTCTGGTCATCGACCGGCTTACCAAGCGCTTCGACAGCGGCGCTGGTCTGTTCGCGCCGCGCCGCAGCATGACGGCGGTGCGCGATGTCAGCCTCGCCGTCAGCCGTGGATCGGTGGTCGGCGTGGTTGGCGAGAGCGGCTGTGGAAAGTCGACCTTGGCGCGGCTGGTTTTGCGTTTGCTGGAGCCGACGCAAGGGACCGTACATTTCGATGGCATCGATCTCGGCAAGCTTGCGCCACGTGATCTACGCAAGGCGCGGCGGCGCATGCAGATGGTGTTCCAGGACCCATACTCCTCGCTCGACCCGCGTTTTACGATCGAGCAGGTCGTGGGCGAACCCTTCACCGTGCAGGGCGAAGTGCTTGCGCCGGGGCGGATCGCTGAACTGCTCGATCAGGTCGGTCTTGCCGGGGAAATCGCCCGCAGCTACCCGCACCAGCTTTCTGGCGGTCAACGCCAGCGGGTAGGCGTTGCCCGGGCGCTGGCTCTGCGGCCTGATCTGCTCGTGCTTGACGAACCCACGGCTTCGCTCGACGTTTCAATTCAGGCGCAGATCATAAAATTGCTTCAGGACCTGAAGCGGGATCTCGGTCTCACCTACCTCTTCATTTCGCACGACCTCGGCCTGGTCCGCTATTTCTGTGACCGCATTATCGTGATGTATCTCGGCGCCGTGGTCGAGGAACTTCCGTCTCCGAGCACCGAGCCGCGCCATCCCTATACGCGCGCGCTGCTCGACAGCACGTTCAGCCCCGATCCCGGCAAGAGACGGCATCTCGCCTCGCTGACCGGTGAAATCCCATCCGCCTTCAATCTCCCCAAGGGTTGCGCCTTTGCGGCGCGGTGTTCGCGCGCATCATCACGCTGCCTCAGCGAGCGGCCGAGCCTGACAATGCACGCAAGCGGGCATCGTGCTGCCTGTTTCCATCCAATAGCAGACGACGAGAAGGAGCCATCATGAGCAAGCATGTGCTGACAGCCGAATTCCAGCATGAAAGCAACACTTTCAAGAAGGGGGCCACCACGCTTGCCGATTTCGAGGCGGAAGCATTGGCTGAGGGCGAAGCCGCAATTGCCGCATATGGGAGTGCAAATACCGAATTGGCCGGCTTCCTCGATGCGTCGCGTGAGGCTGGTTGGAAAATGCAGCACGTCATCAGCGCCCACGCCGGCCCCGGTGCTCGGGTGGCACGGTCAACTTTCGACCATATCGCCGGCAAGATCTGCGATGCGGTGCGCGCCGAAAAGGACGACCTGGACGGCATACTCCTTGGCCTGCACGGGGCGATGGTGCCGGACTTTTGCGAGGATGGCGAGGGCGAGTTGCTGTCGCGGTTGCGCGCGATCGTCGGGCCGAAAATGCCGATCGCAATCGTCCTTGACCTCCATGCCAACGCCACCCCGCAAATGTGCGAACTGGCGGACATCATCGTGTCGTACAAGACCTATCCGCATATCGATATGCGTGAGCGCGGATTGCAGGCCGGTCGAATTCTTGAGCAAACGATGAGCGGCCGTATCGATCCGGCGACCTTGCGCGCGCATCGGCCCATGCTCGATGAAATCAATGCCGGCCGCTCCGATGCTGGCCCGATGGTCGCCGTCTACGAGCGTGCACGCGATTTCGAGACGGAGCCGGGCATTCATGCGGTGTCCATCAATGCCGGGTTTTCCGATGCCGACATCAGGGAAGTCGGCCCGACCGTTCTCGTTACCTTCGACCGCAAAATAGCGGGGGCAAAAGCGCGCGCCCGTGCCATGGCCGAGGAGCTTTCGGACGCCATCTGGGATTCCCGTTTTGCCAGCGAGAACCGCTACCTCGAAGTCGAGGAAGCAGCCGCTATCGCGTCCGCCTTCGACGCATCGAATGGTCCGCTGATCATTGCGGACTATTCCGACAACCCAGGCTCCGGTGCCTATGGTGACGCGACCAATCTGCTCAAGGCAATGCTGGATGCCAGATTGCAGAATGCGGCCTTCGGTCCGATGATTGACCCTGAAGCCGCCACCCAACTCACCACGCATAAGGTAGGGGACCGGGTGAGACTGCAGCTTGGCGGCAAGAACGATCCGGCTTTCGGTGGCGGACCGCTAGAAGTCGAAGGTGAAATTCGCCTGATCAGCGATGGCCGCTTCGTAGGGGATGGGCCGATCATCGGCGGCCTGCACTACAGCTTCGGCCCGACGGCCGTTCTGCGCATCGACGACATCGATGTGCTGGTCGTGAGCGGCAATTCGCAAATGCTGGACCAGCAACAGTTCAAGGCGTTCGGGATCATGCCTGCCGAGAAGTCAGTCATCGGGCTGAAATCAATGCAGCATTTTCGCGCTGCTTTCGAGCCTATCTCTGGCCGCGTCATCGTCTGTGACAGTGGCGCATTGTCGACGCCGCAATATCACCGCCGCCACTATCGTAACGTGCCGCGCCCGATATTTCCGCTCGACCGGGATGTCACCCTCTAGGAAAAATTCTGGAGCCTTTCGGCTTCCCGGCGCGAATGCGGCTCAAGCAACTTGCACGAAATTGCTATATTGAACGGCCGCCGTCGATCGGCAGGCAAACGCCGGTAAGGAATGCAGCGGCGGGCGACGCCAGGAAACTGACCACGTCGGCAATGTCAGAAGCTTCGCCAAGCCGCCCAAGCGGTATGGTCGCTTCGATCTGGCGGCGGCGGGCCTGCGGATCGGCGCTGCCCAGCGTGTCCTTGGTCATCCCGGTGAGCGACGCGACCGGTGCGACGGCATTGGCGCGCACGCCGTCGGGCGCAAGTTCAATCGCCAGCGCCCGGGTAAAGCTGATCATTGCCCCCTTGGTCGCGGCATAGACAGACTGCCCCCAGCGCGGGTGTTCGGCGGTTATTGAGGCGACGTTGACGATCGCTCCCTTGCGTTTGCGCAGCGCCGGTATGGCTTGGGTCGTCATCAGGTAGACGGATTTGAAGTTGACTGCGAAAACCAGGTCGAACTCTGTCTCGCCTATTTTCTCGACCGGAACTGGCGGATGCGTGATGCCAGCATTGTTGACCAGAACATCGATGCCGCCTGACCACTCGATTGTCGTATCGATCAGCCTTTGTGTGGAGCGCGCATCGGCCACATCAGTGTATTGAAAGCGGGCGTTGCCACCTGCGGCCTCGATCTCTCCCGCCACGCGCTGGCCGCCGACTTCGTTGATATCGGCCAGCATGACGGCGTCGCCTGCCGCCGCGAAACTCTTGGCGATCGCCTCGCCGAAGCCGGAGGCGGCACCCGTGACGATAACAGTGCGAGCCATGCTTCAGCGTCCCTGGAAGATCGGTTTGCGTTTCGTCATGAAGGCTTCGACGCCCTCGTCGTGATCTTTGGTCTGGAAGCTGAGCCGGACTTGCTGGCGTTCGGCATCGAGGCCCGCTGAAAGCGCCGTCTCATAGGCGGTGCGCACTGCCTGCTTCGCCAGGCGCGCTGCAACGGGTGCCTTGGCGGCGATGCGGGCGGCGATTTCGACGGCGCATTGCACGGCCTCGCCAGCCGGCACCAGATCGGACACCAGTCCCCAGCGCTCCGCAGTCGCCGCGTCGATGGCTTCGCCGGTCAGGACCAGTCGCATCGCCTGAGCCTTGCTGAGGCTGCGCGGCAGACGTTGCGTGCCGCCATCGCCAGGCAACGAGCCGAGGTCGATCTCGGGTTGGGCGAAACGGGCCTTGGCTCCGGCAACCACAATATCGCACAGCATGACCAGCTCATGCCCGCCGCCGAAGGCAATGCCCTCAACCGCCGCAATCAGCGGCTTGTCGAACGCATCGATAGCCTTCCAGGCATTGAGCCGGTGCGGACCGTAGATCGCGTCGATCCCGGCAGCGGCCATTTCATGCACGTCCGCACCGGCAGAAAAGGCGCGCTCGTCACCAGTCAGTACGACCGCTCGAATTTCGTCGCTTGCAGAACAGGCATGCAGTTCCGCCGCAAGCTCGACCAGAAGATCGCCGCTCAATGCATTCAGCCGGCTGGGCCGGTTGAGGCGGATCAGTCGCACGCCGCTCCCGGGCACGCTCGTCTCGATCAATTCGGCTGTCGTCATAATAATGAAAACGCTTTCATAAACTTGATCGATCTGTCACATTGAAAGTCTCAAGTCAACGATACGCTTGGATAATATACACAAAAACATATGGTTGTATGGTAGTGGCAAAAGCCGTCGGCTTGTTCGATATGTAAACGCTTGCAAAAATTGGAAACACAGTGACCCTTCTCGACGGCGTACGCATTGTCAGTTTCAATCATTTCCTGATGGGGCCGGTCGGCGTCCAGCACCTTGCTGACCTGGGCGCGGACGTGGTGGCGATCGAGCCGCTTGGCGGCGGTCAGCAACGGCACTGGGCGGCGGCAGGCAAGTGGATCGGCTCCGATACGCCGCTTTTTCTGGCCGGTGGCAGAAACAAACGCAGTCTTGCGCTCGATCTCAAGTCGGCTGCGGGCGCGGAGATTGCGCGGCGGCTTGTTACCCAGGCAGATGTCGTGGTCGAGAACTACCGGCCTGGCGTCATGGATAAACTCGGTCTCGGCTTCGAAGCGGTCCAGGCCTTCAATCCCAGGGTCGTCTACGCATCCGCCTCCGGATTCGGAGCCGACGGCCCTTATCGCGACCGCCCCGGCCAGGATCTCCTGATCCAGGCGATGAGCGGACTGGCCGCGATCACCGGGCGCGCTGGGCAAACAGCGCGCCCGGTGGGTGTTTCGGTGGTCGACCATCATGGGGCGGCGTTGCTGGCGCTGGGCGTTCTGGCCGCTCTTTATCGGCGCTGCGTCACCGGAAAGGGTTGCCGGGTCGATGTCAGCCTGCTCAATGCCGCGATCGACCTACAGCTTGAATCCTTCGTCACTTACCTGAACGGTCCGCGCCCGGAAGCGGGCATTGCAACGGAAGGCTCGCTGGGCGGCTGGTATTTTCCTGCGCCCTACGGCATCTACCGCACCGCCGATGCGGATCTGGCGATTTCACTCACCAGCCTCAAGGCGCTGGCCGAGGCAACCGGATCGGCGGACCTGGCAACCATCGACGATACGGACGCGTGGACGGAGCGCAACCGCATCTGTTCCCTGCTGGAAGACGTGCTTGTCCAGCGGCCCGCTGGCGACTGGGAAGCAATCTTTGCCAAGGCTGGCATCTGGCATGCGCGGGTCGGCGACTACGAATCGGTGCTGGCGGACCCGCAAGTGCGTCACAACGGCTGCTTCTTCGATACACGCAGCGCCGCCGGCGAACCGATCACGTTGGTGGCTCATCCGGTCCGCTATGACGGGGCCGCGCCGGCATTGCGCCTGACGCCACAACCGCTGGGTGCCCAGACTGCAGAAATCCTTATCGAACTTGGTTATTCGGCGGCCGAGCGGGCGCGCTTCTTCGAAGATGGCGTTTGCAAAGGTCCGGCGTCCGCGGTGCCGCGCTGAGCCGTCGCTCTTGCAGGTTCGGGCGGGCGCCCGGTTGATTCACGCACGATGAAGGACGCCTTCAGGCGCGTGGAAGATGGGGCATCACGTCCCTCGATACGGGCCAGCAGATATTCGCCCACGCGCCGGCTTTGCTCGGCAAGCGGAAGCCGAACGGTGGTCAGCGAAGGCTGTGTGTGCTCGGCAATATCGAGATCGTCGAAGCCGATTACCGATAGCTGCCCCGGCACGTCGATGCCGAGGGTCCGGCACTCTGCCAGAGCGCCGAATGCCATCAAATCATTGGTGCAGGCCACGGCCGTGAGATGCGCGTTGCGCTCGACCAGACGACGCAGCCCCTGGCGCGCATCTGTCAGCGTCGATGGCACCTCGACGACATCCGGCTTGGGCAGGCTGTGGTCGCCAATGCAGTCCCGCGCGCCAGCAACGCGCGCTGCAAGGCGCTCGTTGCTGGCTGTCTCGGCTGTCAACACGCCGATATTGGTGTGCCCGAGATTGATGAGGAAGCGGGTTGCATCGTAAAATTCCTGGCGATTGTCGACGCCGATGCAAGGGTAGGAGGATTCGCCCGCATGTTGGAAGGCGGTGACGAACGGGAGCCCTGATCTCTCGAGGAGCTGCCATAGTTCGGGTGCGTGATCCTGGCCCACCAGGACCATGCCGTCGATGCCATGCTGCAGAAGCGCCCTGACTTCATGGTATTCGCGCGCCTTGTCGTATTCGGAGCTTGCAATTATCAGGTGGTAGCCGCTGCGATTGAGCGCCTGCTGCAAAATCTCCGCCGACTCGGCAAAAACCGCCGTGCGCAATGTCGGCACGATCAGGCCGATGGAGTGCGTCCGGTCAGAGGCGAGGGCGCGGGCGGCGCCATGGGCGACGTAGCTCAGCTCCTGAACGGCGCGGGCCACGCGTTCGCGAACCTCTTGCCGCACAAGCTCGGGCCGGTTGATGGCCCGCGAGGCGGTTGCTTCAGAAACTCCGGCGCGACGGGCAACGTCGGCAAGCCGCATCTTGCGCTTGGCGCTTCGGCGGGAGCGGTGGCGCTTCGGTTCGCCTTGCTGTGACTGCGTCATCGAGACTCCTTCCGCACCAGGCGAATCCAGTAACGCCCAGCGTAGCATCAAAGAAACACCATTGCCAAATGTATGAAAGCGTTTGCATTACAATATATATATTAAAAACAATTACTTAGAAAATTCTGTGTAAAAATAGCACAGAAAGCATGCAGATTTTACCCCTTTTCATACCAGACCTTCGTCGTATCCGAGCCAAAATCCATATCTGCCGCTTGACTCGCGGTTTGACAAAAGGCTAGGTTTTCCGGGCTAATCCAAGAAGTAGAGGCCGGTCGTCGGCGCACAATCAGGCGCGCCGTTGCTTTTCAGAAGAAAATGAAAGCGGTTTCATACAAATTGGGAGCGACACGCAACTGAGACATGTGGCTCGCACGGATTGATGGCTGTGCTGGTGGCGTGGATCGGACTTCTTGGGAGGAAATTTATGACACGAAAGTTAGGCGGGCTGCCTTTGGCTGGGAGCTTGTTGCTCGGCATGGCCGCGATCGGGGTTACCCCGGCGCAGGCGGAGGACACGCTCAAGGTCTGTTACATGAGCCACCCCGTCATCGAGGCGAATGTCGCCATGATGGAGAAGTGGGCTAAGGCAAGCGGCGTCGAGTTGGAAAAAAACCCGATGTCTTATTCGGTCTACCTGCCGAAAATGAGCCAGATGCTCAGCAGCGGCGGCGCCGACTGCGATATCTTCTGGCACAACGACGACTGGGGTCAGTTGTGGAAGCAGTGGGTCGAGCAGACCTCGGATGTCGCCGGCATGGACAAGATCCGCAAGGGTCCGATGCGCGCCTTCCCCAATGACG
Source organism: Mesorhizobium sp. 61-13 (assembly GCA_001897075.1). GTDB lineage: Bacteria > Pseudomonadota > Alphaproteobacteria > Rhizobiales > Rhizobiaceae > Mesorhizobium. Next base: position 9,098 of record MKRZ01000032.1, on the reverse strand, counting down.
AAGGCCAGCCGACGGCGGTGCCGCTGGCGCATACGGTTGGAACTTTCTTCTACCGCACCGACCTGGTCGACGAAAAGGACGTGCCGAAGACCTGGGCCGACATGGTGGCGGTTGGTCACAAGCTGCAGGAAGAGGGCAAGACCAAGTGGGGTTATGTCGGCGGCATGACGCACCAGAACACCTGGTTCTCGATCTGGTGGTCGCTGTGGACGAACGGTTGCGACATCTTCAATCCGAAGTTCGAGCGTGACAACGCCGTTCTCGACAAGAGCGGCTGGGTTCCGACCCTGACCGAGGATTGCCACCGCGAGACCATCGAGTTCTGGTGGGACAACCTGCACAAGGACAAGATCAGCCCCGAGGCCATGATTTCCTACGGCCGCAACGAGGCAAACGCCATCTTCATGGCCGGCGAATCTGCCTTCACCTTTGCCGACTCCACTTTCTGGGGGCAGTTCAACGATCCTGAGAAGTCGAAGATCGCCGGCAAGGTCGGGATGGCGCTGTGGCCAATGGGACCGCGCCTCGACAACAATGTCGCCTGGGACACCATCTGGGCCTGGGGTATCCCGAAGGCCATCGATGCCAAGCAGAAGGACCTCGCCAAGAAGGCGCTCGGAGCAATGCTGCTCGACCACGAGGGCCAGATCGCGCAGTGGAAGAGCACGGGCGGACCGCCGCCAAACACCGACCTGTGGCCTGAATTGGCCGCGCAGGACCCGGTGTTCGCCAAGCTCAAGGCCGTGGTCTTCGACGTGAAGGACCAGGTCCTGTCGGCCTACTACTTCCCCAACTGGCCGGCAGTGCAAAAGGCCTATGCCGATATCTCGACCGAAGCCTTGAGTGGAAAGCGGGAAGACATACCTGCCGTGTTGGAGCGAGGCATGACGACCTTGCACGACGCAGCCGTTCAGCAGATCGCGAAGTAGCGTGATGCCGACGGTTGCCGCAGATCAACAAAGCGCGTCGCGGGGAGCAATCCCCGCGGCGCGACGCCGGAGCCGATTGATCGGCGAACGGCTCTCTTTCCAGATCGGCCTGATCCTGCCGTCCGTGCTTGTATTGTTGCTGTTCCAGGTCGTGCCGATCTTCATCGGCACGGATGCAAGTTTCCGCCGCTGGTCTCTTTACGACCCGGACAAAACCTGGGTCGGGCTCGAGCACTACCGCTATGTGCTCAGCGACACCAATTTCCTGTTCACCGTACTACCCAACACGTTCCTGCTCATCGTCGCTTCGGTCGGCCTGTCGCTGGCGCTGGGCATGGCGGTCGCACTGCTCCTGCATCGCGGAATTGCCGCCCAGCGTCTGGTCCAGACCGTGGTGCTGCTGCCGCTTATGATTGGTCCCGTCATTGCCTCGACGATGATGCGCTGGACCTTCAACGACCAGTTCGGCGTAGTCAACGCATTCCTCGGCTGGCTGGGGCTCGGCCAGCCGGCCTGGCTTGCCGACCGCTGGTATGCGTTTGGCGTCATCGTCTTCACCGATGTCTGGATCTGGACGCCGTGGTTCGCCCTGTTGCTGCTTGCAGGGTTGAAGAGCCTTCCCAAGGAACCCTTCGAGGCGGCCGCACTCGACGCCGCAGGGCGCTGGCGCATCTTCACACATATCACCGTGCCGATGCTGCGACCGGTCATCGGCGTCTGCGTTGTCATCCGGGCGATCGATTGCTTCCGCACCTTCGACCAGGTCTGGTTGCTGACCGGCGGCGGTCCGGCGCGTTCCACCGAAGTGTTCAGCATCTACGTGTTCATGGAAGCGTTCCAGAACCTGAATTTCGCCCGCGGCTCGGCGGCTGCCGTCATCGGCACGCTGATCATCATGGTGGCAGGGCTGGCGCTCTACGCACTCATCAACCGTTTCATGGATGTGTCCCGATGAGCCTCGCTTCCTCTGGCAGCTCCTTGCCGCGACGCACCGGTCTGTTCGACATGCTGCGCCCCGGTGCCCGCGCAGCTTTCATGACCCTCGCGGTCTCGGCCGTGCTCCTGCTGTTCCTGGCGCCGATCATCATCCTGGTGGTGACATCGCTGCGTCCGGGCTGGGGTGTCTACTACATCTATCGCGGCACCGAGTTCACGCTGGCCAACTATGTCGAGGTCTTCCAGCGCGGCGTGGTTATAGAAGCGTTTTTCAACTCGTTCCTGGTCGCGACGGCAGCTACGGTCCTGTCCCTCGGCGTCACCGTGACCAGCGGTTATATGCTGTCACGCTTCAAGGGTTGGCTGCCGAAAACCTGGTTCACATCGATCTATGTGTTCCGAACGGTGCCCTACATTTCCTGGGTGCTTCCCCTCTATGTGGTCAACGAGTCGCTCGGCCTCTACGACACCTTCTTCGGCATCCTGGCGGCACATGTCGCTGTGCATGTGTGCTTCTTCTCGTGGATCATGAAGGGCTTTTTCGACGGTATCGATCCGTCGATGGAATATGCCGCGATGATCGACGGCTGCACGCGTTGGGGCGCTTTTCGCCGGGTGGCGTTGCCTGCCGCCGGTCCTGCAATCGCCGCACTCGGCATCCTGTCCTGGCTATGGACTTGGAATGAGTTCCTGTTCGCCCTCATCCTCACTGGCAACCGCACGCCGTTGCTGACCGTGACGATGGCACAGTTTGTGACCGAACTCGGCACCGAGTGGAACCTGATGAGCGCGATGGCGGTGATGGCCATGATTCCAGCGGTCATCATTACGCTGTTCGCCCAGAAATACGTGATCCAAGGCTTGCGCATCTGAACGCGCCCCAATTCGGAGTTTTGATATGGCTGAAGTCGTTCTGCGCGACGTCTGCAAGCGCTACGGTAGCTACAACGCCGTCGACAACGTCAACCTGACCATACGCGACAAGGAGTTTCTCGTGCTTGTCGGTCCGTCCGGCTGCGGCAAATCCACGACGCTGCGCATGATCGCAGGCCTCGAGGACATTTCCGACGGCACCATCGCCATCGGCGACCAGACGGTCAATGACCTGCCGCCGCGCGACCGCGACATCGCGATGGTGTTCCAGAACTATGCGCTCTATCAGCATATGACAGTCTACGACAATCTGGCCTTTGGCCTGCGCAACCGCAAGGTGTCCGAAGATATTATCAAGACGGAGATCGACCGCGCGGTCGACATCCTCGGCCTGCGCGACCTGCTCAAGCGCAAGCCGCGCGAACTGTCTGGCGGCCAGCAGCAGCGGGTTGCGCTCGGCCGCTGCATCGTGCGCAATGCCAAGGTCTTCCTGTTCGACGAACCGCTGTCCAACCTGGACGCGAAGCTGCGCGCGCATATGCGCCTTGAATTGAAGCGCCTGCATCGTCGCGTCGAGACCACCGCCGTCTATGTCACGCACGACCAGGTAGAGGCGATGACGCTGGGTGATCGTGTCGTTGTGATGAACAACAGCCGCATCGAACAGGTCGGCACGCCTTGGGAAATCTACTCGCGCCCGAGCACGCGCTTCGTGGCAAGCTTCATCGGTTCTCCGGCGATGAACTTCCTTGACGGCAAGGTGAAACGCAACGGGTCAGGCTACCATATCCACGCGCCGGGCGGGGCATTCCATGTCTCAAATGAAAGCGCGCGCGGGCTGGTCGGACAGGATGGGCGCGACGTCATTGTCGGTCTGCGGCCGGAGCATATCCGTTTGCACGATTCCAAGACTGATAACGCTCTGCACGGTCGGGTCGAACTGACCGAGCAACTTGGTGCTGAGCAACTGGTCGAGGTCATTGCCGAAGGGGCGCGCATCATGGTTTCGCGCGTCGAGGCGGAGCGTGAATTGAAACCGGGTACTCCGGTCTATCTCACCGTCGAGCCCGGCCAACTGCGCTATTTCGACCAGGCAACGGAACAGGCTCTGGCCTGATTACAGACGAGGTCCCGCCTAGTTTCGCGATGGCGCGAAGTGGGCGACTAGCTCGTGGCCATCGCCTGGGTATGTCAGGCGCACATGTGTAATCGGCTGTTCGGCGCCTTTTGTGCGCCGTTCGATCAGAAGGCAGGCCGCGCCTTCGGCAATGCCAAGTGCTGCGGCGGTTAAAGGGTTGGCACCGATCGCCTGGATGCGATGCTCGGCGGTTGTCCAGGGAACACGCTCGACAAGCCATGGGCCGGGCGCACGCTCGGCAAATGCCTCTGCATCGGCTTCGGGCACCGCATCGAGATTGATCAGGCGCTCCTCGTGGCAGAACGGCTCCTTGCCGGCGAAGTGCAGGCAGGCCAGATCGAGCACCGGAACTTTCGCTTCCAGATGCAATCGGTCAAGGTCGGTCCTGGTAGCGCGTCGCTTGGCCCGGCTGACGATCTCGAACCTGTAGGCGAGACCAAGCGCCTGCACCTCCGTCATGATGTCGCGGATTTCCAGCACCGCCGATTGCGAATGCGGCCGCAACACGAAGCTGCCGCTGCGGCGACGGCGCTCGATGAGGCCGGCCCTCGCCAACTGGTTCAGCACCTTGCTCACGGTCATTCGAGAGCAATCATACTGCGCCGTCATTTCGTGCTCGAAGGGAATGCGGTGGCCGGGCGGCCATTCGCCCGACAGGATGCGGCCTTGTACGTCGTCGAGAATGCGCTGGTGCAGTGAGCGTCTGTCGGGGTTTACCAGCGCCTCCATTTTGCGGTCCTAGACAAGCATCGCGGCGCCACGGTCCAGATAGGTGTCGAGGAACTGGTCGAGGCGCGGATGGCGTGGTTTGCCGAATATCTCTTGCGGCGTACCCGTCATCAAAAGCTTGCCGTTGTCCAGGAACGCGATCTGCTGGCACACCGCCGCCGCAAAACCGATCTCGTGCGACACCACAACCATCGTCATGCCGTCTGCCGCCAGCGCGCGCATGACGTTGAGCACTTCGCCGGTCAGTTCTGGATCGAGCGATGAAGTCGGTTCGTCGAACAGCATGATTTTCGGCTCGAGCGCCAGCGCGCGCGCAATCGCTACGCGCTGCTGCTGGCCGCCGGAAAGCTGCGACGGGTAGTGGCCAGCGCGCTCGGCGAGGCCGACTTTCTTCAGCTGCACCATGGCGCGTTCTTCGGCCTCGCTCTTGCGCACGCCGTGAACCGTCTTCAACGCCTCGCTGACATTGCCGAGCGCGGTCATATGCGGCCAGAGGTTGAACTGCTGGAACACCATGCCGATCTGCGAGCGCACCGCGCGGATGCGTGCCGCAGGCAGGCGAACGGGCTTGCCCTGGGGGCCGGGCGCATAGCCGAGCGGCTCGCCATTGATGAATATCAACCCATCGGTTGCCTCTTCGAGGAAGGCCATGCAGCGCAAAAGCGTGCTCTTGCCCGAACCGGAGGGGCCGATCAGGCAGGAAACCTGCCCCTGCGGTATATCGAGATCGATCCCGTGCAGCACCTCGACGTCGCCGAAACGCTTGATAAGGCCTCTTACGGAAATGGCTGGCGTCGTCATGCGGTCACAAACCTGTATTTGGAGAGGCGGGCTTCCATGTGGCGTCCAAGCCGGCCCGAGAGCTCAACCAGGCCCCAGTAGAACAGGGCGAGCAGGAAGAGCGATTCGACGAAAGCGTATTGCTGCGAACCGATGGCGCTGATGACGAGCGTCAGTTCCGGCACGGTGATGATCGACAGCACGGCTGTTTCCTTGAGCAGGACAATGGCCATGTTGACCGAGGCAGGCAACACCAGCATGGTCATTTCCGGGATGAGGATGCGCTGGATGATCTGGCGGCGGTTGAGGCCGACGCATTCGGCGGCTTCCACATGGCCGGGCGGCACCGCCTCGAAGCCCGCGCGAAAGATCTCGCTGAAATAGGCTGCTCCATAGACGGCCAGGCCAAGCAGGCCGGCCGGAATGGGATCGAGCGAAAGGCCGATGAAAGGGCCGCCATAATAGAGCAGGAAAAGCTGGATCAGGAACGGGGTGCCGCGGATGACCTCGACGCACAGCCTGAGCGGATAGGCCAGCCAGGGGCTGCCGTAACGCCGCGCAACGGCGACGAGGAAACCGAGGATCGCCGCCCCGATGACGCCCACCAGCCATGTCAAAAGGGTTACACCGAACGCCCGTGCTAGCTCGGGCATCATGCTTACGATCAGGTTTGTATCGAAGTTCATGGCCGCCCCCAGCGGAAGGAGCGTTCGAACACCGAGCCGCCCCAGGCGATCAGCCAGTTGATGATCAGGTAGAGCAGACCGGCTGCCGAAAACAGTTCGATCGGCCGATAGGTGCTCGCCGCAAGGTCCTGCGCCATGCGCGTCAATTCGACGATGCCGACCACCGAGACCAGCGACGAGGCCTTAAGGATCATGATTGCTTCGTTGACCAGCGAGGGAAGGGCGAGCCTAAGCGCAATCGGCGCCTTGATGCGCCTGAATTGCTGGAACGAGCTCAGCCCGACCATGTCGGCGGCTTCGAGAAGCCCGCGCGGCACGCTCTGGAATCCGCCGCGCAAGTTCTCCGCCTGATAGGCAGCCGTGCAAAGGGAAAGCCCGGTGATCGCCGCAACCACGCTTGGCACGTTGATGCCGAGTGCGGGCAGCAGATTGTAGATGAGCAGCAGTTGCACCAGAAGCGGCACGCCGCGGAAGAAGCTGACGAAGGTTCGCCCTGAAATGGAGAGCGCACGATTCGGCGAAAGCGAGGCTGCCGAAACCGCCGTGCCGATCACCAGTCCGATCGTGATGGAGATGAAGCTGATTTGCACCGTGTAGAACGATGCCTGGACCAGCAGTTCAAACAATTTCCAGGACATGGAGTAGCTTACCCGTCTTGGGTTGGCTTGATGTGAAGCAACGCCGCCGCGCTCTCCTTGCGGTGAGCGCGGCGGCCCCGTTCAATCGGTCAGAGCGCCGGGTCGTTGACCAGGTCAGGTGTCTCGAACTTGGCGCCGAACCACTTTTCCTGGATCGTGCCGAGACGGCCGTCGCCCTTGATCTTGAGCATGGCGGCCTCGATCGCGTCCATCAGGCTCTTGTGGTCGTCGTCCTTCAGGCCGGGATAGCCGAAATAGGCCTTGGTGCCGAACGGCGGCTGCACCACTTCGAAGGTGTCGGGGCGCTGCTTGGCGACGAAGGCGATGTTGGGCAGCGAATTGCCGACGGCAACGATGCGGCCGGCCGCAAGGTCGGCATAGGCTTCGTTGTTGCCGGGATATTCGCGCACATCCGCCTTGCCGGGCAGCGTGTCGACAAACGCCTTGAGCTGTTCGAGCTGGGCCGAAGCCTTGCCGCCGCCGACTACCTTGCCGGCAACATCTTCAGGCTTCTTCACCGTCTCATCGCCCGCGCGCTTCAAAAGCGCAACGGTGGCTTCCGCAACCGGCGGCGTGAAGCGGTAGCGCTCCATGCGCTGCTTGGTGATCGTGGCAGGGCCGCCGACGATGTCGAACTTGCCTGCTTCAAGACCCGGCAGCACGCCTTCCCATGGCAGCAGCACCCATTCGACCTTGACGCCGAGCTCCTTGGCGATCTCGTCGTACAGATCGACGTTCAGGCCCGCATGCGTTCCGGCATCGATGAAGTCGAACGGCGCAAAGGCGGTCTCGGTGCCGACCTTGAGGACACCGGCTTCCTTGACGCGGGCCAGCGCATCTTGCGCATAGGCTCCGGCCGTGGCACCGAAAAGGAACGCTGCACCAACCAGCGCTTTGAGGAAAAACCTCTTTTGCATTGACACCTCCCAATGTGTTCATGCCCGCTGACGGGCGTGTAGGCTTGAAGAACTATCGACCGCCGACCCGCTCGAAAGTCGATATGACTATACATAATAGGCAGCGTTTCGAAACCGAGTCAACGTGTCGTTTCAAGGGCGGACGTTGCGGAACTCAATGCTGGGTTGAAAGCGCCGTTGAAGGGCGACTGCCAGCGGCTGCTCAAAAAAGCGTTGACTCTCCGCTTGCGAGAATCAATGATATGTATATACATATTAGGCAGAGCCGCAGGCGAAGGCGTTCGACCGATCGTCTTGCCCGACCTTCATCCACCATGCTCCGCAGCCGGAGAAGCCGATGACCGAGCCCTATTCTCAGCCAGCCACAGCGCGCCCTCTTGCTGGCATACGCGTGCTGGATTTCAGCCGTGTGCTGGCCGGTCCCTACTGCACCGCTCTGCTGGCCGATCTGGGTGCCGACGTCATCAAGGTGGAGCCGCCGGCAGGCGACGACTATCGCCACATCGGCCCCTTCATCGAAGGCGAGAGCGCGTTGTTCCTGGCCGTCAATCGCGGCAAGCGCAGCATCTCGCTGGACCTGACGAAGACGGGCGATCTTGCCATCGCGCAGGCACTTGCCGCCCGGTCCGACGTGGTCGTCGAGAACTTCCGCCCCGGCGTCGCCGACAAGCTGGGCATCGGCTGGCAAAAACTGTCCGGCATCAATCCGAAGCTGGTCTATGCCTCGATTTCCGGTTTCGGCCAGCAAGGCGAACTTGCCGCCCGCCCGGCCTACGACATCGTGCTCCAGGCCATGAGCGGCATCATGTCGGTTACCGGCACGCCGGATGGCCCGCCGACGCTGGTGGGCGAATCCATTGCAGACGTGGTTGCCGGCCTGTTCGGTTCCTGGTCCATCCTTGCCGCGCTTGTCGAGCGGCATACCACTGGTGCCGGCCGCCACATCGACCTCGCCATGTTCGATGCGATGATCGCCATCCAGCCGCTGGTCGTCGCCCGTTATCTGGCTTCCGGGCAGGCGCCTCAGCGCGTCGGAAACCGGCACGCGCTCTCCGCGCCTTTCGGTGCCTTTCAGGCGCGTGACGGTATGTTCGTTCTGGCGGTGCTCAACAACAAGCTGTTCGCCATATCGGCAAATCTCATCGGCCGCCCGGAACTCGCCGCCGATGGCCGCTTTGGCAGCGATTCCGACCGGCTGGCAAACGAGCCTGCCTTGCGCGAGGCGATCGAAGGCTGGTCCCGCCAACTGACCGCCGAAGGCGCGGTCGCCGCATTGGTCGGCGCTGGCGTGCCCGCTGCCGAGATCAACGACATGGCCGAAGCGCTCACGTCTCCACATGCCAAAGCGCGCGGCCTCTTGCAGGAAGCCGAGCATCCGGTGCTCGGGGCCGTGCGGGTGCCGGAACAGCCGGCCCGCTTCTCAGGCGTCGTTCGCGGCGGCATTGCCGCTGCTCCGGCTCTCGATGCGGACC
>MKRZ01000031.1:25671-52336 GCA_001897075.1 Mesorhizobium sp. 61-13 | reverse complement strand
GCCTGTGCAATGCGCTCAACATGCCGTTGTGGCTGCGTTCGGCCGACGGCCGGCTGAAATGGGTCAATCGCGCCTATGCCGAAGCTGTCGAGGTGGCCACTCCCGACGAGGCCATTCGCAAGGAAAAGGAATTCCTCGGCAGCCAGTCGCTCGACGCCATTGCCGACCAGCACAAGGCGCATGCGGTCTTTGAGCAGACACTTTCCACGGTCATCGAAGGCGACCGGCGCAAGTTTACCGTGACCGACTTTTCAGGCTCCGAGGGCTCCGCCGGCCTTGCCTGCGATGTCAGCGCGATTGAAACGGTACGCGAGGAATATGAACGCACGGTGCGCAGCCACGCCGATACGCTCGACCAGCTGAACACCGCCGTTGCCATCTTCGATACGGACCAGAAGTTGCGCTTCTTCAACCAGGCGTTCCAGAAGCTCTGGAGCCTCGACAATGCCTTCCTGCACAGCGGGCCCGACCACGCCATGCTGCTGGACAGACTGCGCAGCGAAGGCAAGCTCGCCGAGCAGCCGGAATGGCGCCGGTGGAAGGATACGCTGCTCTCGGCCTACCGCTCCGTCGAGCCGCAGGAACACTGGTGGCACCTGCCTGACGGCAAGACCATTCGCGTCGTTGCCAATCCGCAGCCGAAGGGCGGCGTCACCTGGGTGTTCGAGAACCTGACCGAAAAGATCGACCTTGAGAGCCGCTACCAGACGGCGGTGCGGGTGCAGGGCGAAACGCTCGACAATCTGGCCGAAGGCGTGGCGGTGTTCGGGCCGGATGGCAGGCTGCGCCTGTCCAATCCGGCCTTCGCGTCGCTGTGGGGTCTCGATGTCGATACGGTCGTTCCGAACAGCCACGTCTCGGTGATACGCGACCTGTGCGACCGGCGCGCCAAGGACAGTCCGTGGGGTGGCTTTGTGGCCGCCATAACCGGCTTTGACGACGAGCGCCGCGACCGGCACGGCCAGATCGAGCTCAATTCGGGCAGCGTGCTGCGCTATGCGGTGATCCACCTGCCGAACGGTCAGGTGATGACCACGTTCGTCGATGTCACCGACAGTGTAAACGTCGAACGCGCCTTGAAGGAGAAGAACGAAGCGTTGCTGAAATCCGACCAGCTCAAGAACGAGTTCGTCCAGCACGTATCGTATGAATTGCGCTCGCCGCTCACCAACATCATCGGCTTCACGGAACTGCTTTCGCTGCCCGCCACGGGTCCGCTTTCGACCAGGCAGCGCGAATATGTCGAACATATCGGCTCGTCGTCGTCCGTGCTGCTCACCATCGTCAACGACATCCTCGATCTGGCGACCGTCGATGCCGGCATCATGCAGCTCGAGATTTCCGAAGTGCAGGTCGACCGCGCCATTTCGTCCGCTGCGGAGCTGGTCACCGAGCGCCTGCAGGAACATGCGATCAGGCTTGAGATCAACGCCGCTGCCGCACCCGCGAGCTTCCATGGCGACGAGGTGCGCGTCCGCCAGATCCTCTACAATCTCCTGATCAATGCGGCGAACTACGCGCCGGCGTCCAGCACCGTCACCTTGACCTGCCGCCAGACGGCGGGCGGCATCGAGTTTTCCGTCCATGACGACGGGCCGGGGATGCCGCCTGATGTGCTCGATCTGGTGTTCCATCGCTTTGAATCGCGCGTCAATGGCGGACGCCGCCGTGGTGCTGGCCTTGGCCTCTCGATCGTCAAGAGCTTCGTCGAGTTGCATGGCGGCAGCGTTCGTATCGAAACGGGCAAGGGGAAGGGCACCACCGTGGTCTGCGTCTTCCCGGACCAGCCGTCAGGTGTCCGTGAAGCGGCCGAGTAGCTCGCCGCATGCCGGATTTTCCCATCGAGATATTTCTTGCAGACACTGCCGCAACCGAACGGCTGGGCGAAGATCTCGCCATGGCGTTGCGCCCCGGCGATATACTTGCGCTGCAGGGCGAGCTCGGCGCCGGCAAATCGACATTGGCGAGGGCCTTGATCCGGGCCTTGGCCGATGATGCGCAACTGGACGTGCCAAGCCCCACTTTCACGCTGGTGCAAAGTTACGAGGCGCGTTTTCCCGTCCATCATTTCGACCTCTACCGGCTTTCCTCAGAGGTGGAACTCGACGAGCTGGGTTTCGAAGATGTGCTTGCCGAAGGCGCTGCGCTGGTCGAATGGCCCGAGCGGGCGGGCAACCGCCTGCCGCCGGATGCCGTATGGATCGAACTTGAGCACCTAAATGACGGTCGAAATATCCGCCTGTCTGGACAGGGCGCTGCGCTTGAGCGCATCAGCCGGTCTTTGGCCATGCGTGACTTTCTCGAACGCTCAGGCTGGGGTGATGCCGAAAGGCGACACTTCGTCGGCGATGCATCCGCCCGCTCCTACGAAATCGTCACGCGGGACGGATCGCCCCCGAGTGTCCTGATGAATTCGCCCCGTCTTGTGATGGGGCCGCCGGTTAGGGATGGAAAGCCCTATGCCGAGATCGCCCATACGGCGCAATCGGTGGTCGCCTTCGTTGCCGTCGATCGCGCCTTGCACACGGCAGGGGTGACCGTTCCCGAAATCTATGCGCAGGATCTCGATCAGGGCTTTCTGTTGCTGGAGCATCTCGGATCTGGGAGCTTTCTCGACGGCGAAGGCAGGCCGATAGCCGGGCGTTATGCGGCGGCGGGCGAGCTTCTGGCGATGATGCATGGCCGCTTGTGGCCGCAACGGCTGGAGGCAGCGCCGGGCGTCGTCCATGACGTGCCCCCATTCGACCGCGATGCCATGCTGATCGAGGCCGACCTGTTGGTTGACTGGTATGTTCCCGCCGTTACCGGCGCGCCGGCTGGTGATGCCTTGCGCGCGGGCTATCATGAACAATGGAATGCCGCGCTCGACCGGCTGGCCGGGCGGGAATACAGCCTGATGCTGCGCGACTTCCATTCCCCCAACATCATCTGGCGCGGTAACCGCACCGGCCATGACCGGTTGGGCATCGTCGATTTCCAGGATGCACTGATCGGCCCTTCCGCTTACGACGTTGCCTCGTTGGCGATGGACGCGCGCGTCACCGTTTCGCCGGAAATCGAACGGGCGACGCTCACGGCTTACATTGCCGCGCGAAATGCCGCCGGTCCGTTTGACGAAGAGGCGTTTCGAGAGTCCTATGCATTGATGGCCGCACAGCGGAACTCCAAGATTCTCGGCATTTTCGTGCGGCTGGATCGCAGGGACGGCAAGCCAGCCTATCTGAAGCACCTTCCCCGTATCCGCGACTACCTACGCAGGGCGCTGGCCCATCCAGCCTTGGCGGACATGCGCGCCTTCTATGAAAAGCACGGACTGCTTGAGGAACGCGACCTGTGACTTCAGCCCCGAAAACAGCGATGGTGCTGGCCGCAGGTCTTGGCAAGCGCATGCGGCCGATCACCAACACGATGCCGAAGCCTTTGGTGAAGATCGCCGGAAAAGCGCTGCTCGATTGGGGCCTGGACAGCCTCGCCGCTGCCGGTGTCGAGAAGGCGGTGGTCAATGTCCACTATCTGCCGCAACAGATTGTCGATCACGTGGCCCGCCGCAAGATGCCGGCAATTGTCATTTCGGACGAAAGCGAGACACTGCTCGACTCCGCCGGCGGCATTGTAAGGGCGCTGCCGGACCTCGGGCCGGACCCTTTCTACATCGTTAATGCCGATACGTTCTGGATCGACAGCGGTGTCTCCAATCTGGCCCGCCTTGCCCTTGCCTGGGACGAGGCGAAGATGGATATTCTGCTCATGCTTGCAGACCTTGCCTCATCGACCGGCCACAGTGGCGGCACCGATTTCCTGATTGGACCCGAGGGCAGTCTTCAGCGTTCGAAGGGCGACCCTGCCGGTCTGATCTACGCAGGGGCGGCCATCGTCCATCCGCGCATTTTCCAAGGCGCGGCCGATAACCCCCACTCGCTCAATCTGTATTTCGACCGCGCCATTGCGGCGGGCCGCCTGCACGGCATGACGATGCAGGGTCACTGGATCACGGTCGGAACGCCCGATGCGATTCCGCTCGCCGAGGCGGCAGTCGAACGCGCGCTGGCCGGGGTGCCATGAGCGGCGCCTGCCGCGTTTTCTCCATTCCTCCCGGCGCGCCCTTTCTGCCAACATTGGCCGAGGCGCTGCTTTCGGGGTCGCTTGTGCCGGGTTTCCGTTTTGGCGGAGATCCTTTGGCGCTGGCCGATGCCACCATCTACGTGCCGACGAGGCGTGCGGCGCGTGCGCTGCGGGGAGTGCTTGCGGACATGATCGGTGGCGGGTCGGCGATCTTGCCGACCATCTTGCCGCTTGGCGAAGTGGACGAGGAAGACGGGGTTTTCGAGCTCGACTCTTCCGGTGGTGCGGCAGCCATCGATCTATCACCGCCGATTGGATCGACCGAGCGGCTGCTTTTGCTCGGAACGCTGGTGCGGGCGTGGAAGCGGCGACTACCGGCGGAAGTAGCGCAGCGCTTCAATGAAGAAATCTTCGTGCCCGCTTCCGCCGCCGACGCGATCTGGCTGGCGCGCGATCTGGCACGGTTGATGGACGAGGTCGAGACCGAAGGTTCGGACTGGGCAAAGCTTGCCGGACTGGTCACCGGCAACCTTGCCGGCTGGTGGCAGGTTACGCTGGATTTCCTCGGTATCGCGACAGAGCATTGGCCGCTCGTTCTGGCCGAAAGGGACAGGTCCAATCCCGCCGCGCATCGCAGCACGCTGATCCGCATGGAAGCCGCGAGGCTGAAGCGCAATCCACCGAAGGGCCCAGTTGTCGCCGCCGGGTCGACCGGCTCCATTCCGGCCACTGCCGAACTGCTCAAGGTGATTGCCGGACTGCCGAGCGGTGCGTTGGTCCTGCCCGGTCTCGACCAGGCACTGGACGAGCCGTCATTCTCGGCGATCTCGGAACAGGGCGCGCGGCCGGCACTGCTTGGCCACCCGCAATACGGCCTGATGAAGCTGCTCGCCAAGATTGGCGTCCTGCGCGCCGACGTGGCCGACATCGGGACATTGGACGGCGCGCTTTCCATGCGGGCGAGGCTGGTCGGTGAGGCTTTGCGACCAGCGGAAACCACCGAATTGTGGACCGAAACCCGCAGCCGGTTCAGCGAGGGTGACGTCGCCGCCGCGCTTGATGGGGTGACGATTGTCGAGGCCGCCAACGAGCGCGACGAGGCGGTGGCAATTGCCATCGCCTTGCGCCGGGCAATCGCAACCCCGGGCCAACACGCCGCGCTGGTTACCGGCGACCGTGCGCTCGCCCGCCGTGTTTCAGCCGAGTTGTTGCGCTTCGGCATCGTGGCCGATGATTCCGGCGGCTCGCTGCTGGCGAACATGCCTGCTGCGGTGCTTTTGCGCCTGATGGTGCGTTGCGTTTTCCAGCCCGGAGACCCGGTGGCGCTGCTGGCGCTGATCAAGCATCCGCTGCTGGCGCTTGGCCTTGAACGCAGCGTCGTACGCCGTGCCGCCGAACTGATCGAACTGGTCGCCTTGCGTGGCGGAACCGGGCGGCCGGATATCGCCACCTTGACGCATCACTTCGAACAACGGCTCGCCGCACCCGGGGAGGGCAGGCGCGAGCCGTTCTGGTTCAGGCGGTTCTCGGCGGGCCGCATCGAACTGGCACAGGCCGTTGTCGCCAGGCTGGTGGAGAGCCTGTCGCCCCTGCTGGCGTTGCGCACGCAGACAGACCTCGATGTTGCGGCGCTGACCGAAGCCAGCGTCGCGGCATTGGAGGCGCTCGGGCGTGATGCCGATGGCAGTCTTTCCCGCCTCTATGATGGCGATGCGGGCGAAAAGCTGGCCGAGGTGCTGCGCGACTTCATTGCCGTTTCGGCGCCCTTCAACTTCGCCGCGGATGAATGGCCGGATGTTCTGGAGGCGCTTTTGGCCCCGGAGACGGTTAAGCCCGGGCGCGGTACCGACAAGGCCATCTCCATCTGGGGCGCTCTGGAAGCACGATTGCAGCATGTCGATACGCTGGTCGTCGGCGGGCTCAACGAAGGTATCTGGCCGCGCAAGCCGGAGAGCGACCGCTTCATGTCGCGACTGATGAAGACCGGCATCGACCTTGAGCCGCCGGAGCGGCGCGTTGGCCTTGCCGCGCACGACTTCCAGATGGCGATGGGTGCCGGCAAGGTCGTGCTCACACGTGCCGCCCGCTCCGGCGATGCTCCTGCCGTGCCGTCGCGCTGGCTCCAGCGCATCCTGACTTTCGTCGGCGACGAGCATACCGGCATTATGCGCAGGCGCGGTGACGAACTGCTTTCCTGGGCGCGGGCACTCGATACGGGCGAGCGCCTTGACTTCGCTCCCCGGCCGAAGCCGACACCCCCCGTCGAATTCCGGCCGACGCATTTGTCCGTCACCGAGATCGAGACGCTGCGCCGCGACCCCTACGCCGTCTATGCAAGGCGCATACTTGGGCTTTACCCTCTCGACCCGGTGATCCGTGATCCGGGCGCAGCCGAGCGCGGCACGCTCTTCCATGCCATCCTGCACCGCTTCTCCACGACGACTGCCGATCCGCGTGCCTCCGACGCGCTAAGACTGCTTCTCGATGCCGGACGGGCCTGCTTTGCCGAAGCCGCGCTGCCCGAGGATGTCGAGGCGGTGTGGTGGCCGCGCTTTGAAAAACTCGCGGCCAACATCATCGTTTGGGAGCGCGAGCGCGCCGCTGCCGTCAGCCGGCGTTTTGCCGAGGCGCATGCCGAACGGACACAAGTCGGCGGCTCCGGCGTCACGCTGTCCGGCTACGCCGACCGGATCGATCTTCTGGCCGGCGGCATGGCCGACATCCTCGACTACAAGACCGGTTCCTCTCCTTCGAAGGCGCAGGCGCACACGCTTCTGTCGCCGCAGCTTGCGCTTGAAGCCGCGCTTCTGAGGCGCGGTGCGTTCCGCGAACTTGGCAAGCGTGAGCCGTCGCAACTGGCTTTCGTACGGTTGAAAGCCAATGGCGATGTAGCTGAAGAATCGATCCTCGAGCTCAACCGCAAGCCGCGTTCCGCGTCCGACCTAGCCGAAGATGCATGGGCACGGCTGGAAAAGCTTCTCATCCACTACGCCGATCCTGCTGTCGGCTATCTGTCGCGGGCTTTGCCATTCCGGGAAGGCGAAGCCGACGACGACTACGACCATCTGGCGCGCGTCCTCGAATGGTCCGCAGGCGGCGATGGGGCGCAGGAAGGTGGGGAGGAATGAAGAAAACCTACCCCATCCCCACGGACACTGCCGTCAATCAGGCGCGTGCTTCCGATCCGTTGAACTCCGCGTGGGTTTCGGCCAACGCCGGTTCGGGCAAAACCCATGTTCTGGCGCAGCGCGTCATACGGTTGCTCTTGCGCGGCACCGATCCGTCCAAGATCCTGTGCCTGACCTATACGCGCGCGGCTGCCGCCAACATGTCGAACCGCGTGTTCGCGACTTTGTCGCAATGGACGACGCTAGCCGATGGCGAACTCGCCGAGCGGATAACGGCATTGGATGGTCGGACAGCGGATCGCGACACGTTGCGGCGGGCGCGGAGACTGTTTGCCGAGGCGCTGGAGACGCCGGGTGGCCTGAAGATCCAGACCATCCACGCGTTCTGTGAATCCGTGCTGCACCAGTTTCCACTGGAAGCCAACATCGCCGCGCATTTCGAAATGCTCGATCCGCAAATGGAGCAGGCACTGTTTGCCACCGCCAAACGCGAGATGATTACGGGTGTCGGCGGCGGTGAACGTATCGAACTGACGGAAGCGTTTGCCACCGTTCTGGAGCACGGCGGCGAAACCGGGCTCGATGCCCTGCTTGCCGAAATCGTCGGCAAGCGCGATGGCTTGCGTAAGTTTATCGCCGACATCGGTGGAACCAGCACCGCCTTTCAGCCGCTGTTCGACGAGTTCGGCTTTGCGCCCGATGAAACCGAGGCGGCGATGGCGGCGGCCATATGGCCGCTGCCGGGGTTCGAGCCGGCCTTCCTTGCCACCCTCGACGGTCTGGCCACGCAAGTGGGGGCAAACCGTGCGCGCGAGTCCCTGATAGATGATGCACTGGCCGGCTTTGCAGAAAGCGACCCGGCGCGCCGATTGGCGATCCTGCAACGCGCATTCCTGAGCGGCAAGGGTGAAGCCTACAAGCCGGACTGGCTTTTCGGAAAGGCTCTTCTGTCCCGCATGCCGGACCTGCCGGAACACTATCTCGCGGCTGTCGAGGCGATCAGCAAGGCGTGTGATCGACTGGCGCTTTTCCATATGCTGAAGGCCACGCGGGCTGCTCTGACCATCGCAGACTGGTTGATCGCCCGCTATGAACAATTGAAGCGCGGTCGCGGCCTGCTCGACTTCAACGATCTCATCACTCGCACCATCAACCTGCTTAAGCGGCCCGATGCCGGCGCATGGGTGCAGTTCAAGCTTGACCAGGGTATCGACCATATCCTGCTCGACGAGGCGCAGGACACCAGTCCCGAGCAATGGGACGTGGTCAAGAAACTGACGGAGGAATTCTTCGCCGGCGCCGGCGCCCGGGGCAACATGCTGCGGACGATCTTCGCCGTCGGTGACGAGAAGCAGTCGATCTATTCCTTCCAAGGTGCGGCACCCGATTCCTTTGCCGACAGCAAGCAAGAATTTGCCGGCAAGGTTCGGGCCTCTGGCCGCGAGTTTGCCGACCTCAAGCTGACATGGTCGTTCCGCTCTTCGGAAGATGTGCTGAAGGCGGTCGATCGTGTGTTCGATGATCCGGACGTGCGGCGCGGCATCAGCCACGATCCCGACCCGCTCGACCACAAGGCCATTCGCAACGACGCGCCGGGCTACGTGGAAGTGTGGCCAACGGTCGGGGCCGATGTGATCGACGAGCCCGACGATTGGGCCTTGCCGATCAATCACGCCAGCGCGCCGGCCGTGAAGGTCGCCGAGCGTGTTGCCCAGACGATCAAGGACTGGATCGAAGGCGGCGAGGTGATCGAGGGCAAGGGCTCGCTGCTAAAGGCGGGCGACGTTCTGGTGCTGGTGCGAAAGCGTGACCGCTTCGTTCACGCCTTGTCGAAGAGCCTGAAGGAAAAGAATGTGCCGGTGGCCGGCGCAGACCGGTTGAGCCTGCCCGGCCACATAGCCGTAAAGGACCTGGCGGCGCTTGGTCGCTTCCTCGTGCAACCCGAGGACGACCTGTCGCTCGCGGCGGTGCTGCGCTCGCCGATGTTCGACCTTTCCGAAGAACGGTTATTCGACCTTGCCGCCAAAAGGGACAAGAGCGTTTCGCTGATAAGGTCGCTGCACAAGCAGGCAGAGGCGGATGCCATCTTGCAGGCAGTCGCCGAGCGGCTCGATGCGTGGGCCACAGAAGCCGCTTACAAGCCGGTGTTCGAATTCTATGCCGGGCTTCTCGCGCGTGACGGCGTTCGCAAGAAGATGATCGCGCGGCTGGGGCCGGAAGCCGGCGATATCCTCGATGAGTTCCTCAATTTCTGCCTGGCCGAGGAACGCACCGGCCTGCCGGGCCTCGACTCGTTCATCGCCACGTTGGAAAGCGCCGGCCCCGAGATAAAGCGGGAGATGGACCAGACCCGCAACGAAGTCCGCATCATGACTGTTCACGCCGCCAAGGGACTGGAAGCCCCGGTCGTGTTCCTTGTCGACAGTGGTGCGCGCTCGTTCAGCGACCAGCATTTGCCGCGCCTGATGTCGTTCAAGGGTTCTGGCGAACATTGGGACGGCAAGGGCTATCTGTGGCGTGCAGGCAGCGACATTGCCAACGGTATTTCCAGGTCGGCGGCTGATCGTGCCCGGGAGCTTGCCGACGACGAGTACCGCCGTTTGCTCTATGTCGGCATGACGCGAGCCGAAGACCGGCTCATCGTCTGCGGCTATCACGGCAAGCGCCCGCCAGGCGACGGCACGTGGCACTCCATCGTCAGCCGGGCGCTCGCAGGCGCGCCGGAAAGCGAGCAGCGCATACGTGCGTCCGATGGCGATGCGGTTCATCGCTTCCGGGTCACCAGCTTGCCCCCGGTGGCGCTGATCCAAGCCGACGACGACCGCAAGCAAACCGCCTTTGGGCCTTTGCCACCCGGTCTGTGGGATGAATTGCCGGCCTCCGAAGAATTGCCACGGCCATTGTCACCGTCCGGCGCCTCCGCGCTTATCGAGGAAGCCGCTGAAGCCACGGTCGATACGTCTTCGCCTGTGCTGGAAGCCGAAGCGGTGCCGAGCTTTTCCATATTGCGCGGATTGGCCTTGCACAAACTGCTGCAGATGTTGCCGGGTCTTCCGCAAGACCAGCGCCTCCCGGCCGCAGAGCGCTACCTTGGCCGAGCTGGCGCGGACTGGCCAGTGGGTGAGCGCGACAAGGTGCTGTCTTCAGCCTTGATGATCCTTGCCGATCCACATTTCGAGCCCCTGTTTGGCAACGGTTCGCGAGCGGAGGTGGCCATCACAGGGAGCATTGAAATAGCAGGCAGGAAGCGTGTCGTGTCGGGGAAGATCGACCGGTTGACGGTAACGCCTGAAAAGGTCCTCATCGTCGACTACAAGACCAACCGGCCGGCACCGACCTCGCTTGAGAAGGTACCACCGGCTTATGTCCTGCAGCTTGCGCTTTACCGGGCGCTGCTCAAGCCGCTGTACCCCGGGCGGCAGATTTCGGCCGCATTGCTTTTCACTGAAGCGCCGCGCCTGATCGAACTGCCGCTTGCGGCGATGGAAGATGCCCTTGCTCGACTCACGGCATCGTGACACAAGACCTGCTTGAATAAGGCTGCAACCACCACCACATTTGGTGCAACGAACTAACCGAGAGGATTTTCGAATGGCCACCGTCAAGGTCGACAAGAACAATTTCCAGGCCGATGTGCTCAATGCCAAGGAGCCGGTTGTGGTGGATTTCTGGGCCGAATGGTGCGGTCCCTGCAAGATGATCGGCCCGTCGCTCGAAGAGATTTCTGCCGAGCTCGGTGGCAAGGTCAAGATTGCCAAGCTCAACATTGATGAAAACCCGGAGCTTGCAGCGCAGTTCGGCGTGCGCTCGATCCCGACCCTGATGATTTTCAAGGGCGGTGAAGTGGCCGACATGAAGGTTGGCGCGGCGCCGAAGACTGCCCTGTCGCACTGGATAAGCGGCTCGGTCGCCTGATCTGCCTCCGCATTTGTTTGGTTTGGAAGCCCGGCCTTTGTGCCGGGCTTTTTGCTGGCGCGGAGAATTCTCGTTGCTGGCACTCCCGCACACGCTCCTTGCCGCCGTTCCATAAGGAAAAAAGGAGGAGACGATGACTGGAACAGCCAAACCAACCGTCTTTGTCGACAATGATAGGGTGGTCGTCACCGAATGGCGCTTCGCGCCCGGCGCCAACACCGGATGGCACCGCCATGGCCACGACTACGTCGTCGTGCCTCTCATGGACGGCAAGGTGAAGCTGGTTACCAAGGATGGCGAAAGTTTCGGCGAGATGAAAAAGGGCGTGCCCTATTTCCGCAAGGAAGGCGTCGAGCACGACGTGATCAACGCCAATGAGGGCGAATATGCCTTCATTGAAATCGAGTTGAAGTAGCCTCCAACTGTGTTCAGGTCGGCGGCGTGCCGTTTTCCGCAAGCACGGATCCGGCAAGATAGAGTGAGCCGCCGATCAGGATACGTGGCGGCGCCTCATTCTCGTTCCATGTCTCGCGCAGCAGCTGCAAGGCGCTGGCGACCGAACTGACAGGCTCGGCGGAAAGTCCGGCTTCGGTGGCGCGGATGGCCAACTCGTCGTTTGGCACACTGGATTCGCTGAGGTTCACCGGCACGGTGTAGACGTGCTTCACCAATCCCTTGAAGGCATGGAAGTAGCCGGTCTGGTCCTTCGTGTTGATCATGCCGGCAATCAGGAACAGAGGGCGGGGGTTCTTCTCCTCCTGTTCGGCCAGAGCTTCGGCGATGACAAGGCCCGCACCCGGATTATGGCCGCCGTCCAGCCAGATTTCCGAGCCTTCGGGGGCAAGTTCCGTCAACAGGCCCTGGCTGAGCTTCTGCATGCGTCCGGGCCAGGCAACCGTAGCCATGGCGCGGTCGATGGCCCGCTCGCTGAGAGCAAAGCCCGCCGCCTTGACACCGGCGATTGCGGCGGCCGCGTTGGCGAACTGGTGGCGGCCCGGCAGGCGCGGCGATGTCAGGTCCATCAGACCATCGTCGTCCTGATAGACCATTCGGCCGTTTTCCTCGAAGGCAAGGAAATCCTGGCCATAGACCGACAGCGGGCAGTCGAGCCGGTCTGCGGTATCGACGAGAACTTCAAGCGCCGCATCGAATTCCTGCGCGCCAATTACGGTTGGGCAGCCGCGCTTGATGATGCCTGCCTTCTCGGCCGCGATCAGTTCGACACGGTCTCCAAGATAGGCCTCGTGGTCGAGCGAAACCGGCATGATGATCGAAACTGCCGGCTTGCGGATCACATTGGTGGCGTCGAAGCGCCCGCCAAGCCCTACCTCCATGATGGCGACGTCGGCAGGGTGTTCCGAAAAAAGGACGAACCCGACTGCCGTCAGGATTTCGAATACCGTGATTTTCTGGCCGTCATTGGCCTTGGCGACGCGGGAGATGGCGTCTGCGAATGTTTCATCGTCAACGAGTTTACCGCCGCCGTCGGCCGCGAGGCGATAACGCTCGTTCCAGTTGACCAGATGCGGCGAAGTATGAGTGTGGACCAGGTACCCCTGCGCTTCCAGAAGGGCACGGGAGAAAGCGGCGCATGATCCCTTGCCGTTGGTGCCGGCAATGTGGATGACCGGAGGCATGCGGTCCTGCGGGTTGTCCAGTTTTTCGAGCAGCCGCGAAATCCGATCAAGCGAAAGGTCGAAACCTTTCGGATGCAGCGTCATCAGGTGTTCGATTTCGCGCTCGGCGCTCAACGTTGTCATGGCAAATCCTTGAATCGACAAGGGCGGTAGCAACCACCCCGACCAGTCGTGTCATAACCACCTTGAGGTCAGGCGCGGGGCCGCGTTTCACCCGAGGTTGCGGCAGGTGGCAGGATTTCCGCTTCCGGCGCGCTGGCCTCAGGCACCTTGAGCAGGAGCTTGAGCAGATTGGCGACCGTCTTCTTCATGTCGAGCCGGGAGACGACCATGTCGACCATGCCGTGCTCCATGAGGTACTCGGCGCGCTGGAAGCCCTCCGGCAGCTTTTCGCGAATGGTCTGCTCAATGACGCGCGGGCCGGCAAAACCGATAAGCGCGCCGGGCTCGGCGATATGGACGTCTCCCAGCATGGCATAGGATGCGGTGACGCCACCGGTGGTGGGGTTGGTCAGGACCACGATGTAGGGGAGGCCAGCCTCCTTCAGCCGGTCGACACCGACGGTGGAGCGCGGAAGCTGCATCAGCGACAGGATGCCTTCCTGCATGCGTGCGCCACCAGAGGCGGCGAACAGGATCAGGGGGCGCTTGCGCTTGCGGGCGGTCTCGAATGCATGGATGAGCGCTTCGCCCGCCGCCATGCCGAGCGAACCCCCCATGAACGCGAAGTCCTGCACGGTGACGACGACAGGCAAGCCCTCGATGGTGCCCTGCGCACTGAGGACCGCATCTTCGAGACTTGTCTTCGACTTTGCGTCCTTCAAGCGGTCGACGTAGCGCTTCTCGTCGCGGAACTTCAGCGGATCCTGCACCACTTTCGGGTTTTCCAAAACCTCGTATTTGCCACCGTCAAAGAAGAATTTCAGCCGCTCGCGGGCCGAGATCTTCATGTGATAGCCAGAGGCCGGGATGACGAACTGGTTCTCTTCCAGGTCCTTGTGGAAGACCATCTCGCCAGTCTCCGGATCCTTGATCCAGAGATTGTCCGGCATTTCGCGTCGGCCAAGCATCGAATTGATCTTCGGGCGGACGAAATTGGTGATCCAGTTCATCGTAGGGCTCCTGTCCGCGACTGCACGTTTTTCACCTAGGCCAACTATTCGGCAGCGGCAAGGCGGGCCGAGCGAACGCCGTTCGAAAGCTCCGTCACCAGTGCGGCGACGGCTTCGACGGGATTGGCGGTACGCTCACCTTTGGGGCCGAGCACATTGGCAACTGCATTGATGATGGCCGTGCCAACGACGACGCCGTCTGCCGACGCGCCAATGGCACGCGCCTGCTCCGCCGTCTTGACGCCGAAGCCGACGCAGACCGGCAGATCGGTGTGGCTCTTGATGCGCCTGACTGCTTCGGTAACCTTGCCAGTGTCGGCAAGCGCGGAGCCAGTAATGCCGGTCATCGACACGTAGTAGACAAAGCCGGACGTGTTTTCGAGGACTTTGGGGAGGCGCTTGTCGTCGGTGGTAGGCGTTGCCAGCCGGATGAAGTTGATGCCGGCGTTCAGCGCCGGAATGCACAGTTCCGCATCCATTTCGGGCGGCAGGTCGACCACGATGAGCCCGTCGACGCCGGATTCCTTGGCATCCTTGAGGAAACGATCGACGCCATAGATGTAAATGGGGTTGTAGTAGCCCATCAGGACGATCGGGGTGTGGTCGTCGCCAGCGCGGAAATCTGCGGCCATCTTGAGCGTCTTGGCGAGCGTCTGCCCGGCCTTCAGGGCACGCAAACCGGCTGCCTGGATGGCCGGACCGTCGGCCATCGGGTCGGAAAACGGCATTCCGAGCTCGATGACGTCCGCTCCCGAGCTGGCAAGCGCTTTCATGATCGAGAGCGAGGTGTGGTAGTCGGGATCGCCGCCCATGAAGTAGGTGACGAGCGCGGGACGGCCCTCGGCTTTCAGCTTCGCCATGCGGCGATCGATACGGGTATCCGTCACGTCAGATCTCCATGCCCATCATCGAGGCAACCGTATGCACGTCCTTGTCGCCACGGCCCGACAGGTTGACGATGACGATCTGGTCCTTGCCCATGGCAGGCACGATCTTCATCGCATGCGCGATGGCATGCGCCGATTCCAGCGCCGGGATGATGCCTTCCACCCGCGTGGTGAGCTGAAACGCCTCCAGCGCCTCGTCGTCGAGGATCGGCACATATTCGACGCGGCCGGTGTCGCGCAGCCAGGAATGCTCCGGGCCGACGCCTGGATAGTCCAGGCCGGCCGAGATCGAGTGGCCGTCGAGGATCTGGCCGTCGTCGTTCTGCAAGAGGTAGGTGCGGTTGCCGTGCAGCACGCCCGGCTTGCCGGCGTTCATCGAGGCGCAATGTTCGATGCCGTCGAGACCGCGGCCGCCGGCTTCGATGCCGATAATGCGGACGTCGGCGTCGTCCAGGAAGGGATGGAACAGGCCAATCGCATTGGAGCCGCCGCCAACCGCCGCGATGATGGCGTCAGGCAGCCGGCCTTCCTGTTCGAGGATCTGGGCGCGGGCCTCGGTACCGATGACCGACTGGAAGTCGCGGACCAATTCCGGATAGGGGTGCGGGCCTGCGGCGGTGCCGATCAGGTAATAGGTATCCTCGACATTGGTGACCCAATCGCGAAGCGCTTCGTTCATGGCGTCCTTGAGCGTGCCGTGACCTGCCGTGACAGGCCTGACTTCCGCGCCAAGCAGCTTCATGCGGAACACGTTGGGGCTTTGGCGGGCAACGTCTGTGGCACCCATATAGACCACGCAAGGATAGCCGAAGCGAGCGGCAACCGTTGCCGAGGCAACGCCGTGCTGGCCGGCGCCGGTTTCGGCGATGATCCGCTTCTTGCCCATGCGCTTGGCAAGCAGGATCTGGCCGAGGCAGTTGTTGATCTTGTGCGAGCCGGTGTGGTTGAGGTCCTCGCGCTTGAAATAGACTTTGGCCCCGCCGAGATGCCTGGTCAGGCCTTCGGCGAAGTAGAGCTTCGACGGGCGTCCCGCATAGAAGGTGGACAGGGCCTGCAACTCGGCCTTGAACGCCGGGTCGTCCTTGACCTCGTTCCAGTGGCGTTCCAGTTCAAGGATCAGGGGCATCAGCGTTTCGGCAACGAAACGTCCGCCAAAAATGCCGAACATGCCCTGGTCGTCAGGGCCGGTGCGGAAGGAATTGGGTATTGCCGGCTTGTTCATGGCCGATCTCCTAGAGTTCCGTTCGCAGCATGTCCAGCGTAGGGGCCGGTGTTGCGCGCTGCAAGCTGTGTCTGACTAGCTGATCAGGCCGCGCGGTCGCTGCGCGCTGCCCGGACGGCCTTGAAGAATTGTTCGATCAGCGCCGTATCCTTGATGCCCGGCGCGCTTTCCACGCCTGACGATATGTCGAGGCCGGGCGGGTTCGCAAGCCGTATGGCCTCGCCGATATTGGCGGCGTTGAGACCGCCGGAAAGCATGTAATCGACGTCTGCGTCAAGCCGGGCAAGAATGGTCCAGTCGAAAGAGACGCCGTTGCCACCGGGCAATTCCGAGCCCTTTGGCGGCTTGGCATCGAACAGCAAGCGGTCGGCGACGCCGCGATAGGGCGCAATGGCTGCAAGATCCGCCGGTTCACGAACGGAAAGGGCCTTCATGACCGGCAAGCCGTAGCGCACCTTCAGCTCCGCGAGCCGTTCAGGCGTTTCGCTGCCGTGAAGCTGCAACATGTCGGGCTGCATTTCGGTGACGATCGTGTCCAGAAATTCGTTGTCGGCATCGACGGTGACGGCAACGGCCTTTGCTTTGCCGCCAGCAAGCTTGCGCAAGCGGCCGGCTTCCGAAGGGGTAATGTTGCGCGGGCTTTTCGGGAAAAAGATGAAACCGACATGTGTCGCGCCACCGCTGAGCGCTGCCGCCAGCGCCGCATCGGTCTTCAAACCGCAAATCTTGATGTCGAGCACCTTCATGCCTGCGAATTGCCATGAAAAGGCGGCGAAGTCGAGGAAAAGCGCTTATTGTCGATGGCAGCAAGCGCGCTAGGTCGTGGACTCATAAATGTGATCGAAATGGCGCCCGGAACGGCAAAGAGATGCAAGGAGATGCGCGAAGGGCGATGTGGTTTATTGACCGAGCGGTTCGACGCGGCAGCTTGCAGCCGTTCCGGCGTCCTGCGGATGTGGTCCATCTGCCCGGTTACTTTGTCGAAAGAGCTTGAAAATGAATGACATTTCCTGCGCTCTTTCTTTGCGTATCCGAGCAGATGGCCTCACACCATTTCGACCAGATTTATGAGTCCACGACCTAGTTTCAATGTTCAAGGCAGGAGCGACGACCATGAAAACCGAGACTGTCGCCGAACTGAAGGAAAAGCTCGCTCAGGCCCACTCGGTCATCGAACATCTGATGGACAAGGCCGCGTTCAATGGCGCGGAAGCGCACCGCGCGCTGGCCTATTTTTCCAAAGATGGGTTCGATGGCGAATTCCTGCCCTGGCCACGTCACACAGACGACAGGCTGCGGCCAGACGAGCTTAACGCTGCCAACGACGATTGAGCATTGCCCGCTTCAGAACTGTATCGCCTGAAGCGCGCTGCCGTTCTTCTTGAGCCAGGCCTTGCAACGCTCGGTGTCCGGGCAAAGCTCCTCGCACAATTTCCAGAATTTCGGTCCGTGGTTCATCTCTTTCAGATGCGCCACTTCATGCGCGACGAGGTAATTGATCACAGGGCGCGGCGCCATCATGATGCGCCAGGAGAACGACAGGTTGCCGTCCGACGTGCAGGACCCCCAGCGGCTGGACGTGTCCTTGAAGCGCACCGCCTTGGCTTTGCGGCCGACTTTCGCCGTGTGCTTTTCGACCAGTGCCTCGATCTCGCGCTTGGCCTCGCGCTTCAGGTAGTCGGTCAACCTGCGCGGCAGGTGCACCCTGTCGCCATGGATGACAAGCGTGGGACCATTCTCGTCGCTGCCGACCGAAACGGTGCCGCGCTTGCCAGGTTCGTGCACGATCATGTGCGGCACGCCATAAACCGGCAGCTTGATGCCGGGCCGCACCTGCGGCCGGTCGGGCACCTTGGCCAGACGCTGCTCCAGCCAGCCCTGATGGCGATGCAGGAATTTCTCGACCTCGCCACGGCGCAAGCCGGGCGGCACGGTGATGCGCAGGCCCTGCCCGCCGGCGTCGATTCTCAGCGTCAGGCGGCGGGCGCGATCATTCTCGACGATGCGCAAGGGCAGCGAACGCCCGGCGACCACATGCTCCCGCTCTTCGACGGGGGCGGGCGCAGGTTTGGTGAGGTTTCGAAAGAAGCCGAAGGACATGGCGGGACGATACGTGATTCGAGGTTTAGAGCGGTTCATATTTTAACAGAACCGTTGAACCGCTCTAACGCCTTGCTCCTGCGCAATTCCGGACGGAAAACCGGTTCCCACTTTTCCTGGAATTGCTTTGGTAAAGAACAAAAAAGAAGCGGCGCCGCTTTCGCGACGCCGCTCATATCTACCGCTTGCTGGACTTCTCAGTCGTCAAGGAGGTCATCGTTGCGCTTGCCGCCACGACGCTTCGGGGTGTCTTCCGTCGTGGTCGTCGGGGCAGTGGATTTGTTCCGGTTTGCCATGAAGCGATCGAACTCGTCCTGGTCCTTGGCGCGGCGCAGTTCACGCGCATACTCGTCGAACTCCGCCAGCATCTCGTCGAGCTTGCGGCGTTCTTCATCGAGGCGGGCAAGTTCCTTCTCGCGCCAGTCGTCGAAAGCGACGTTACCGGTGCGGGCCGAACCATGACCCCAGCGATGCGCCTTGTTTGCACCGCGGCGGCAGCCGGCAAAGATGCCGTCCGTGGCGCGGTTCATATCGCTCTTGAAGCCGTCAAGCCGGTCGCCCCAGATGATGTAGGCAAGCATGGCGAGGCCGAGCGGCCAGAACACCATGAAGCCGATCACCATCAAAGCGATGGTCGCCGGCGTCCAAGCCGGACGGATCAGTGCAGTCGTGTTCATATTCTCCCGTTCCTTCAGTTGGAGGCAGCCGATCCGACTGCTCAAATCGAAATGGGAAGACAAAAACGGCGATTCAAGACGGTCGCCGCTGAAACCGGACAAGATACTGGAATGGCTAGGCTTTTTTGAATCGATCGAGGAAAAGCACGATCAATCCGCCGACAAGGCCCCAGAAAGCGGAGCCGATGCCGAACAGCGTCAGGCCGGATGCTGTGGCGGCAAAAGTGACGGTCGCGGCCATGCGAGCCTTGTCGTCCTGCAAGGCGATGGTGAGCGCATTGGCAAGTGAGCCAAGGAGAGCCAAACCTGCGACCAAGACGATCAGGCTTTGCGGCAGGACGGCAAAGATCGCCACCAGCGAAGCGCCGAAAATCGCGAATATGAGATAGGCGAAAGCGTAGAACGGCCCAGTCTTCCAACGCTCTGCCGGATCTGGATGAACGTCGGGTCCGGTGCAGATCGCCGCCGAAATTGCCGAAAGGTTGGTGGTCGAGGCACCGAACGGCGCGCTCAGGATCGAAAACAGCCCGGTAATGCCGATCAGCGGCGCAGGTGCAGGATCATAGCCGGAGGCACGCAGCACGGCCAATCCCGACAGGTTCTGCGAGGCCATGGTGACGAGGTAGAGCGGGATGGCGAGGCCGACGATAGCGGCCGGCGTGAACTCCGGCGTAATCCATGTCAGCGTCGACAGTTCGGGTGCCGGCAGGCCGCCGACGCGACCGGTAAGGAATGCGGCAAGGCCGCCGCCGATCAGCACAACCAGGACGGACAGGGGCGGATTGACCAGCCGCAGCAGGAAAAAGGCGGCAATCAACGGCACGATAAGCCAAGGGTCAGCAGGGATCGTTTTGACCGCGCCGATGGCGAAGGTGACGACGATGCCAGCCAGCATGCCGGATGCCACCGAGGCCGGAATCTTGGCGATCAGGCGCATCAACGGCTTGAACAGCGCGGTGGCGACTAACAGCACGCCGGCGACCAGAAAAGCACCCACCGCCTCGCCCATGGTGAAGCCGCTCGATGCCGCAATCAAGGCAGCGCCGGGCGTCGACCACGCCGTGATAACGGGCATGCGGGTTCGCCATGAAAGCCAGATCGTTTCGATGGCCATGGCGAGGCAAAGCGCCGTGACCCAGCTTGCCGTTTCGAGTTGTGTGGCGCCGACTGCCGTTGCCGCTGCGATGATGATGGCAAGCGTGCCGCCGAAGCCGACGATTGCGGCGACGAATGCCGAAACGGGAATGGATATGCGCACGGTCAACCAGCCCTTTCCGCGATCGAGCCCATGGCGCGCAGCAAGAGGTCGAGATCCTGCGGCCGCGACAGGCGATGATCGCCATCGGGAATGAGCGAAAGGGTTACGTCATCGGCGGGCAGAAGGCGGACAAGCTTCAAGGCATGGCTGTGCGGCACTGCTTCATCTGCCATGCCCTGCAGCACATGGACGGGGCAATGGGTGTCGATGGGGCCGGTCATGACCAGATTGGCGCGGCCATCTTCGATCAGGGCGCGCGTATAGATGTAGGGTTGGTCCGAATAGTCCGACGGCTCTTCGAAATAGCCCTTGGTGGCGAGGTCGCGCCGTTGCGCATCGGTCAGCACCGGTTCGACGAGTTCGGCGGTAAAGTCAGGGGCTGGGGCTATCAGCACGAGGCCTGCGACGCGCCTGTCGTCTGCCTTGTTCAGCTCCTGCACCATGCGCAGCGCAATCCACGCGCCCATGGACGAGCCGACCAGGATCTGCGGCCCGCTGGCAAATTGCGAAAACACGGCCAGGCTCTGGTGCAGCCATTTGGAAATGGTGCCGTCGGCGAATGCGCCGCCGGATTCGCCATGGCCCGAATAGTCGTGGCGCAGGAAGGCGCGGCCGTGTTCCGCGGCCCACGCTGCCAAGGCTTCGGCCTTGGTGCCGAGCATGTCGGACTTGTAGCCGCCAAGCCAGACGATGCCGGGTGTCGCGCCGCCTTGATGGCGAACGGCGATCGATTTTCCCTCGACATCGAGAAACTGTGGTGCGGCAACGGTCATGGCGTGTTCCTTGCAGGCCGGGTCTTGTGGCATAGGCGGGCATTGCCGAAAAGCCGCCTGTCGATTTCTTCGGTTAGGGCAGGCGGGGAACTGTGGATTCTGATGATTTCTGATGCATGCTATGCTATTGACACGGCGCACGCGCTTCCCACATAGGCGCGTCCGCACCTATGAAACCAGAACCCTGCCCCTCAACGGCTCAAGGAGACCACGACCATTCGCAGACCTTTCAAAGCAGCGGCGCCCACCAAGGATGGACCGCGCGCAAATACCGACATTCGTGTTCCCCGCGTCCAGCTCATTGATGCCGACGGGGAGAACCGGGGTGAAGTTTCCATCAACGACGCTTTGTTGCTCGCCGAAGAAGCCGGGCTCGATCTTGTCGAAATTTCCCCGAACGCAAATCCGCCGGTCGCCAAGATCCTCGACCTCGGCAAACTGAAATACGCCAGCCAGAAGAAGGCCGCCGAAGCGCGCAAGAACCAGAAGGTCATCGAGATCAAGGAGATCAAGATGCGCCCGAACATCGACAGCCATGACTACGACGTGAAGATGCGCGCCGTGCGCCGCTTTTTCGAGGAAGGCGACAAGGTCAAGCTGACGCTGCGCTTCCGTGGCCGCGAGATGGCGCATATGGAGCTTGGCATGCAGCTTCTGAACAAGGTGCGCGAGGAAGTCGCGACGATCGCCAAGGTGGAGGCCGAGCCGAAGCTTGAAGGCAGACAGATGATGATGGTGTTGTCGCCGCGCTGACGGCCTGATTTTTTGCAAGGCGCCTCGGTGGGGCGCCTTTTTCTTGCCGCCGTGCCGTGGTGTCGATCATGGCAGGCTGCAAACGGGTGGATTCGACATGGACGGTGGTGTCTTGGAACAAAGGGCTGCTGGTCGGCAGGATCGCCCGACGCTCGGCAATTATCAGCGCACCCGCCGCTATGTGCTGGCGGTGCTGGTCGTCGGGTTGTTTGCCCTGCTCCTGGTCGGGCAGTCGTGGTTTCCGCCCGAATCGGTGGTCCACGAGACCATCGAGATGGCCGGCATCGTGATGATTTTCCTAGGCATCGTCGGGCGGCTGTGGTCGACGCTTTATATCGGCGGGCGCAAGTCGGCCGAGGTCGTGACCGGTGGGCCCTATTCGGTGACCCGCAATCCGCTCTACGTGTTCTCCACCATTGCTGCCGCCGGCGTCGGCGCGCAGATGGGTTCGTTCACGGCGATGATCGGCTTCGGCCTGTTGTGCGCACTTGCCTTCCACATCGTCATCCTGCGCGAGGAGCGCTTCCTGTCGGAAGTCATGGGCGCGCCCTACAAGGACTACCTGGCTCGCGTGCCGAGGTTCGTTCCCAACCTGTCGCTCTACAATGAAGGCGATACCGGGTCATTCAAGCCGCGCCTGCTTCGCACCACCTTGCTTGACGGGCTGGTGTTCCTCGTCGCCATGCCGGTGTTCGAGATGATCGACAGCGCACAGATCGCCGGCACCTTGCCGGTCCTGTTCAGGGTGCCCTGACACTGGCTTGCGACGCAGCTTTCGACGGGTGTTGCGCCGCGAGCGGCTTTGACGTATAGAGCCGCCGTTAAAGAAAAGCCGCCCGGCAGGGCATGCCGTGGCGGTCTTTATGCTTTTCGGGCCTTTTGGTCGCCTGAAGCAAGACAGAAGCGCAGCAAATGCGCGTGAGAAAGGAAGCAAAATGCCCAAGATGAAGACCAAATCCGCTGCCAAAAAGCGGTTCAAGATCACTGCGACCGGCAAGGTCCTGTCGGCAGCAGCCGGCAAGCGCCATGGCATGATCAAGCGCCAACAAGTTCATTCGCGATGCCCGCGGCACGATGGTTCTGGCTGAACCGGACGGCAAGAAGGTCATCAAGAATTTTCTTCCGAACGGCCTTTAAGGCACTCGGTCCGGACAGCGTTTAAGGAGATCACGATATGGCACGCGTAAAAAGAGGCGTCACTTCGCACGCCAAGCACAAGAAGGTCCTGAAAGCCGCCAAGGGCTTCTACGGCCGCCGCAAGAACACCATCCGCATCGCCAAGCAGGCGGTGGAGAAGTCGCTGCAGTACGCCTACCGCGACCGCAAGAACCGCAAGCGCTCGTTCCGCGCGCTGTGGATCCAGCGCATCAATGCAGCGACGCATGAGCACGGCTTGACCTACGGCCGCTTCATCGACGGCCTCAACAAGGCCGGCATCGAGATCGACCGCAAGGTGCTTTCCGACATGGCTATCCATGAGCCGCAGGCTTTCGCCGCGCTCGTGGCCAAGGCCAAGGTCGCGCTCGAATATCTGAAGAACACGACGCCGAATGCTTTTGAAAGCGCTGTAGCCTAGCATTTTCCAGCGCTCGCGACGCGAGCGCGTGGGAAAAATGCGGCTAGGAATTGTGAGGAGCACGATCTTCACCGAAAAGTCTGCAACTTTTCGGGATCATGCTTCGAACCAGCGCCTTCCCAAGCTTCTGCAAATCTGTTTTGGGAAACCCGCGCTGGCAGGGCTGGCGCGGGTTTTTCGTGTGGATCGAATGACCGAGGAAACCGAGATCAGGACGGACATGCTTTCCGCCGATGGGCTGGCAACGCTGTTGCGCCTCATCGTTGCGCAGGCGTCGTTGCGCGTGTCTCGCGCCTCGGTCGATGGCCGTCTGGTCTGGATCAAGCGCTATGATGTGGAGGCCAAGCCGCTTGCCAAGCGTCTGCACAGCCTGATCTCGCCGCTGCTGCCGGCGTTCCTGCGCTCTTCTCCCACAACGGGGCCGGCTGAAGCTATCGCACGCGAAATGCGTAAGCTTGCAAGCTTCCGTGCGGCGGGCTTCGCGGTTCCAGATCTCGTGTTTTCCAACCAGTCGGTGCTGGTGCTCTCCGATGTCGGGGAGGTCGTGCAAAAGACGCTGGTGGATTCCCTACCCGCTGATCCGGCCCGGCACGACGACCTGCTCGTCGAGGTCGCGAAGGCGCTCGGCGAAGCGCATCGGGCCGGCCTTTGCCACGGCAGGCCGCATCCGCGCGACATGTTCCTGCGCGACGGCCGCATCGGTTTTCTCGACTTCGAGGAAGAGCCGGAAGCGGTGATGACGCTGGCGATGGCGCAGGCGCGCGATGCCTGGCTTTTGTTCCTTCAGATATCGCCGCGCGCCGTGCTGCCGGAGACGCAAGCCCGAGCGCTTGCCGCCTATCGCGCCGCCGCGCCGTTGGAGGTCATTCCTGCATTGCGCACGCTGACGACTTTCTTCGCGCGGGCGATGGCTCCGCTGCGTCTGGTTCCGAACGGCCTGATCGGCAAGGATGGCCGCCGCGCCATCGACGCGACCGATTTTCTGAGCTGGGCCCTCGGCACGGCGCTGCCATCGAATTCCAAGGTTTCAGTGACAGGCCGCGAGCGGCCAAGAGGACAATCATGACGG
The DNA here is from genome assembly GCA_001897075.1 of Mesorhizobium sp. 61-13. GTDB lineage: Bacteria > Pseudomonadota > Alphaproteobacteria > Rhizobiales > Rhizobiaceae > Mesorhizobium. The sequence continues at coordinate 28,167 of MKRZ01000031.1, read as the reverse complement.
ATATCGATCAACTTGAACGATCGCTGGTCGACGCGGTCGCCGGTGCCGCCGACGAAGCCGCCATCGAGGCGGTGCGCGTGTCGGCGCTCGGCAAGAAGGGCTCGATATCGGAAATGCTGAAGACGCTGGGCACGATGAGCCCGGAAGAGCGCCAGGTGAAGGGTCCGGCGATCAACGGGCTGAAAAACCGTGTCACCGAGGCGTTGAGCAGCCGCAAGGCGGAATTGAAGGATGTCGCCATTGCCGCCCGGCTCGAAGCCGAGAAGGTGGACGTCACCTTGCCGGTGCGCCAGTCGTCGGCGGAGCGTGGTCGCATTCACCCGATCAGCCAGGTCATCGACGAGATCGCGGCGATCTTCGGCGATCTCGGCTTCGCCATCGCCGAAGGGCCGGATGTCGAGACCGACTATTACAATTTCACCGCGCTGAATTTCCCCGAAGGGCACCCGGCGCGCGAAATGCATGACACCTTCTTCTTCCAGCCGGACGAAAAAGGTGAGCGCAAGGTGCTGCGCACCCACACCTCTCCGGTGCAGATCCGCACCATGGAGACGCGGAAGCCGCCGATCCGCATCGTCATTCCGGGCAAGACCTACCGGCAGGATTCCGACGCAACGCATTCGCCGATGTTCCATCAGGTCGAGGGGCTGGTGGTCGACAAGTCCGCCAACGTCGCCAACATGAAGTGGGTGCTGGAGGAATTCTGCAAGGCGTTCTTCGAAGTGCCGTCGGTGAAGATGCGCTTTCGCCCGTCTTTCTTCCCGTTCACCGAACCGAGCCTCGAGGTCGATATCCAGTGCGACCGTTCGCGGCCTGGCGAAGTGCGCTTCGGCGAGGGCAGCGACTGGATGGAAATCCTCGGCTGCGGCATGGTTCACCCCAATGTGCTGCGCGCCGGTGGGCTTGATCCGGACGAATATCAGGGCTTTGCCTGGGGCATGGGCATCGACCGCATCGCCATGCTGAAATACGGCATGCCCGACCTCCGCGCCTTCTTCGACGCCGATGTGCGCTGGCTGCAACATTACGGCTTCCGCCCGCTCGACATGCCGACGCTGTTCGGCGGATTGAGCAACTGAGCCGGAGGAAACGATCATGAAATTCACGCTCTCCTGGCTCAAGGATCATCTGGAAACCGACGCCTCGCTTGGCGAGATCGTCGAGCGGCTGACGTCGATCGGCCTCGAGGTCGAATCCGTTGACGACAAGGCGGCGCTGAAGCCGTTCGTCATCGCAAAGGTGCTCACCGCCGTGCAGCATCCCGATGCCGACCGCCTGCGCGTGCTTTCCGTCGATACAGGCTCCGGCGACCCGGTGCAGGTCGTGTGCGGCGCGCCCAATGCGCGGGCGGGCCTGATCGGCGCCTTCGCCGCCCCCGGCACCTATGTGCCCGGCATCGATGTCACGCTCGGCATCGGCAAGATCCGCGGCGTCGAAAGCCGCGGCATGATGTGCTCGGAGCGTGAACTCGAACTTTCGGACGAACACAACGGCATCATCGAACTGCCCGAGGATGCGCCGGTCGGCACCAGCTTTGCCGCCTATGCGCATCTCGACGATGCGGTCATCGACATCAACCTGACGCCGAACCGTCCTGACGCGACCAGCGTGCATGGCATTGCGCGCGACCTTGCCGCGTCCGGCCTTGGCAAGCTGAAGTATGGTGCGGTCGAACCGGTTGGCGGTGCTGGCGAATGCCCGGTCAAGGTGAAGATCGAAGCGACTGATCTTTGCCCCGGATTTGCGCTCAGGCTGGTCAAAGGCGTCAAGAACGGTCCTTCGCCCAAATGGATGCAGCAAAGGCTGCTCGCGATTGGCTTGAGGCCGATCAACGCGCTGGTGGACATCACCAACTACATCACCTTCGACCGCGGCCGGCCGCTGCACGTGTTCGATGCGGCCAAGGTCGCCGGCAATCTCGTCGTGCGCCGGGCGAAGGCTGGCGAAAAGGTGCTGGCACTGGACGGGCGCGAATATGCGCTCACGCCCGAGATGTGCGTGATCGCCGACGACAATGGAGTGGAATCCATCGCCGGCGTCATGGGCGGTGAACATTCCGGCTGCGATGAGAACACCACCGACGTGCTGATCGAGTCGGCACTTTGGGAGCCCTTGAACGTTGCCCGTACCGGCCGCGCGCTCGGCATCATCACCGATGCTCGCTACCGCTTCGAACGCGGTGTCGATCCCGAGTTCATGGGCGCGGGACTGGAACTTGCGACCCGCATGGTGATGGAGCTTTGCGGCGGTGAACCCAGCCGTGAAGAAATCACCGGCTATGCGCCATACAAATATCGCTCGGTCTCCTTCCCCTTTGCCGAGGTGAAGCGCCTGACCGGTCTCGACGTGCCGCGTGCGACCTGTCTCGATATCCTCACCCGTCTTGGCTTCGTGCCCAAGGGCGACGGCGATGTCGTTGACGTCATCGTGCCGTCATGGCGGCCGGACGTGGACGGCAAGGCCGATCTGGTGGAAGAGGTGATGCGCATTCACGGC
>MKRZ01000031.1:5455-25614 GCA_001897075.1 Mesorhizobium sp. 61-13 | reverse complement strand
GCCGCCCGCCGCGCACTGGCGGTACGCGGCATGATGGAAGCGGTGACATGGTCGTTCATTCCGGCCAAACATGCGGAGCTGTTCGGCGGTGGCAGCGAGCGGTTGAAGCTCGCCAACCCGATTGCAGCCGACATGTCCGACATGCGGCCTTCGCTTCTGCCCGGCCTGATCGCGGCCGCGCAGCGCAATGCCGACCGGGGCATTGGCGACGTCGCCCTGTTCGAGGTTTCCGGTACCTATGAGGGCGACACGCCCGAAGGGCAGCGCCGTGTCGCCGCCGGTGTGCGGCGTGGCACCGCTGGCCTCGACGGTTCGGGTCGCCACTGGGCAGGCAATGCCGGCAATGTCGGCGTCTACGATGCCAAGGCCGATGCGATTGCCGCACTTGAAGCCTGCGGTGCGCCGGTCGAGCGGCTCCAGATCGAGGCCGGTGGTCCGGCCTGGTATCATCCGGGCCGCTGCGGCACGATCAAGCTCGGCCCGAAAGTGGTGCTCGGAACGTTCGGTGAGTTCCATCCAAGGACACTGGAAGAAATGGACGCGACCGGACCGCTGTGCGGCTTTGAAGTGTTCATCGACGCCGTACCGGAGGCCAAGGCCAAGCCGACGCGGACCAAGCCGAAGCTTGAGTTGTCTGCATTCCAGGCGGTCAAGCGCGACTTCGCTTTTGTGGTCGAGCGGACGGTGGAAGCGGGCACGCTGATGCGTGCCGCACTTGGCGCCGACAAGAAGCTGGTCACCGGGGTTTCGGTGTTCGACATCTTCGAAGGTCCGTCGCTCGGGGCGGACAAGAAGTCAGTCGCCATCGAAGTTTCGATCCAGCCGTTCGAAAAGACGCTGACCGACGAGGATTTCGAGGCGCTGGCCAAGCGCATCGTCGAAAACGTTGCCAAGCAGACCGGCGGCGTGCTGAGGACGTAGCGCCTTTCGACCGTCGCCGGGAATAGCGTGCCGGCGACAGCCGTTCATATGGCATGGGCCTGCGGCTAACCAATACCGCCAGCAACTATGGCTGGGGCGCGATCATCCTTCACTGGGTGATCGCCATTCTCTTTATCGGCCAGTTCGTGCTTGGGCTCGTGATGTCGCGCGTCACCAGCCAGCGCACCTCGTTTGAGCTGATCCAGTTGCACAAATCCTTCGGCTTCCTGCTGCTTGGGCTAGTCGTGTTGCGCATTGCCTGGCGGCTTGGCGGGGTCACGCCGCGCTTGCCGCCGCAAACGGGCATGCTGGAACGCCGCACGGCCCCCTTGGCGCATCTCGCGCTCTATCTGTTTCAGGTGGCTTTGCCGCTTTCCGGATGGGCGCTGGTGTCGGCCTCGGTGCTGGCGATACCCTCAATGCCGTTCGGGCTGTTTGTCATGCCCAACCTGCCGTTTGGCATTTCGGCGAGCGCCGAGGGCTTCTGGCTGAAGGCTCACAGCTATCTTGCCTATGCCGGGATGGCGCTGGTGGCGTTGCATGTGGCAGCGGCGTTCCGGCATCATTTCTGGGCGAGGGACAATGTGCTCGTGCGCATGATTGCGCCTTCTTTTGGCAATGGCCGGCGCGGGGCGGAATAGGACGGGCCGCCCGGGCGTTCGTTTCATGCAATCCCCGATCCACCGCCTTCAACGAAGGAGGCTTTCATGTCTTCCCGTGCCTTGGCCTTCGCGGCGATCGCCGCCATTTGCGTGTCAGTCCTGCCCGCTCGTGCCGCTGTTTCGCTAAGCGAAGTGGCCGGTCGCTATGTCATCAACCAGAATGGCTCTTCGATCCATTTTTCCATCGCCAATGCCGGTGGCGGCTCGCTCAAGGGCGATTTCAGCCGCTTTAGCGGCACCATACGGCTCGACAACAACGATGTCGGCCGCTCGGCTGTTGCGATCACGATTTTCCCCGAAAGCGTGGCCACGGGCGAAAGCCGGGTGGATGATTTCCTGCGCTCCGACGCGGTGTTCGACGTGGCCAATGAAAAGGAAATCATGTTCCGTTCAACCGGCGTGCAGCGCACGGGTGACGACACCGCTTTGATCACCGGCCGGCTGACGGCGCGGGGCAAGACGTTTCCCGAAAAATTCTCGGTGGAGCTTGCCGGCCTCAAGTCGGGCAACCTTCAGTTTCATGTCACCGGCAAGGTTTTGCGCTCGCGCTACGGCATGGATGTCGGCACGCCGATCTATTCCAACGTGGTTGTGTTCGACATGATGCTGACCGGCCGCCGCGGATAGGTTACGTCGCCGGTCGCGGTTGGCATTTGGTGACGGCCGGAGAATAATGCCCGGTCGCCACTTTTCTGGAGAGGTTGCATGTTTCGTTGGGGAGTTCTGTCGACGGCCAAGATTGCGCGCGAGCATCTTCTGCCGGCCATCGTGGAAGCCGAAAACGGCGTGCTGTCGGCCATTGCCAGCCGTGATCTCGGCAAAGCAAGGGCTCTGGCCGCCCATTTTGGCGCACCACACGCCTTTGGCTCGTATGAGGAGTTGCTTGCATCGAGCGAAGTAGACGGCGTCTACATTCCGCTGCCGACCTCGCAGCATGTCGAATGGACGGCCAAGGCCATCGAGGCCGGCAAGCACGTGCTGGTGGAAAAGCCGCTGGCGCTGGATGCCAAGGCCATCGCGCCGCTGGTCAAGCTGCGCGACAAGCACAAGGTGCTGGTGTGCGAGGCCTTCATGGTCATCTATCACCCGCAATGGCTCAAGGTGCGGGAGCTGATCGCCGGCGGCGCCATCGGGCGGCTGCGGCATGTGCAAGGAGCCTTTTCCTACTACAACGTCGATCCCGGCAATATGCGCAACCAGCTCGATCTCGGCGGCGGCGCGCTGCCCGACATCGGCGTCTATCCGACGGTTTCGACCAGGTTCGTGACCGGCAAGGAGCCGGGGCGCGTGCAGGCTACGATCGAACGCGACAAGACATTCGGCACCGACATCTACTCCTCGATACGTGCCGATTTCGGCGAGTTCGAGCTGTCGTTCTACCTGTCGACCCAGATGGCGGCGCGGCAGGTGATGGTGTTCCACGGCGACAAGGGCTTCATCGAGGTCGCCTCGCCGTTCAATGCCGGGCTCTATGACCACCACCGTATCGAATTGCAAAATCAGGACCATAGCCGGACCGAGGTGTTCCGCTTTGCCGGCGCGCAGCAATATCGGCTCGAGGTCGAGGCATTCGCCCGTGCCGCGAAGGGAAGTGGCGACCACGTCTTCACGCTGGAGCAATCGGTGCTGAACCAGAAGGTTATCGACGCGATCTTTCGCGCTGGGGACAAAGATGGCTGGGAGCCAGTCTGAATGCCGGCACATGCGGCACGCGGGTAGCGCCTCCAGGCCATTGTCCCATTATGGGGCATATCGGTTGGCACGCTGCGTGCATGGCGTTGCGCATGAAGATATCTGTGCGGCCAGCAAAGCGAGACGGTGAAGCCAAGGTCATTTTCGACGGGCCTTTGGATCGCGAGCATATTGCGATTTCGAGCGAGGACGTGACGCTGACTTTCGTCGCGCGCGATATCTACAGCACGGCCTCGAACCAGCGCTACACGATCCAGCTCAGCGTCGATGAGTTGGCCACGATCCTTGATGTCGATGACGACAGCGAGGACGGCGCTAGCGAAGCCGGCGATGGAGCCAACGCCGCCGAGTAGGGCGTTGCGTGTTCCTCTTGTCTTGATCAACCACGACCCTTGCCAGGACACTGCTGGTTGCGCTCTCGCGTGACCGGCTGATATGCGGGTGGCTTGATGAGCCCGCCAAAGACCTGCGCTGCATGACTGTGCTAATTCTGCCCGAGCTACCGGTATCCGCCGCCTTGCCCCGGCTTGGCGAGGCGCTTTCCGTCGGCAACAAGGCCGTTCTGGTGGCGCCTCCCGGAGCGGGTAAGACGACGCTGGTGCCGCTGTCGCTGCTCGATGCCGGATGGCTTGGCACCGGCAAGATCGTGCTGCTCGAACCGCGCCGGCTGGCGGCGCGCGCCGCGGCCCGTCGCATGGCGGCTCTTCTCGGCGAAGAACCGGGCGCGACGGTCGGCTACGCCATGCGCATGGAGAACCGCACGTCGGCAAAGACCAGGATCCTTGTCGTTACTGAAGGCGTGCTGTCGCGCATGATCCTCGACGATCCGGAACTGCCGGGCGTTGCCGCAGTCGTCTTCGATGAATTTCACGAACGCTCTTTGGATGGCGATTTCGGCCTCGCGCTGGCGCTCGACGTGCAGGGCGCGTTGCGGCCCGACCTGCGGCTGCTCGTCATGTCGGCGACGCTTGACGGCGCACGTGTCGCCAGCCTGCTGGGCGACGCGCCGGTTGTCGAGAGCGAGGGACGGGCTTTCCCGGTTGCGCTTCGTTACGACGAACGGCCGGCAGGGGTCGCGATCGAGGATGCGATGGCGACGGCAGTTCGCAGCGCGCTCGCCGACGAGACCGGCAGCATCCTTGCCTTCCTGCCCGGTCAACGCGAGATAGAGCGCACGGCGGAACGGCTTGAGGGCCGCGTCGGGGCAGATACCGATATCGTCAGGCTCTACGGCATGCTGGACGGCAAGGCGCAGGACGCTGCGATCCGGCCGTCTCCTGCAGGCCGCCGCAAGGTGGTTCTGGCGACTTCGATTGCCGAGACCTCGATCACCATCGATGGCGTGCGGGTTGTTGTCGACAGCGGACTGTCGCGCCTGCCGCGCTATGAGCCGGCCAGCGGCCTGACCCGGCTGGAAACGGTGCGCGCCTCGAAGGCTTCGGCCGAACAACGAGCAGGGCGTGCCGGTCGTACCCAACCGGGTGTCGCCATCCGCTTGTGGCGAGCCGAGCAGACGGCGGCCTTGCCGGCTTTCACGCCGCCTGAAATCCTCGAAGCCGACCTGTCGGGACTGCTGCTGGATTGCGCTGCCTTTGGCGTTGCCGATCCGGCCAGCCTTGCCTTTCTCGATCCGCCGCCTGCGCCTGCGCTCAAGGAGGCGCGCAGCCTGTTGACGGCGCTCCATGCCATCGACGGAGATGGGCGGCTGACCGATGCCGGGCAAGCGATGCGCAGGCTCGCCTTGCCCGTGCGGCTTGCGCACATGGTTGCGGAGGCTGCGAAATCCGGCCAGGCGCTGGAAGCGGCGCAGCTTGCCGTTCTGCTTACTGAGCGCGGCTTGGGCGGAGACAGTGTCGATCTCGAGCGGCGGGTCAGCCGCTTTAACGCCGACCGATCAACGCGAGCCAACGCCGCGCGGGAGTTGGCGAAGCGGCTAGCGCGAACGGCGGGCGGCGGCAAGACGGACGTGGCGCATGCGCAGTTCCACGATGTCGCTTCCGGCGCTCTTCTGCTGAATGCCTGGCCGGACCGTGTTGCCAAGGCGCGTGGGGAGCGCGGCCGCTTCTTGTTGGCAAACGGTTCGGGAGCGATGGTTGACGCCGCCGATCCGCTGGCGGGGGAGACATATCTCGTCGTCGCCGACCTTCAGGGCAAGGCGCAAAATGCACGCATTACGGCGGCTGCCGCTGTGACTGAAGCCGACATTCGCACGGGCCTTGCCGACAGCATCGAAAGCCGGCGCGAGACTGCCTTCGATGTCGCACGAAAGAGCGTGCGCGTGCGCGAGCAAAGCAGGCTCGGCTCAATCGTGCTGTCCGAAAAGATGCTGCCGCCGCCGACCGGTGCGGAAGTCGACCTGGCGATCATCGAGGCGATACGCGCACATGGCATTGCATTGCTGCCGTGGAGCAAGCCGGCCGAGACGCTTCGCCAGCGCCTGTCCTGGCTCTATCTCGGTCTCGGAACGCCGTGGCCGGATGTCTCCGATGAAGCGCTGGAAGATAGGCTGGACGATTGGCTTCTGCCCTTTCTTAGCGGCTCATCTTCGTTTGCCGCCATAGGTGGTGATGTGCTGACATCGGGACTGATGTCGCTGGTGCCGCATGATCTGCAGCGGCGTATCGATACCTTGGCGCCGACGCATTTTTCAGCGCCGTCCGGAAGCCATGTGCCGATCCGCTATGACGGCGAACAGCCGGTGCTGGCCATTCGTGTGCAGGAACTGTTCGGCCTCGATGCCCATCCCTCGATTGCCGGCGGAACCGTGCCGTTGACACTGGAACTGTTGTCGCCAGCGCATCGCCCGATACAGACCACGCGTGACCTACCGGGATTCTGGCGCGGATCGTGGGCGGATGTTCGAACCGAGATGCGCGGCCGTTATCCCAGGCATGTCTGGCCGGAAAATCCGGTTCTGGCTGCTGCAACCAGCCGCGCCAAGCCGCGCGGAACTTGACCAGGCAAGCCTTTCGGTCACGAAATCTTTGGGCAACAGAGACTTGTGTGCCATAAATTCCGGCGAGGTCGCCTCAAGGCGTCAAGCATAAGGCAGGCTCATGTCTGGATTTCGCCGGCAGCTCCCCCCGATGACAGCTTTGGTGGTATTCGAAGCTGCGGCGCGGCGTATGAGTTTTACAAGGGCGGCCGAAGAACTGGGCATCACGCAGGCGGCCGTGAGCCGGCAGGTTCAAGCCCTTGAGCAGAGCCTTGGCTTCCAGCTTTTTCGTCGCCTTCATCGTTCCATCGAACTGACGGATCGGGGGCGCACGCTGTCGAAGTCGATGTCGGAATCTCTGGGCGCCATCGCCCGCACGGTCCGCTCGCTAACAGATGACAAGAATGCAGGAGAATTGGTCATTGCCGCATCGGTGGCCTTTTCGCATTTCTGGCTGCTGCCCAAGATTTCCGAATTTCGTAGGACGAACCCTCAGGTCCGTCTCAAGATTGTCAGTCAGGACAGCAACGTCAATCTGCTGCGCGAAGACATCGATATCGCCATTCGCTATGGAGACGGCCATTGGCCGGATGGCAAGGCGATTGCCCTGTTCAACGACGATGTTTTCCCCGTCTGCAGCCCCGAATATCTGGCCAGTCACGGTTCGCCTGATTGCGTTGCCGATCTCACGCGGCACAATCTTATCGTCAGCGACTCGCAGGATGCGAGCTGGATCGGATGGGAGGAGTGGCTGAAGGCATTCGGCCACGACGCGGACCCTCGCCACGTGACGCTGAGCTGCAGCTTCTATACCGATGCCATTCACGCCGCCATGCGCGGCGAAGGTATTGCACTTGGTTGGCACAGGCTGGTGCGAGACCTGTTGCATCGCAACCAGCTGGTAAGAGTTTCCGCGGAGTCGCTGCGCACACGTGAGGCCTATTTCATCGTCTTGAAGAAAACGCAGCCGGCCAAGCCTCAAGTCGAGCCGTTCCTGCGATGGATTCGCTCCGAAACGGACGACTTGCCCAAGCCATAAATCCGCTCATCGGCCCTCAGTAGCATTACCATTGGTAATGCATACCATTCTCGACCGTGCAGTTTACAAGCATGGGACAGGCTTGAAATCATGAGCCTGTGCGGGAAGCCGTATCCGCAAGGCGGGTAGGCTCAAGAATGAGGGGTAGCGGCAGCCACCATGCTCAGAACCGAGATCCATTTTGACAGCGCAAGCCTGACGTGGCTGCGAACGTTTGCCCGAATTGGTCGCGCAAATCCGCGCGCTGCGCAGCTTGCCTTCATCGGTGGTGCGCGCTGATGCAGGAGGCTCCCAAAACGGCATCGAACGGCACCGGAGCGCAAGCCAAACGCATAGCGGTCAGGAATGTCAGCAAGGTCTTCGGCGCAAACGGTCAGGCCGCACTCGCGCTTGCAAGGCAAGGCGTTTCCAAGAACGACATTCTGGCCAAGACCGGCACAGTTGTCGCGGTCAACGATATTTCCTTCTCGGTCGATGCCGGTGAAATCTTCGTCGTCATGGGATTGTCAGGGTCTGGCAAGTCGACGCTCGTCCGTTGTCTGAACAGGTTGCAGGAACCTTCGGCAGGCGCAATCGAGATCGATGGCGAGGATATTGTCGCTGCGCCGGAGGAACGGCTCCGGGCCTTGCGGCTGGAAAAGATCACCATGGTCTTCCAACACTTCGCCCTGTTGCCGCACAGGACCGTCGCGGAAAACGTCGAATATGGCCTCAAGATGCGCGGGCTTCCCAAAGCGGAGCGCAATGCCAAGGCCCTGAAGGCGCTTGATAGCGTCGGTCTTGGCGGATGGGCGGAGCGCTATCCGGCCAATCTGAGCGGCGGTATGCAGCAGCGCGTCGGGCTTGCCCGCGCGCTCGCGCTCGACCCCGAGATATTGCTGATGGACGAGCCGTTCAGCGCGCTCGACCCGCTGATCCGGCGCGACATGCAAGGCGAATTGCTGGAACTTCAGCGCCGCTATCGCACCACCATCATCTTCATCACTCATGACCTCAACGAGGCGCTGACGCTCGGCGATCATGTTGCGGTGATGAACGACGGCCGCTTTGCGCAGGTGGGCCGCCCTGCCGACATCGTGCTGCAACCCGCCGACGACTATGTGGCCGCCTTCACCCGCGACATCGATCGTGGCCGCGTGCTGCCGGTGCGGTCGGCGATACGCCAGGCGGCGAGCGCCGAGACCTTGCGAAAGCTTGTGGCGGATGGAGTGGCGACCATCGGAGGTGCGCGTCCGTTGCATAAGGCGTTTGGCCTGGTGGCTGCAGACCGCCCGGCGGTCGTGGTCGATACCGCAGGCCAGCCGGAAGGCATGGTGACCGCTGCCGACATAACGAAGGTGCTGGCGGGTGGTTCGCCAAGCGAAGGAGGTTGAGGCTCATGTCGTCAGACGCTTTGGCTGGCCTGCAAACCGCCACCGATATTGCCCGCCCGTCGCACTACGGCACGCTGCCGCTCGATGACTGGATCCAGTGGTCGGTAAAGGACTGGCTGGTGCCTGCGTTGCGGCCATTCTTCCGAGCGCTGCAATGGCCGATCGCGCAATTGCTCGACGGGCTGCAAGCCCTGCTTCTGGCAATACCGTTCGTCGTTCTCCTCGTGCTGGCCGTGTTCGCCGCGTGGCGGGCGGCGGGCCGGGGCGTAGCGGTCTTTACGTTCGTATCCCTGCTGCTGCTCGACTGGATCGGGCTTTGGAAGGAGACGATGATTACGCTCGCCATGATCGTCACGGCGGTCGTGTTCTGCATAGTGGTCGGCATTCCTGCTGGCATCGCCGCGGCCCGCAGCGACCGCACGGCGGCGGTGATCCGGCCGATCCTCGATGTGATGCAGACCATCCCCTCCTTCGTCTACCTCGTGCCGATCGTCATGCTGTTTGGCGTCGGCATGGTGCCGGCGGTGATCGCCACCATCATTTTCGCGCTGCCGCCGCTGGTGAGGTTGACCAATCTGGGCATCCGCCAGGTTCAGGGCGAACTGGTGGAGGCCGGCCGCGCCTTCGGCTCGACGCCGCGCCAGATACTTTGGGAAATCCAACTGCCTTTGGCGCTGCGCACCATCATGACAGGCGTCAACCAGACGCTGATGCTGGCGCTTTCCATGGCGGTCATAGGAGCGCTGATCGGCGCCGGCGGGCTGGGGCTTACTGTCTATACGGGTCTCGGCAGGCTGGATGTCGGCTACGCCGGTATTGGCGGCCTCGGCATCGTCTTGATGGCGATCATCCTCGACCGGGTCACCCAGGCGTTGGGCGACGGCCACAAGGGCGCGGGCACCTCCGGCAGCAAGGAAGGATAGTCCGCGAAATTCCACTGACAGATGAGTTCGGGAGCAGATCTGCGCAAAGCGCAGCACAACAGGGAGAAGTGTGAAATGGCCGCAAACAAGTTTCTTTACTGCCTGGGAGGCGCGCTTACCACCCTTGCGCTCAGCGCGTCGCCGCTTTTGGCGCAATCGCTGCCGGGCGAGGGCAAGACCGTGAAAATGGGTCAGCCGACTTGGGATACGGAATGGTTTCAGGCCCAGGTCTACAAGAAGGCCATGGAGACGCTCGGCTACACGGTCGAGGGGCCAACGGCGCTCGACAATCCACCCTTCTATCAGGCCGTGGGCCAAGGCGACATGGACTTCTGGGCGAGCGGTTGGTTCCCGCTCCACAACACCTATCTGGAAGAGATCAAGGACAAGGCCAGCACCGTTGGCTATGTCGCCAAGGGCGGTGCGTTGCAGGGCTACCTGATCGACAAGAAAACTGCCGATGCCCACAACATCAAGCGGATCGACGACTTCAAGAAGCCGGAAATCGCCAAGCTGTTCGACGACAATGGCGACGGCAAGGCCGACCTCGTCGCGTGCCCTCCGGGTTGGGGCTGTGAACTGACCATCACGCACCAGATGAAGGCCTATGGGCTGGGCGATACGGTTTCGCCGATCCAGGCGGCTTATTCGGCTTCGATGGCCGATGCGATTAGCCGTTACGAACAGGGCAAGCCGATCTTCTTTTATACGTGGACGCCGAACTGGACGGTCGGCATGCTGAAGCCGGACCAGGATGTGGTGTGGCTGCAGGTTTCCCAGCCTTCCCTGCCCGACGACCAGAAGGCAATGGAAAACCAGACCGCTATTCCTGACGTGAAGGGGTGCGCCGACAATCCTTGCCAGATGGGCTGGCCGGCCAACGACATCCAGGTCGTCGCCAACAACAAGTTCCTCGAGGAAAATCCGGCAGCGAAGAAGCTGTTCGAAGTGATGAGCATTCCGCTCGACGACATCTTTGCCCAGAACGCGCAGATGTACAAAGGCGAGGACAAGCCTGCCGACCTGGAGCGCCAGGCTGCCGATTGGGTGAAGGCCCACCAGCAGGAATTCGACGGCTGGATCGAGGCTGCGAAGCAGGCTGCCAAGTAAGGATAGCGGCCACTGAAATGCAAAAGGCGGGATCGCGAGATCCCGCCTTTTTGTTTGAAGTTTGGCCGTCCGGCTACTTCGCCGGAGATTCTTTCTTTCGGAACATGCCTATGAGGTTGTCCCAAAGCTCGATCTTGACGCCTTGCCGCTTCATGATGACGCCCTGCTGGATGATGGACAACAGGTTGTTCCATGCCCAGTAGATGACGAGGCCTGCCGGGAACCCGGCCATCATGAAGGTGAAGATCACCGGCATCCAGGTGAAGATCATCGCCTGCGTCGGATCGGGCGGGGTCGGGTTCATGCGCATTTGCAGGAACATGGTGACGCCCATGATCAGCGGCCAGACACCGATGTGCAGCAGCGTCGGCACGGCGAAGGGCAACAGGCCGAACAGGTTGAACAGCGACGTCGGATCGGGCGCTGCAAGGTCCTGGATCCAGCCGAAGAACGGCGCATGACGCATTTCGATGGTGATGTAGAGAACCTTGTAGAGCGCGAAGAACACCGGGATCTGGATCACCACCGGCCAGCAGCCTGCAATCGGGTTGATCTTCTCGGTCTTGTAGAGCTCCATCATCGCCTGCTGCTGCTTCATCTTGTCGTCCGCGTATTTCTCGCGGATCTCGACCATCTTCGGCTGCACCTTCTTCATGTTGGCCATCGAAGCGTAGGACTTGTTGGCCAGGGGGAAGAACACCGCCTTGACGATGACGGTGGTGGCGAGGATGGCGAGGCCGAAATTGCCGAGCAGCTTGTAGAGCGTGTCGATCAGCCAGAACATCGGCTTGGTGATGAAGTGGAACCAGCCCCAGTCGATCAGCAGGTCGAAGCGGCGAATGTCGCGTTCCTGCTCATAGGCATTGATGGTGCCGACTTCTTTCGCGCCGGCGAACACCAGAGATTCCACCGTGGTCGATTCGCCTGCGGCAACGGTGATCGGATCGCTGAGGAAATCGGACTGGTAGCGCGGGCGGCCGTCCTCGAAATAGGCGAAGCGCGGCTGGAAGGGTTGCTTTGCCGTCGGTACCAGCGTCACCGCCCAATATTTGTCGGTAATGCCCAGCCAGCCGTCGGTGGACTTGCCGGGCGTGAACTGCTTGTCGTCCTCCATTGCGGAGTACTTGTGCTCTTGCAGGCCTTCCTCGCCGGTGACGCCGATCAAGCCTTCGTGCAGGACGTAGATCGAGGCGGTCGTCGGTTTGTCGAAACGGGTCACGCGTCCGTAGTTGGAGAGCGTGATATCGGCCGCGCCGGTGTTCTGGACAGTGTCGGATACAGTGAACATGTAGTTGGCGTCGACGGAATAGGTCCGCTTGAAGGTAAGACCCTTGTCGTTGGTGAAGGTCAGCGTCACCGGGGTTGCGGGCGTCAACGTCGCGTTGCCATCCACCGCCCATACGGTCTCGGGGCCCGGCACCGTGCCTGTCGTGTCGCTGCCGACGAAGCCGATTTCCGCATAGTAGCCATTGGGCAATGCGGCCGGATTGAGCAGCTCGATCTCGGGCGAACTGTTGTCGACGGTCTCGTGGTACTGCTTGAGCTTGAGGTCGTCGAGGCGCGCGCCGGTCAGGTTGATCGAACCCTGGAGGCGCGGCGTATCGATTTTGACGCGCTGCGTCGAAGCGATCAACTCCTCGCGCCCTAGGATGCCTCCGGCTTCGTTGCCCGATGTCGAAGGGATGGCGCCTGGCGTTGCCGTTCCGGCGGGCGTTGTCGTCTTGGCGGCCTCGCTTTCGGCGCGGCTTGCTTCCACCTTTGCGGTTTCACGCTGCGCTTCTATGCGCGGGTTCATATAGAAGACTTGCCACAGCGTCAGGATCAGCACCGACAGCGCGATGGTGATGAAGAAGTTACGGTTGTTTTCCATTGAAAACCCTATCGTGATCCGCGCAATCGGCGCGAGAGCTCAGACTTGAGCACTCCGAACGGTGTACCAAGCACATCTTCGCGTCCGACGATGACATAGTCATTGCCGGGCGCCATGTCACCCGCCGCGTGCGTTCGGACGGCCTCCTTGAGACGCCGCCTGATGCGGTTGCGCACGACGGCGTTGCCCACCTTCTTGGTGACGGTGAAACCGACGCGCGGCACACCAACGTCACCACGCGCCAGCGCCTCAACGAGAAAAAGCCGCCCGCGGCGCTTTTCGCCGCGCCGGACGGCCAAGAATTCCGCGCGTTTGAGAAGCCGACCGGGCTTTTGGCCTATTGGCTTGCCTGCAGCGGGCAAAGATCTCGTCTTCCGTTCAGGCGCTGAGACGCTTGCGGCCACGGTTGCGGCGAGCAGCGACAACGCCACGGCCTCCCTTGGTGGCCATGCGCGCGCGGAAACCATGCCGGCGCTTGCGGACGAGTTTGGACGGTTGGTAGGTACGCTTCATTTGTTTTAATACCGCGGCGTGCGGCCCTTCTTGGAACTGTCACTAGTGCAACAGGAGCTGTGCCGGGTCCTGTTTGGCGCGACCGAAACCGCGCCGGGAGTGCTGGCCCGAGCGTGAGCGGGCTTATAGGGACAAGCTTTTTGGAAGTCAATTGGCGGCCCGGATCACGGATTTTCCGCATTTGGAAGCAAAGCAGGTGCAGTTGCGTTAGCCACCACACAGACATAGGCCGATTGTTTCTATATCTTTCGACCGCGGCTCGCGCCATTCACTTCTTTGGCAACGGCGCAATGGAATGGCCGAACCGATTGCATTCCAAAGGGTTACGCTTGAACAGGCTGCGCGGGACGGGAAGCGGATCAATGTTTGAACGCAAGCCGCGACTGCCTCTGGATCGGAAGTAAATGAGCCAGGAACTTCCTCCCGACGACGAAGCTTCCGTAGAGGGCCGCCCGGCCCGCACGGTGCCGTTGGCGCGAGGGCTTTCGACAAAGCTTCTGTTCTTGACCATCGCGTTCGTTCTTCTGGCCGAAGTCCTCATCTTCCTTCCTTCGATAGCGAGCTACCGAATGAGCTGGCTGCAGGAGCGGCTCGGCACGGCAGCCGCCGTGTCGATCGTCCTCGTCCAAGGCGATCCTGCCTCGCTATCGCGCGCCGCGCAGAACGACGTGCTGATGGCCATCGGGGCCAAGGCGATTGCGGTGCGCGACGACGGCGTTTCGCGCCTTCTGGTGGTGGCGGACATGCCGCCTCAGGTCGACGAACATATCGACGTGGCCAGCTCGTCGATGGTCGATGAGGTAGTCGGTGCGCTCGACACGCTGGTGTTTGGCGGTGAGCGCATGCTGCGCGTCACTGGCCCGGTGGGCGAAAGCGACAAGGAGTTCGAACTGATCATGCCCGACCAGGGGCTGCGCAGCGCGATGCTCACCTATTCGCGCAACGTCGCACTTTTGTCTCTGCTGATTTCGCTGTTCACGGCATCTCTGGTCTACGCCGCGATTGATCGCATCATGATCAGGCCGATGCGCACGATGACCCGTTCGATGCTGGCCTTTTCGCAGGCGCCCGAAGACCCCGGCCGCATCATCCAGCCGGCTGCCCGTTCCGACGAGATCGGTGTTGTCGAGCGCGAGTTGTTCCAGATGCAGGAACGGCTGCAGAAGATGCTGGCCGAACGCAAGCACCTCGCGGATCTCGGCTTGGCTGTTTCGAAGATCAATCACGACATGCGCAACATGCTGGCCACCGCCCAGCTTATTTCCGACAGGCTGCGCATGGCCAAGGACCCGATAGTGCAGGCATTTGCGCCGAAATTGCTGCGCGCGCTTGATAGGGCGGTTTCCTATTCGGAAGGGGTGCTTGCCTACGGCCGGACGCAAGAACCGCCGCCGTCCCGACGCAAGTTGCGCCTGCATCAACTGGTCGATGAAGTTCACGACGTTCTCGGCGCCGACAATGAGATCGAATTGGTGAATGCCATTGAGCAGGAATTCGAGATCGACGCGGATTCAGACCAGTTGTTTCGCGTGCTCACCAATCTTGGCCGCAATGCGGTGCAGGCAATGGCGGCCGATACTGAGAGCGTCATCGTTCGTCGCCTGACGATGTCGGCCGAACGGGTCGGCAGCGTGTGCCATATCCATGTCACCGATACCGGGCCAGGCCTGCCGCCGAAGGCGCTTGAAAATCTGTTTGCGGCGTTCCGGGGTTCGGCACGCAGCGGCGGTACCGGGCTTGGCCTGGCAATAGCCCAGGAACTGGTCCGCGCCCATGGCGGCACGCTCGAATTGGTCAGGAGCACGGGCGGCGATACGACTTTTGCCGTCGTCATTCCGGACCAGCCGGTTCGCCTCGACCAGGCCCGTTCCGGACTGCGGCGCTCCGATTGATGGCTGCCGTAACGGCGGCCGCGCCGGTGGCCAGCTTGGTGGCCGGCCCTAGCAAATCTTTTGCCGGATCGGCTTGCATTTCCGAAATTCAGCCGCTAGTGAACACGGCACGTTCGCGACTGGCTGTCGAAGCCGGTTGCTACGGTCTGTTCATTGCAGGCCCTGTGCGCGCCCGTAGCTCAGCTGGATAGAGCACCAGACTACGAATCTGGGGGTCAGGAGTTCGAATCTCTTCGGGCGCGCCATATATTTCAACGGCTTAGATGGTCTTTTGACGTTAGGTGCCTGAATTGGCGTCCATATGGCGTCCATGGGATTGTCCAATATTGGCCATTTGCGTCCAACACCGGACAGTGATGGCGACCGGTCTCAGGCTGTTTCCTCGATTGCCATTATGATCCTATGGAAGCTTTTGACGGCTTCGACCTTGCTGCCGCGATTGTAATGAGCTTCGGTCACACGGCGGTCGGTATGCTGTAGAAGTGCCGACGCCACGCCCATTTCGCTGCCGGCGTTATGTGCGACTGTGAAGACTGCACAGTCGCGGAAGAGATGGGGATTGACGGCGACGCCAAGCTCGCGCCTCACCGTCTCGGTAATGATCGCCCCGACATATGTATAGGCTAGGGCGCCTCCGGCGGTAGAGGCCCACAAGGCGTCACCGGGCCCAAGGAAGCACGGTCGATACGTGTCGATCCACTGATTGATGATCGGGGTCAAGATAGCCGGCAGGGGACGTTGATCCGCCCGGCCTGTCTTGGTTTCTTCGGCCGCAAGCATGATCCACCAATGCTCGTCGACCTTGCGAAGCTGCTTACCGACCTGGAGGCTGGCAAAGTTCTTCAGGCGAATGGGGCACAGAGCGAGCATGGCGATCATCAGGCCATCGCGATGCAGGCGGGCGATTTGCAGTTTCGTTCCGGTCGCGGAAGCCTTGGCCCGTTCAATCAGTTCCAGACCGAGCCGGAGGAGGCGTGAGGAAGGGATGATGCGCGCTGCCTTGCTGCGAGGCGTGATTTGATCTTTCAGTTCGGCCACCACTTCCTTCAGCCACGCGGTATCGGTCCCGGATGCTAGAAGCCGGGTCATGCGTTCTATCCGGCTGAGATAGTTGTGGCGAGTGATCGAACCGACGCGGGCCTCGAGCTCAATGAGAAAGGCTGCCATCACTGCTGGCGTGACGTGGCCTGCGGCGACTGCCTGGGGATCGAAACGGTTCGTGCGCAGGCAAAAGTCGAGCAGATAACCATAGGCGCGCAAATATGCCACACGCGAGACCGGCTTGATGCGGCACGCGCTGCCACCCCTGTGAAGGCGCAGCGAGGGCCGGCAGGCGTCCTGCCAGGCAATGCGATCGGCGGCAGGCCAATCCTCGACCGGCAATGCTTGATATGCCGAGTTCATAATCGTTTAGCCTCGCTGGCGCTTGAAGGTGCTCGGTGGAGCATTCTCGGGCGGTAGCATCGCCGTTACGATCTCGCCAAAACGCTCTGCTGCCGAGAGCGTCTCAAGGCCGATGTAAAAGCTTGTCGTGGTGGCAAGTGACTTGTGACCCAGAACGCGACGAACGAGTTCATAATTGCCCGGATCCGCGCGCAGGATCAGGGCAGCAGCGGCATGGCGGAACTGGTGCGGCGTGACTGTCAGGCCGATTTCGCGTTCGATGCGCTTGGTGATCTGCCCGCCAAGGGTCTTGACGTCCTTGTGGCTGCCAGCCTCGCCTGGAAACAGGTAGTCGTGATTGTGGCCTCGCATGAGCTCGGGGCGATGATCGTGGATAAATGTTTCGATCATCGCCGTAACCTGCGCGCTGAGCGGAAACTCCAAAGGCTCTTCGTTCTTGACCTCATTGGCAGCAAAGATCAGATGAAACGGGCCTGCCGGTCCGTTGGGGCGGATAAGGTTGTGACCGATCCGGATTGTCGCAAGGTTGCGGACGCGAACGGGTGCCATTGTCAACAGCGTGATTGCGACAGCGAGTTGCGCAGACACGGCCGATTTGATCGGCTGCGTTTTGCGATACGCATTGGCTTCGGCCAAAATGCGACGTGGCAAGCCAACAACCTTGGTCCAGGTGTCGGTCGCAAGAACCTGACGGACCAGCGCCATGTTCTTGTCGGTCATCCCCGACCGACGATGTTCTTGCATAAGGGCCTGAATATCCTCCAGTCGCATCAAGGCCTCATCGTCCAGCTTCGTTTCGCTGCGGGCGAGATCGAGGAACAAGGTTGCGAGCTCGATCGTGTAAGTGCCTGGTTGTTCACCGTCGGCTTGCCAGTAGGCATCGATGATTGCCTCTGAGCGATCCGGGTGCAGCATGGCCGCAAGCGACGAAAGCTCTTCAAGGGGGATGCCCGTCCTGACTGCCATGCGTATGGCTGCCCTCAGCTGGCGCTGCGTAAGATCCAACGTTGATTGCTTGCAGCCTCGCAGTCGTCGTCCAGAGGCGGACTTGTGCGGTCGTGAACGCCGCTTCAGCAAGGTCTCAATATCGTCGCGAAGGCCGGCCGGAACCTCGTCCCATGGCAAGCCGCCATTTGCCGCCTTGGTCGCTGGAACCTCTAGCGTAACATCCGGCCATTCTTCGGTTGTCTCGGCATAGTAGTTGAAATGACGCGCCAAGGATCGGAGCGAAGCGTTGCGCAAAGGTCTGAATTTGGTCGCACCGCAATAGGCAACATAGGCGCAGAGATGCTCGTCGCGGATGTCGGTTGGCTGGATGCCCTTCATGCTCAGGAACCGGAAGAACGGCGAGATCAAGTCGCGGGGATGACGACTTGCGATCAGAACTAACAGGTCCCGATATGCCACAGACATCGCCGCTGCACGGCCCAATCCACCACTACCCTCCCTGAACCAGTTCAAGGCAGCTCTCGCGTTTGCCCGGTGATTGGCAAATGTTTTGTCGTTGACCCCGAGCCTGGCAGGATGGAGGGCCACAATTTGTTGCCCGATGCCCGATATGCGTGCCGGGATCATTGGCAGGGGTTTGTCGAGATACTCGGCCATCTTGCGCAGCGATGTCGTCCAATGGCGCTTTCGGTCATCGGTAAGGCCTTCGTCACGCGCAATCGCCTGAAGCACATCCTCAAAGGACGGTTCGCCGATTGCGGAGTGGCTGGCGAAAGGGTGCCTGGGATCGGCGTGCTTGTTCATTGGGAGCATCTTTCCGAGGTTACTGTTGTATTGGGATGGATAGGGCAGTTCATGCTTGGCATTTGGGAATACTATATCAGAATAAAATTCACCAATACGCCGACCGATCATCCCAATACATGAAACATCACGGCTTATCCCATTGAGGGCGATGTATAGTGCAGTCTACGGATGGATATAAATTCACAGTCGCCTGAGCTGCGACGTTCCCTTCTTTAGGACTCGTATTGCGTTGTCGAAGCGTAGATCCGCTCTTCGACCCACTTGTCCAAGTCCGACTTCCGATAGAGGACCTTGCGGCGGCCGAGGCGCACGAAGCGTGGGCCCTTCCCGGAAACCCTGAGCTTGTCCAGATAGTTCTTTGACACGCGCAGGTAGTCCGCTGCCTGCTCCACGACCAGATATGGCGAGTTGGTTGTCTCTTGGGTGTCGCTTTCGATCGGAGAGTTGGGATATCCGAGGCCTGTAGAAAACAGGGCCTGATCGCGTTTCGTGGTCATTAGGCAACTCCAGGATTGATGAAGCTACCTATGGATGCCGGCCAAACGAGTTATTCAAAAGAGGGTGCGAAATAACCGAGTTCGGGTGGCCGCACCACTTGACAGTTTCGGCGGCGAGCGCAACCAACATCAGGCAGGAATTACCAATCTCCCGCCTTCGTTCTGTGGGGCTATCTACCAGGCGCCGAAAGCCAGCGAGCCGCATATGCAGCACCGCATCTATATTACCTGCTGCGGCATCTGGCGATCGAGCGGCCCAATCACGTGGGTGTGCGGATGTGACTTACATTCCGATGCTGCGCGGCTTCCTATGCCTCGTCGCCATCATGGACTGGTTCAGCCGCGAGGTGCTGCCTAGCGGCTGTCGAACACGATGGACGCCGACTTTTGCGTTGCAGCCCTCGAAGAGGCGATCGCTCGCCACGGCAGGCCCGACACCATCAACACCGATCAGGGTTCGCAGGTCACCAGCTTCGCCTTAACCACCACGTTGAAGGATGCCGACGACCACATCTCCACGGACGGGAGCGGCCGCTGGATGGACGATGTCTTCATCGAGCGGCGGTGCGCAGCCTCAAATAAGAATGCGTCTTACTCAGCGCATTCGAGACTGGAAGCGAGGCGCGCAGCGGCATCGCTTCATGGATCGACTATTGCAACCGGCGACGCCCACACTCGACCTTTGGCGGCAGGACGCCCGACGAGGTCTATGCTATCGCGGAAATCACGGAGCAAATGGCAGCATAACAACCAAGCCGATCCACCTTAACCAAGCCGCCAAACTGTCTCGCCAGGCGGGACCACCTCAATAGCCAACATCAGCCGAAACAAAAATGAGTTCTTGGAAGGAAAGGCGCTACAGGCCGGATGGGATAGGTGCTCGCCTGCCATTTCGTTGGCCAGAAAGAGAAACCGGGAAAAAGACTTCCTGTTCACCGCTACCATTGGGCCCGGTTGACACGGCCCGCAGCAGTTGAAAAACGCTTGGGTCCGGAAAAGGTTCAAGATCGATGCTTTTTGAGCCAGTGCAACAGCCTTGTTTCGTTCTCATTGAACCCAGCATGTATGCGCTTGCCCTTGGCAGCTTTCCAGTTGCGCTCATTGAGTTGTCCCTCCAACCAGTCATTCAGAACGGCCGGGTGAATGTACGACTTGCGACAGACCGATCTCGTATTGACAAGCCGCTCCGCGACTTTGTCGATGACCCTGTTCAGGACGCGCCTCTGTGCTGCTTTGCTATCGGGGCACTCGGTTTGAGCCAATAGCGCCGCGGCACGCATGGTGCCGCCCCACGTTCGGAAGTGCTTGGCGCTGAAGCCATTGCCAGCCGCGTCGCGAATATAACCATTGACGTCTTGCGATCGAACCGGCCGCCTGATGCCGTCTTCATCAAGATACTGGAAAAGCTTCTGTCCCGGAATGTCCTGAGCACCGCGAACGATACGAGCGATGCGCCGATCGACAAGCTTCAGCTTCCATTCCTTGCCCGATTTGCCCTTGAAAGCAAAACGCAGGCTGGCCCCCTCGATATCGACATGGCGGTCGCGCAAGGTTGTCAGGCCGAAACTCTTGT
>MKRZ01000031.1:1768-5428 GCA_001897075.1 Mesorhizobium sp. 61-13 | reverse complement strand
ACGACAGCAGCTGCCACTCGTGCGAACGGTAGCCCATGGCGGCGCAGGTCCGAATCCACCTGAGCCCTCAATCTGGGCAAGGCCTCCGCGAATTCGACAAGGCTGTCGTATTTTTGGCCGTCACGCTCGGCTGCCCAATCGGCATGATATCGATATTGCTTGCGGCCTTTGAAATCCCTCCCGGTGGCTTGTATGTGGCCTGTGGGGTCGGGCGAAATCCAGACATCCGTCCACGCCGGCGGGATAGCGAGCGCACGAATACGCTGGACGGTTTCTCCCTCGCCGAGTTTCTCTCCTTTTGATCCTACATACCAGAATCGCCTAGAAGCGCCTTTACGACGAATTCCCGGTTCACTGTCATCGACGTATGTAAGTTGCGCGCAAGTGGCCGCTTCATCACTGTTCGTAGTCTCGAGCATCTGAGGTGATCAACCGTTTCCGACATGGAGAAACGAGGTCGGTCAACACAAGTTCCCGGACTTCCGGACTACTTGGGGATCCCGGAGCAACCAGTTCCTGATCGGCTGCTCGGCAGGCATGTTTGCTATGCGTGTGGAAACGCAAACAAGCCTGCATCGGCATCAGAATAGCCTTCGATGGAGGCGGTCATAATTTCGGAGGCAAGTTGGGAAAATGTAATGCCGTTTCCACCGTAACCCATGACGGCTTGTACTCGAGGGTGCTGCGGAACTACGCCAATGAATGGCAATCCCGTTGCCGTGCTCCCGAATGTCCCAGCCCAGGCAAACTCGGGCGTGGAGTCGATCTGCGGAAAGAGCACCGACAGCTTTCTGGCAATCCGCTCCGACTTGGATTGGATGAATTTGTCCCGCAAAGTTTCATCGGAAAAATCCTCGTCCTCTCCTCCACAAATTACACGACCGTCCGCGGTGGCGCGGGCATAGAGATAGGGATCGGACGCTTCCCACATGAACGCCGGACCCGGCCAAAGCTTCGACGGTTGGGGACGGGTCGCAATTGCCCATGTAGAGATCAGCTGGTGGCCCTTCCTGGGCACGATATCGACCAGTTCATAGCCGGTCGCCAGTACCAGGTGTTTGGCGGTCAGGATTGGCCCCAGATTGGATTGAACGGCAACACTGTCGCGGCTGCTTTCAATCTTCACTGCCTCCACCGGAGCATAGAACCTGGCCTTGCGTTCAAGGCTTCTGAGCAGAAGTCCAGCCGTCAGCTTTCTCGGATCAACGGCGATATTGTCATGGCTGATGATAGCGCCGGCACGCTTGATGCCGTGACTGTCTAACAGTGCTTTTCGGCTCAGATAGGTTGCAGCAATTCCAGCCTCGCGCCTCGCTGTCGCCTCCTTGCGCAACTCTGAAGCACCCAGCGCGTTGCCAGCAACGTAAAGCGACGGTGTGCTCGACAGCCCGCAATTGATGTCCAGCGCCTCAATGCGGCCTTTGAGGTTCGTGAGTGCAAGCCGGGAGCGGCGCCATGCCTGTTGAGCGGCCGGTTTGCCGATCATGCGTGAAAGGCGGGTAATTGGTTGGTCGATCTCGAACTGGACCAGTGCAGTGGTCGCGGATGTTGAGCCTGCCAGCGGCGCGCGACGATCGATGCAGACGACCGAATGGCCCGCAGCTGTCAATGCCTCCGCCGCCATCGCCCCGCTGATCCCCATCCCGACCACGAGCACGTCACACTTCATGTCACGATGCAATTTCTGGCAGGGGACGCTGGGCGCCCTGTAAGCGAGCCATACCGGCTTGCCGGTACGCAAATCGAGTTTTCTCATCATGCCCCCTCTGATCGAGGAGGAAATCACTCAAACCGCATTCGGTTCCCTAGCGACGGGTCTTCGAATTGGAACTGAACCGGTTGTGAGGAATTGGTATGGAGGCGCATCCAAGGAAGAACAACATGCCAGAAAAAACTGCTTATGAAACCGGGGCCAGGAAGTACCCGGCACGCACAGGTTCCGATCCGAGTGATGAGTTTTCGCAGAAGGCTGCAGAGAACCGCAAGCCGCCTTCCGGTGTTGGAATTACCCAAGGGGCAAAGAAAAAGCCCGCTGGCGACGGTAAAAAGTCCTAGAATCGAACAGGAAGTCTCTGCACTTTCGTCGCTTCAAAGTGAGCTCCCGGACAGAGACAAGGCTGGACCTGACATTCCTCAGGTCCAGCCAATTGTTGAATACGGATTTTCAATGATGGGTTTGATTTTCCGCGTTTCGCTTGCGGGTAGCGGCTGCTTTCTGAGCCGACGCCGACCGTTCCGCTTTCGGTCTGGAAGCGGAAGCTTGACCGCCCTCCACTCCACCTCTGTGGGCAGCGGGATTGCCAGTGTGCTTACCCCGACCAGAGCCGCCTGGGTTTTTGCCGCCACCATCGTCTTTGTTGACGGTCGCCCACGCTCGACGTTTAGCCTCTTCTTCAGAAACACCTCGCTTTTCGTAGCCTTCCGCTATGTGGTCCGCCTTGCGTTCCTGCTTATCCGTGTATTTGGACTTGTCTCCCCGTGGCATGGAAAGTCTCCTCAGTCCTTGTGTTCAGGCATGTCTTTCAGTTGGTCCTTCGTCCACGATGTCACAGCATGAACATCACCATCTTCATCGCGCATGAAGTCGAGGTCGGTGGCGGACACCGCCACCGGTTTAGCGCCAATGCCAAGGAAGCCGCCAACATCAATAACGACCTGACTGCCGTGGACATGATCGACAGAACCTATTGTCTCGTCATCCTCGCCGTAAACCGTGGCGCCCTCCAGGATGTCGGGCGTCAATTCAGCGGGTGTCAGGCGAACGTGGTTAGTATGGTCCATTTGGATGCCTCCTCTAGGTTAGACATCCTCAACAACCGAAGCCGAAAAGCGTTCCGAAGGAACTTCGCCTGAGGGCAAATGTGATCGGGCGCCATTGGCCTCCCGCCTTATCGTTTCAGATTAGGCCGTATCTTCTCGACCTCTTCGCGTGTGCTCGTATCGGGAATGTCACTGTCGCCGTTGGGATTCGGCTCAGGGCTGTCCCTCGTGTCACGCGTGGGTTTGTCTTTCGGCTTTCGCGTAGGTTTCGCCGTCTCCGGCTTTCTGGATTTCTCTGTTTTTGCCATGGTAGCCTCCGATCAGCATTCAAAATGTGGTCGTCGCTTGAGATGGCGGCTAACGGGTTTATCCCTCGGCCTTCATCGTCGCGGCCAGCTCGAGCAGTTTGTTGCGTTCACGCCCATGCTTCGCAATCAATTCCTTGGCCTGCTTGGGCGACAGGTCTGTATGTTCGGCCAAGTAGCGGACATCAGGATCTTCAACACCGCTTGTCAGCTTAGATTTGGTCTCTCTCGACTCGTCATTCATGGTCTGAGCTCCCATCTTCAGAATCTCTAACGCTTCCTCTTTCGTGATGCCTACACGGGGGGCGAAATAGGCAGCTTCTCGGGCGCGTTCGGCCCGGTTAATCAAAATCTCGCTCATCGGTTTTCCTTCATTCCAAGATGGAAACCGCTGGACCTGTCTTATGTTCCCTTGGCACCTTCTTCCGAGAACCATCCTCCACTTCGAGCGTTTGACTTCTTTCAGCGGAGAAATGTCATGGCCGAGGCCAGTACGAGCAAAGCCGGCACAACCGTCTCAAAACAACGACGCATACAGAAGATGGTCGCCCGAAAGGATGCTGCGAGCCGCAAATCTCAGGACAAGCCGATGCAG
>MKRZ01000031.1:0-1752 GCA_001897075.1 Mesorhizobium sp. 61-13 | reverse complement strand
GCCATTCCCCAAGCAACACTATCCCAAGCCCGGTCACGAACGCGTCCTGGACCCGCAGCCGATGTATGACGCCCCCTTCTATCGCGGATCGCAAAAGCTCCAGGATAAGGTCGCCATCATTACAGGTGGCGATTCCGGAATTGGTCGAGCAGTGGCCGTACTTTTCGCGCGTGAAGGTGCAGACGTCGTCGTGTTACATCTTGCCGAGAAGGCCGATGCCGCCGTGACCAAAGCCGCCGTGGAAGGGGAAGGGCGGCAATGTCTGGTTGTCGCGGGTGATGTCGCCAAACGGGCGTTTTGCGAGAAGGCTGTAGCACGGACACTGGATGCCTTCGGGTGACTCGACATCCTTGTGAACAACGCGGCGTTTCAGGTGCATTCCAACGATTTCGAGGACCTCACCGCCGAGCATTTCGACATGACGATGAAGACGAACCTTTATGGCTATTTCAACATGGCGAAGGCAGCCGTTCCACACATGCGGCCAGGCGCCGTTATCCTCAACACAGGTTCGATCACCGGCATCGACGGATCGAAGGCGCTGGTAGATTATTCGCTGACCAAGGGCGGCATCCACGCATTCACCCGCTCACTCGCGGGCAATCTCGTCGGTAAAGGCATTCGGGTCAACGCGGTGGCGCCGGGGCCGGTCTGGACGTCCCTCCGACAAGGAGGCAGAGGACGTATCCAAATTCGGCTCAAAGACACCAATGAGACGGCCTGCGCAACCAGAAGAAATCGCACCCGCCTACGTCTTTCTCGCATCCTCGCACTGTTCAAGTTACATCACAGGCGAGATCCTGCCCATCATCGGTGGCTATTAGCAAGGAGGGCGGAATGAAGCCGCTTGCGTCGTTCAGATATTGGTGGCGATGAAATTCTCGTCCTGCGCCCTGTGTGTGTCCCTTTCCGTGCGACCAAATCCACTCTAGCTTGATGCATGGCTGAGATTATCGGAATTCATCAAAAACCAGTCCTGTCCGCGGAAGCCCGGCTTCGGGCGATTGTCGATTCCTCTTTCGACGCCATCGTCGGCAAGGATCTGAACAGCATTATCAGCGACTGGAACCCGGCCGCGGAGCGCATGTTCGGCTACACCGCCGAAGAGGCCATAGGGCGGTCGGTTCTCATGCTGATCCCGGAGAACCAGCGCAGCGAAGAAGTCGACATCATCGACAAGATCAAGAAGGGCGAACGCATTGCCAGCTTCGAGACGGTCCGGCTCAGGAAAGACGGCAGCAAGATCAATGTTTCGCTGACGATTTCACCTATCAAGGATCCCAACGGGAACATCGTCGGCGCCTCCAAGATTGCACGCGACATCACCGCCACAAAGGAGAGTGAGCGCCGCATCCGATTGCTCCTTCGAGAGGTGAACCACCGCGTCAAGAACCAGTTCGCCGTGATCCTGTCCGTCATCAGGGAGACGGCCAACAGGACGCAGAACAATGACGAGTTCCTGGCGCGTGTCCGCGACCGGATTACCGCCCTGTCGCGCTCTCACGATCTGTTGGTATCCTCCGATTGGGAGGGTGCAAGCCTGTTTGAACTGGCGCAGGAACACCTGAAACCGTTCGGCCATGAGGAACGCATCACGCTGTCCGGGCCGTTGGTTATGCTGACCCCTAATGCTGTTCAGTATCTCGGAATGACCGTCCACGAACTGGGGACGAACGCCGCCAAATACGGCGCACTCTCGGATGCCGTCGGCCGAATTTCCGTTACCTGGCAGATTCTCACAAGACCCGGTGA
>MKRZ01000030.1 GCA_001897075.1 Mesorhizobium sp. 61-13 | reverse complement strand
ACTGCAAGCCGGAGAAGATGAAGGCGGAAGACCCGCTGTTCATCCTCTACACATCAGGCTCGACCGGCAAGCCGAAGGGCGTGCTGCACACCACCGGCGGCTACCTCGTCTACGTCTCGATGACCCACCAGTACATCTTCGACTACCACGATGGCGACGTCTACTGGTGCACCGCTGACGTCGGCTGGGTGACCGGCCACTCCTACATCCTCTACGGGCCGCTCGCCAACGGCGCGACGACGCTGATGTTCGAGGGCGTTCCCAACTATCCGACGCCGTCGCGCTTCTGGGAAGTCGTCGACAAGCACAAGGTCAACATCTTCTACACCGCGCCGACCGCCATCCGGGCGCTGCGCGGCGCGGGCGACGAGTGGGTCAAGAAGTCGTCGCGCAAGTCGTTGCGCGTCCTGGGATCCGTCGGCGAGCCGATCAATCCGGAAGCCTGGGAGTGGTATTACAACGTCGTCGGCGAGAAAAAATGCCCGGTGGTCGACACCTGGTGGCAGACTGAGAACGGCGGCATTCTGATAGCCCCGCTGCCCGGCGCCACCGACCTCAAGGCAGGCTCGGCAACGCGGCCCTTCTTCGGCATCGTGCCGGAGATCGTCGACGGCGACGGCAATGTCATCGAGGGCGAAGGCAGCGGCAACCTCTGCATCAAGCATCCCTGGCCCGGCATGATGCGCACCGTGTTCGGCGACCACGACCGCTTCGTGCAGACATACTTCTCCACCTACAAGGGCAAGTACTTCACCGGTGACGGCTGCCGCCGCGACGGCGACGACTACTACTGGATTACCGGCCGCGTCGACGACGTCATCAACGTGTCCGGCCACCGCATGGGCACGGCGGAAGTCGAGTCGGCGCTGGTTGCCCATGATAAGGTTTCGGAAGCCGCAGTCGTCGGCTATCCGCACGACATCAAGGGACAGGGCATCTATTGCTATGTCACGCTGGCCGAAGGCGAGACGCCCAGCGAAGGCCTGCGCAAGGAACTAATCGCCCATGTGCGCAAGGAGATCGGGGCCATCGCCACGCCGGACAAGATCCAGTTCGCGCCCGGTCTGCCCAAGACCCGCTCGGCCAAGATCATGCGCCGCATCCTGCGCAAGATTGCCGAGGACGAGTACACCTCGCTGGGTGACACCTCGACGCTCGCCGACCCCAGCGTCGTTGACGACCTCATTGCCAACAGGCAGAACAAGAGGGAAAGTGCCTAGATAAATCCGCAGAGGCGCGAAACGGTTTCGATTTCGCGCCAGCAGGAGACAAATGTTAAGGCGTTGGGGGTGGTTATCACCTCCAATGCTCTAAATGCTGAAGGCAGTTATGGCTGAGGTTGGGCACGTCAGGGAATTGTGGCGTTACCCTGCCAGTTCACTTGGCGGAGAGGTTTTGGGCACGATGGCCGTCGGCACAAGCGGGGCCGCCGGCGACAGACTTTTCGGGCTGATTGATGCAGCGAGTGGCGAGATCGCTCGCCCGGACACCGTGGCCAGATGGCAAAAGGTGCCGCGTATCCTCGCCCGACTGAGACCTGACCCATCTCTGGAAGTCTCAGTGCCAGGAACTGGCACATGGATGCCGGCACCAAGCGGAGAAACCGATGCGGCGATATCCGCCTATCTCGGCTTCGACGTTGTCATCCAACCCTTTGAGGATACGCCGGCGCCCGGCTATGCTGGTGCCTTCACAAAGGCGCGCTATGACAAGGCGCCAATCCATCTTCTGACCACCGCTTCGCTAGCAAGATTGAAGGCGCTCCATCCTACCGGCAATGTCGACACAAGGCGGTTTCGACCCAGCATCCTGATCGACATTCCTGAGGTGGAAGGATCGTTTCCCGAAACAGAATGGATGGGTCGCCGAATCGCAATCGGCTCGGTCGAGTTGACAATAGTAGAACCGTGCCGCCGGTGCGGCTTTACGATTATCGCCCAGGAAGGGATCGATCACGACCCAAACATCCTGCGCACGCTCGTTCGTCACAACAGGCACAATTTCGGCGTCTATTGCCGTGTCGATCGCACTGGGGAGATTGGCATCAACGACCCTATGCACCTGCTGCCTGAGTGACAGGCAACCTCCGAAAACTGCGCCCACGGGCATCCTCTTGCAATCGCCGGCGACGCACCCCATCATGTAGTTGTGTTCAACCAATCGAAAGGAGGTGATCCGATGTCGAGTGATCTCGTTTCCATGCGCATGGTCCCGGCGGATCGCCTTTGCGGGGAGCAATCTCTCCGTTAAGTGCCATGCCGCGCGGCAAAGGGTTCCCGGGAACCCGTCACGGGCTGCGTACTGGACGAAGACACGGAAAGGCCGCCTGCTCCGAAAGAAGCGGCGGCCTTTTTGCTTGTCTGGCTCTATCCCCGGCCGCGCAAGCTCCGCGCCCACTAACTTATTGCGTCAAAGCCAATCTCTCGGCGTTCCTTGCGATCTCCTGGAAAGCGCTCGTCAAGGCAGCACCGTCTGCGGCAAGATAGTAGTGTTTGACGCCACCAGCATCGTCCGACGCGCATTCCGACATGACCACCTTGGCATTGGCGTCGGTGAGCTTGAAACCGATCGTAAACACCTCGATCTTGTCCTGCTTCATGCGTTTGCAAAGCTCCTTGGCCGCGTCCATCGAACTCAACCCGCTGATGTACGACTTGTTGAATTCGCCGTCCGTCATCAGGATCGCGATCTTTTTCGCCTTGTCATCGTTGTACTCAAGCGGGCCGGAGCCCGGTGCTGCAACCTCAAGGGTATCGCGCCAAGACGGTGACAGAAGATATCGCGTCCACTGGATGCCGATATGCCCTGCAGTAGAACCATTCGCCGAAAAATTCTTAATCGCGTCAACGAGGGCCTGCTTGTTGATGGTCAGAGGCACGAGGGCCGCTGCCGGGCATGCACCGGACTTGTCGTCGCGGTTGACCATGGCAGTGACGGGACCAGCGTCGGAATAGTCCATGCTGGTGCCGCTCGCGCTCTTGCGCTCAGTCGAGCACTTGTCACTGACGGATACCGTCTGAGGCGTATTGATCGATGGCGGTGCGTCTGCCTTGCCCTTGCTGCCGGGAGCTTCGCGAAACACGGTGTGTGCCAGCGGGCCGGTATTCACGCCTTCCGAATAAGGCACGATGGCGACACGGACCCGAGGCGCGCTCGGATTGTTCATGTCGAGGAAAGTTCCAACCGCGCCGGTCGCCGCGTCCTTGAGATCCTTGATCTTCTGGCCACCCATAGAACCAGTGACGTCAAGCATCATTGCAACTTCAATGTGCTTGTCTGAATAAACGGCGGCGCCGGTGTTGTGGATACGCTTCACATTGTGCTGGCTGAACAAAGCAAAATACAACGGCACATCGACATAGGCGGTTGCCGTGACGGTCTTGGATGCCCTGTCGATCACCAGCTTGTCGAGCACGATTTTGTCGAAAGGCAAGGCGCCGCCTGCACTGTTGGCAGTAAGGAAGGCAGCCACTCTCTTGCGCGCTTCCTCTTCCGTTGCCGAACCGGTGGTCAGGTCACGGGCTGTGGAAGTGACCGCCGTATCCACGGCGTTCTGCAGAGCGGATTTGGCATTCATGAGTTGCGCAGTGTCGACGCCGAAGCCGACAGCAAGTGCGAGAACCGCGACGAGCATGCCGAAAATAATTGCGAAATTGCCGCGCCGATCTGCCCAAAAGCAATTTGCCGATCTAGCCATCATCCCGCACCGCCGCATTTTCCTGCCTCCAAATGACACGGCATCGAGGCCGTTGCCTGGTGCATTGCAGGATTCTCGCCGGTTAGAGCTTGGTGGCGCCCCGCACGGAGGCACAGATCATCAACCCATTGTTTTTGTTACTATTCGCCCGAATGGATGGTAAAAGCACCGTAAACACTTTGGCCGTGCCGCCAAGGTGTTCACCAAACGCTTACCATCTCCTGCGCCGCTTTCGATCAATGCGTTTGAACATGTCCATTACGGGACACGATCGCATGTGTCGAAACGGGTCGTGTGTCGAAACGGATCAATTGCACCAACCTGCCCGCTTGCCGCCATCGTAAGGTCTGACAAGACTGCGCCCGATCATTTCCTCGGCTACCTGCTTGCCATTTCCAGCCACGACATCCGCCAAAACGCGGCCATAGTATTTCGCTCCTGCAATGTTTGAGATCTGGATAGCCTCCTGGCCAAGAATCTCGGCAAGCCCTTCTCGGGCCCGCAGAGCGGCATCGTGCTCTGTCTGGCAGCGGCTTTTCATCTCGGGCGCGTCGATACCGCGTATCCTGATGTTGATCCGAAGGGACTGGCCCGGCCACACAAGGGCGTCCGCCAGGAAGGTGTCCCCGTCGAGCACATCAACCACATTTGCCTCAACGGGACCGCGAAACATCTTGGCTGCGTGAGCGGTCGAGGCGAATGAAAACCCCACTGCAACATACAATCCGGCAGTGACTATTTGCAAGGTAGAGAGCGAGTCCATGAAAGGAAATTATTCCTATACAGAGGTTCGCACAAGCGCAAAATTGAGATCGCCGGTTATGTAAGGGCTTCGACACCAACCGTGCGGTCTATACCGTGAAACGGGGGCGTTGCAGGATGGTTGTCCTGCTCGTAAGTCCATACCTTGAAAAGGTTTAGCCGATGAGCCCCGAAGCTGTGCAGCAAGGGAACGTCGGTGGCGTCACGCCCACGTGCAACGACGACCCGGCCGATGCGTGGCACATTGTGTCGAGCATCGAAAGTGTACCATTTGCCGTCGAGAAAGACCTCTATCCACGCTGAAAAATCCATCGGGGCAGGATCCGACGGCACGCCGATATCGCCTAGATAACCATTCACATAGCGCGCGGGGATATTCATGCAGCGGCACAAGGTGATCGCGAGGTGCGCGAAATCACGGCAGACGCCAACCCGCTCTTCGTGAGCTTGCGCCGCCGTTCTTGTGGCGCGCGCATAGCCGTACCCGAACGAAAGCCGGTTGTGCACATAGTCGACAATCGCCTGCACCCTTGCCCATCCAGGCGGTATGGCACCAAACAACTGCCAGGCAAGGCTACTCATATGATCGGTTTCGCAGTAGCGGCTGCCGAGAAGGAAACCCAGTGTCTCGTGCGGCAAATCCTGTACCGGCGTTTCCTTGGCCAAGGTGTTGACCTCGTCCGGAAGCCCCGAATCCTGGACGATCGCATCGTACATTATGCGGAAGCCACCTGCCGGCACGGTGAACCTGCGACAGGCATTTCCATAAATATCCGAATAGAGGGTGCTTGGGACTTCCGGAGACGTAAGCACCTCCGTCTGGCGCGATATGTCGCCCTGTCGCCCCTGGCTGATCTCAAGCATCGAAACGATGGGCGTGTCTTGATCGCATTCGATAGCGATTTCATAGCCAAGCCTGATCAGCATCGCGTTACCTCGTGGCGTCGAATGTCAGAGAGGAAAGTCCTTTCCTGAAACGCGACTTGAGGCCGATGGTTCCGACGAGCTAGATACATTCGTCGGCAACAAAAGCTGGATCTAGAAATCCGCGGTCAGACCCTTCACTTCCCAGTCGCCGTAACGGCCTGGTTCCATGCCACCTCGTCCACCCAGTTCCTTGGGTCGTGCAGCTTCTTCCGCAACATACTGCTTTCTTCTGATTTCAGCCTCGGCAAGTGCCCTCTGGGCAGCGGCAGACAGCTTCTTCTGCAAGTCCGACCCACCGTCTTGTGTCAACCTGCTATTTTCCTCGGTCATGCTGCCTGCCCATGCATTGAAACGCCTCAAACTCTCTCCCATCATATAGCGAAACCAATGCGCGGGATCGACCCTTTCGTCATTGGCAAAACGGAGCAGACGATGAACACACTTCGCACCGCCATGCTTCTTGCGGCAATGACTGCGCTGTTCATGGGCGTTGGCTACATGATCGGCGGGTCTGGCGGCATGATGATTGCGCTTGTCATAGCGGCAGCCACAAACCTGTTCAGCTATTGGAATGCCGACAAGATGGTGCTGGCGATGCACCGTGCCGTCGAGGTCGATGAGAAAAACGCGCCGGAATTCCATGCAATCGTGCGAGAGCTGTCTTCCCGTGCAGGTTTGCCCATGCCACGCACTTACATCATTGACACCCCTCAGCCGAACGCCTTCGCCACGGGTCGCAACCCGGAAAATGCCGCCGTAGCGGCCTCCACCGGATTGCTGGAGCGGCTTTCGCATGAGGAGGTTGCAGCGGTCATGGCCCATGAACTGGCTCATGTGCAGCATCGCGATACCTTGACCATGACGATTGTTGCGACCTTGGCCGGCGCCATTTCCATGCTCGGCAATTTCGCGTTCTTCTTCGGCGGCAACAGGAACAACAACAATCCGCTAGGGTTCGTCGGTGTCCTTATCGCCATGATCGTAGCACCGTTTGCCGCAATGATGGTGCAGATGGCGGTAAGCCGCACGCGCGAATATGCAGCGGACCGGCGCGGAGCGGAAATATGCGGCCATCCGCTTTGGCTTGCCTCTGCCCTTGACAAGATCGCTCGAACCGCCGAACGCATTCCCAATGTCGAGGCGGAAAGAAGCCCCGCGACAGCTCACCTTTTTATCATCAATCCGCTTTCCGGCGAACGCATGGACAATTTGTTCTCTACCCATCCTGCCACGGCAAACCGCATAGCAGCGCTACAGGCAATGGCTGCCGACATGGCCGAGCAACCCGTCCGCGAGGAACGTGTGCCTCCGCCGAGCCGGGGAGAAGATCAGACAGGTCCATGGGGCAGCACCGCCCGCCATGAGCCAGAGCAGGATCCTGAACCGAAAGCAAACCCATGGGGCCGCAATCCAACCGGACCAAAGGGTCCTTGGAAGTGACCAGCCAAAACGCGCCGTCGCAAAGACGATTTCCACGACAAAGGCCAGACAGCGGCCCAGCGATTGATACTCCTGGTCTCGCCGCGCGCAAGGCCGCGGCACGCCTTCTGGCGGCCGTCATCGATGCGCGCACACCGCTCGACGGTCTAACAGACAACGAGCATGGGCATCCCCAGTATATGGCACTGGATATGCGCGACCGCGCATTGGTGCGCGCTATCCTTGCAACCGCTCTGCGCCACCGCGTAACGATCGGTAGTCTGATTTCCCGCAGGCTCGACAAGCCGTTGCCTGCAAATGCCACCGCGCTCTCTCACATATTGCATGTCGCGGCGGCGCAGATACTGTTTTTGGACGTACCAGACAGCGCCGCAGTGGACCTTGCAGTCACGCACGCAAAGTCCGACCCCCGCACCATCCGGTTCTCGGGCCTAGTCAACGCTGTGTTGCGAGCCTTGGCGCGCGCCAAGGATAGTGAACTTGCCAAAACCTTGGCAGAAACCGATGACGCACCTGAGTGGTTTCGCACGCGCCTGATTGAGGCATATGGCGGCGACGAAGCGCGCTTTATCCTCTCCGCACATCGCCTGGAAGCGCCCGTCGACATAACCGTGAAATCCGATCCCGAAGTCTGGGCAAAGCGTCTTGGCGGCATGGTGCTGCCGACTGGCTCTGTAAGGCTGGAAAAACTGACCATGCCGGTCACCGAGTTGCCGGGCTTCAACGACGGCGCGTGGTGGATACAAGACACGGCTGCAAGCCTCCCTGCCCGCCTGCTCGGAGATATCAGGAACCTGCGGGTCGCCGACCTCTGCGCAGCGCCCGGCGGCAAGACGGCGCAACTCATCCTCGCCGGAGCCAACGTCACTGCCGTCGATACATCCAAAAGCCGGTTGGCAAGGCTGACACAGAACCTCCAGCGGCTTGGCCTCTCCGCCGACGTGGTTCAGGCTGATCTCCTGAAGTTCGAGCCGAAAGAGTTGTTCGACGCAGTGCTGCTTGATGCGCCATGCTCCTCGACCGGTACGGTCAGGCGGCATCCGGATGTGCCATGGTCAAAAACACCCGATGACATCGTAAAGCTTGCCGACTTGCAGCGACGGCTCCTTGCGAAAGCTTTGGCACTCACCAAGCCAGGTGGCACGGTCGTCTTTTCAAACTGCTCGCTTGACCCTCTGGAGGGCGAGGATTTGCTCGATCGGGTTCTGGCGCAAACACCTTCCGCCCACCTCGACCGGATCTTGCCATCTGAGGTTGACGGCATTGCCCCGTTCGTCACCGAGCGCGGAACTTTGCGCACCACGCCAGCCGGCCTGGTCCTTGATCGCGCCTCGTGGTCAGGGCTGGACGGCTTCTTTGCAGCCCGCCTGCGCAAGACCTAGGCTCGCCGGAAACGAGCGGCCCACAATTTTCCCGTCCGTTATGCAGATGAATGTGGAAAGCGAGCACAGTTGTGGCCCCTCCGATCCGATTCAGCCTTCGCATAAGTTCTTGAATCATCTACCCTTGCATGGGGAATTGGGACATCTGGAGGATCATTGGCTGCCGCTGCCATCAACACGACGCGCCTGTGGGCGCTCGTCGCGCGAGAGTTTTGGCGCAAGGCACGCCGACGCTTGCGTGCAGGCCCGGCCTATCGTTGGCGATACTCTGGCCGCACGCCCGAACGTGTACTGATTGCACCCCCGGACTTACGGCTGGCGGACCCCCAGATCGCACTCGAAATCTATTACGGACGTTTTCCACTATCCGGGCGCCTGGTGGAAACGGGCGGGCAATCGCCGTTCCAAATTGAGGTCGCCAATCAGGGTTGGCAACGCTCCCTGCACGGCTTCCGCTGGCTACGCCATATGCGCGCCGCCGGAACCGAGCTGGCATCGGCTAATGCCCGTGCCCTGGTCTCGGACTGGATCGCAATCCACGGCAGTCACATCAGCGGCATTGCGTGGGACCCGGGAGTAACGTCCAAGCGGATCATCGCATGGCTGCAACATTCCTCGGTGGTACTCCAGGGGGCGGAGTTCCCGTTTTATCGGGCATTTCTAAAATCTCTGGCAATCCAGATCCGCTATTTGCGCTCTATCGTGCGCGAAATGCCGGACGGCAAGAACCGGCTCAGGGCCCGTATCGCATTGGCATTTGCGGCGCTATCCTTGCCGACGCCGGCGTCGGCATTGCGCACGGCAACCCGCAACCTCAGTGAAGAACTGGGGCGTCAAATACTTCCCGATGGCGGTCATATCTCCCGAAATCCCTTGACGGTCCTCGAAATCCTGGCGGACCTGCTGCCTCTGCGCCAGACCTATGCCAATCAGGCGGAAGCTCCGCCTGCGGCATTGATGGGCGCGATAGATCGCATGCTTCCGGCATTGCGCTTTTTCCGTCACCAGGATGGTAGTCTGGCGCGCTTCAATGGGATGGGTGCAACTATCCACGACCGCATTGCTGCGATCCTGCGCCATGACGATACGGCCGGTGCTCCTTTGCTACACGCACCGCATTCCGGGTACGAGCGACTGTCCATGGGCGATGTGACGGTTATCGCAGATACGGGCACCCCTCCCCCGCCCGACTTGTCCACTACGGCCCATGCAGGCTGCCTGTCATTCGAGTTGTCGTCCGGACGACAGCACTTCATCGTCAATGCCGGGGTTGATACCTACGGCGACCCGGAATTCCGCCCCTTGGCCCGCGCCACGGCGGCGCACTCAACCGCAACGCTCAACGACACGTCATCAGCGAGGTTCAGCCATTCGCCACGTGTCAGCAATCTTGTAGGTTCCCCGCTCGTGGGAGGCCCGCGCAACGTACCTTGTCATCGCGACGACGGTCAGGGCCACCAAGGATTCACCGCCAGCCATGACGGTTACGTGCAGCGCTTCGGCATTGTCCACGAACGGGCGCTTACATTGTCCAATGGGGGCAATCTTCTGGAAGGGCGGGACAGCTTTCTCAGACCCGGCGGCGAAGCCGTCAACAACAACGGCCGCGACTTCGTGACCGTTCGTTTTCACCTTCATCCCGAAGTCAAACTATTCAAGGACAGTGAAGACCGCTTGGTTCTGACTGCGGACAACGCCGACAGTTGGGCCTTCACATGTGCAGATATGATGCCCGAGGTTGAGGAGTCGATTTATTTCGCCGGTCTTGGCGGGCCACGCATAAGCCGACAACTTGCGCTCACGTTCAAAGCGTCAGAACACCCGCAGGTTAACTGGCGATTGGTGCGCGTCCGCACCGAAGGTCGCCCAACTTGGAATTGACTGCGAAAACTGATTCCTGGAAGGCGGCATAGCCGCTTGATTTACAGGGCTCATGTGCTACGGCCCGCCTACGCTTGCACACGTTGGGATGCCTGGAAAAGTTCGGAGCGGGCTTTAGCCAACCCTGAAAGATTTTGGCTCCTGACAGTCGCACTCCGATACCGAACCCAGCGAAAGGGCCACTCTTATGGCAGTCGCCTCGAACAACATTCCAGCACCAGATCTCGTCCCCATCCGCCGCGCGCTGCTCTCTGTATCCGACAAGACCGGTTTGATTGATTTTGCCCGCACACTTGCCCATGCCGGTGTTGAACTTGTTTCAACAGGCGGCACCGCCAAGGCGATCGCAGAGGCGGGCATCGCGGTGCGAGACGTCTCCGAACTCACGGGCTTTCCCGAAATCATGGATGGCCGCGTCAAGACCTTGCATCCGGCGGTTCACGGCGGGTTGCTTGGCGTGCGTGATGATCCCGAACATGCGCAGGCCATGCACAAGTACAAGATCGAGCCCATCGATCTCGTTGTCGTGAACCTCTATCCGTTTGAAACGGTCCGCCGATCGGGCGCGGACTACTCGGCAATTGTCGAGAATATCGACATCGGCGGGCCGGCGATGGTGCGTGCGTCGGCTAAAAACCATGCATATGTGACCATCGTTACCGACCCCGAAGACTATGCTCCCGTATTGAATGCACTTGAAATGAACTTCGGCTCCCTCTCTCTCGACTTCCGCAAAAAGCTGGCTGCCAAGGCATTTGCGCGCACGGCAGCCTACGACGCTGCGATTTCAGGCTGGTTCGCAGAGGCGCTCGGTATAGAGCACCCGACATGGCGCGCACTCGGCGGCAAACTCGAGAGCGTGATGCGCTATGGCGAAAATCCGCACCAGTCGGCCGGCTTCTATGTTACCGGCGAACAGCGCCCGGGCGTCGCAACGGCTCGCCAATTGCAGGGCAAGCAATTGTCCTACAACAACATCAATGACACCGACGCTGCCTTCGAACTGGTGGGTGAATTCGACCCGGCCAAGTCTGCAGCCGTGGCCATTATCAAGCACGCCAACCCGTGCGGCGTTGCCGAAGCCGCGACCCTGAAGGACGCCTATTTGAAGGCGCTGGCCTGCGATCCCGTATCGGCATTCGGCGGAATAGTCGCCTTGAACCGCCTGCTTGATACCGAGGCGGCAGAGGAAATCGTCAAGACCTTCACCGAGGTCATCATCGCCCCGGAAGCGTCCGACGATGCAATTCGTATAGTCGGCGCGAAGAAGAACCTTCGCCTGCTCGTTACCGGCGGCCTGCCTGACGCGCGCTCGCCCGCGATGATGGTCAAGTCCGTTGCCGGCGGCCTTCTGGTTCAAGACCGCGACAGTGCAGTGATCGATGGCCTCGATCTCCAGGTGGTGACCAAGCGCGCACCGACGGATGCTGAAATGGCAGATCTGAAATTCGCCTTCCGCGTGGCCAAACATGTGAAGTCGAATGCCATCGTCTATGTCCGGGAGGGGGCCACTGTCGGCATTGGCGCCGGGCAAATGAGCCGTGTCGATTCCTCACGCATCGCTGCGCGCAAGGCACAGGACGCTGCCGAAGCAATGGGTCTTGCCGAGCCGCTTACCAAAGGCTCAGTGGTTGCTTCAGACGCATTTTTCCCGTTTGCCGACGGGCTGATGGCGGCGATTGAAGCCGGTGCCACCGCCGTCATCCAGCCAGGTGGTTCGATGCGCGATGACGACGTCATCGCCGCGGCCGATGCGCATGGCATTGCGATGGTGTTCACAGGTGTGCGGCACTTCCGGCACTGACTGATTTCCTACTCCACCTTGTCTGCCGGATAGGGCGTTCCCGCGAGCAGCCACATGCCGCCGACAAGAAACAGGATGATGACGGCCATGCCGAGCGCGGGTGATCCGCTGACCGCGGTAACAGTGGCGACCAGAAAGGGCGCGGCAAAGCTCGTTGCCCGCCCGGCCAGCGCATAGATGCCGAAATAGCGGCCGGATTCGGCAGCCGTCACCGACCGCGCCATGTAGGAACGGGATGATGCCTGCACGGGTCCAAATGCAACGCCGATCAAAAGCCCGTAAAGGACGTAAGCTTTTTCCGCAGCCGTCCCGAACAGCGACCCGGAATCTTCCGCCGGTAGCGGCAACGCTCCAAACAGGGTAAAGCCCGGGCCTGTCGAGACGATACCGACGGTGGCGATCGACAAAAGCACCAGCGAGATCATTACCACCACTTTCGATCCCAACCTGGTGTCGAGACGGGCCGCGATCCAGCAGCCGAAGATCGCGACAATGTTGAGGATGATGCCGTAAACGCCGATTTCTGTAATCGACCACCCGAACATCGCCGCAGCAAATGCGCCGCCCAGCGCCAAGAGCGCGTTGACGCCGTCCTGGTAGACCATGCGGGCGACGAGAAAGCGCAATATCCCACCGCGTTGCCGCGCTTCTGCGAGTGTTGTCTTGAGTTCCGCCAACCCTTCACGAATGGCGGGGCCGATGGCGATGCCCTTGATGGCATCGGGTGTGAAAAAGAACATCGGCAAGATGAAGACGAAGTACCATAGAGCGGCCAGCGGACCCGTGGCTCTCGCATCCTCGCCAAGCTTAGGATCAAGGCCGAAAAGCGGCTCAGCCCCGATGATCGTCTTTCCGGTCTCCGGCGACCCCGCCATCAGCGCGACGACAAAGATGAGCGCGATCATGCCGCCGAGATAGCCTAG
Organism: Mesorhizobium sp. 61-13; assembly: GCA_001897075.1. GTDB lineage: Bacteria > Pseudomonadota > Alphaproteobacteria > Rhizobiales > Rhizobiaceae > Mesorhizobium. The sequence continues at coordinate 2,536 of MKRZ01000030.1, read as the reverse complement.
GCCCCAGGCGACGTTGGAGATTCTGCCGATATCCTGCTTGGGAACCAGGCGCGGCATCATGGAATCGTTGAAGACGGTGGAGAATTCCGCCGCCACCGATGCCAGCGAGAACAGCACGACGATCATGAAAAGGCTGGAGCCTGGGGCCGCCAGCCACAATAGGCACAGGCAGACTATCTTGATCGCCGCGAAGAAGGCGATCCACGGCTTGCGTGGGCCGGTCTGGTCGGCGATGGAGCCAAGAATCGGCGACAGGATGGCGATAACGAAACCTGCCGCCGCAATGCCGTAGCCCCATGCGGCCTGCCCGGCCACCGGATCGCTCGCCATGCGGGAGACGAAGTAGGGACCGAAGATAAAGGTGGTTACGACCGTAAAGAAAGGCTGGGCTGCCCAATCGAACAGCATCCAGCCCCAGATACCGCGGCCGGATGCCCGCTGCACGCCTGTGTCGGCCATGGTCCCTCCAACGCCGGTTGCTATGCGGAAGGCCCGACAAGGTCGCTCATCAAGCCTGAGGCTACCGACAGGCGCGAAACAGTAATGTCCCCGCCTTCAGTCAATGCCTGCAACCGCTCGCGTGTGCGGGCAACACGCTCACCTCCCGCCTCCATCCACTCAGCGACTGGATCGACCGCCTTGGCATGGTCGGTCAGAGCGGCAATAGCGATGCCGCGACGGGCCGCACCTATCGTGTCGGTCGCCCGGGAAAGGGCAAGCTGGTCATAGTAGTCGGACGGCATGATAGAGCGTGCCGCATCCTCCACGCGCGGGATACGGAACGCATCGCTGACGGCAAAGAACGCCTTGGCAGCGCCGATGATGTCAGCGTTGGCCTGCTTTGCCGTCAATGCGATATCGGGAATGAGATCGGCAACTTCGGTAAGCGCCAGCCTTTCCGCCAGTTTCTCCGGTGCACCGCCCTTGAACAAGCCATGTCGCCGTTCTTCGATCCGTTCGCGCGAGAATGCCGGCAGGACGGAGAGCAGTTTCGGCTCGAGCGCCTTGCGCGCTTCCTGCAGCTCGGCAATGCGCTGGGCAAGCGGCAACGTGCCGGTGTCGTTCTTCAGATACCACCCGCTGGTCACATAGATCAGGCGGCTGACCATCTGGTAGAGGTCGAGTTGCACCTCGCCGTCAATCTTGTTGTCGAGTGCGTCGATCTCCCGATAGAGAGCCGGAAGCGCGAAGCCGTCACGGATCAGCGCGAAGGTGCGCACCACCTCCGCTGCCGTGCGCCCCGTCGATTCCATCAAGCGATTGACGAAAGAGGGTCCACCGCGATTGACGAGATCGTTGGCAACCACGCGGGCGATGATTTCACGCCGCAGACGATGGCCATGGATTTCGGCCGAGAACTTCTTCGCCATGCGGTCCGGGAAGTAGCCCATCAAATCCTGATCGAAATGCGGGCCATCCGGCACGTCGGAGGCGACGATGTCGGAGAACAGAACGATCTTGGCATAAGCCAGAAGAACGCCGAGTTCCGGCCGCGTCAATGGCTCGCCGCGCGCCTCGCGTTCGGCCAGCGCCGCCGGCGAAGGCAAGGTCTCAACCACACGATCGAGCAACCCGCGCGCTTCCAGCGCCGCCATGAAGCGACCCTGATGGGCAATGTCGGCTAGGCCACGCTTGCTGGCCAAGGAAAGCGCCAGCGTCTGCTCGTAATTGTTGGCCAGCACCAGGTCGCCAACTTCATTGGTCATCTCGGCAAGCAGCTTGTTGCGTGCCGACCTTGCAAGCGCGCCTTTGCGCATCGCGGCGGCCAGCGCAATCTTGATGTTGACCTCGACGTCCGAGCAATTGACGCCGCCGGAATTATCGATGGCATCCGAATTGTTGCAGCCGCCCTTGAGGCCAAATTCGATGCGCGCACGTTGCGTGACACCGAGATTAGCGCCCTCGCCGATAACCTTGGCGCGAACATCCGCGGCATTGATGCGAATGGCGTCGTTGGCGCGATCACCGGCGTCCTGGTTGGTTTCACTGGACGCTTTCAGATAGGTGCCGATGCCACCGAACCAGAGCAGGTCGACGGGTGCGGAAAGGATCGCACGCATGATCTCAACTGGCGTGGCGATCGTCTTGCCGATGCCGATGGCGGCAGCCGCTTCGGAACTCAGCGTCACCGACTTTTGGGCGCGAGATATGATCGCTCCACCTTTTGACAGCTTCGACTTGTCGTAGTCCTGCCAGCTCGAGCGCGGCAGGTCGAACAGGCGCTGCCGCTCAGAGAACGACGACGCCATGTCCGGGTCCGGATCGATAAAGATGTCGCGATGATCGAAAGCAGCAATCAGGCGGGTCTGCTCAGAACGCAACATGCCATTGCCGAACACGTCACCCGACATGTCGCCGACACCGACCGTGGTGAACGGTGAGGTCTGGATATCGCGGTTCATCTCGCGGAAATGGCGCTTGACGGCTTCCCACGCACCTTTGGCCGTGATGCCCATCTTCTTGTGGTCATATCCGGCAGAGCCGCCGCTGGCGAAAGCATCATCGAGCCAGAAATTGTGCTTCTCGCTGATGGCGT
>MKRZ01000029.1 GCA_001897075.1 Mesorhizobium sp. 61-13 | reverse complement strand
TTGCGGCCTTTGCCTGGAGCGTGCGGGCGCGACATATTGCCTTGCTTGGCGCAGTGGCGCTTTTGCTTTGCAGCGCAGGCATGCTGGCCGGGAAGTTCGAAACCTGGCGGGCAGGCACGCATATGCTGGGATCGGAGGTCACGACGCGACTGACGGGCAGGGTGGTGTCCATCGACGACATGGCCAATGGGCGCACGCGGCTGACAGTCGATGTCGTTTCGACAGAGCGGCCGGCGCTTAAATACCAGCCTGAACGCGTTCGCCTTTCGGCGCGCAAGATGCCGCCGGGGCTGGTGGCGGGGTCGACGGTTACGGGTCTGGTGCGGCTGCTGCCGCCGACGGGACCGGTGCGGCCGGGCAGCTATGATTATTCCTTCGAGAGCTATTTCGACGGAGTGGGCGGCAGCGGCTTTTTCCTTTCGGATATCGAGGTGAGTACCGAAGCGCCAATGCCGCTGGGAGCCCGGATAGCTACGGCGATAGAGAGGGCGCGCGACGCCATCGCCGACCATGTGCGTGGGAGCATCGGAGGGCCGGAGGGTGAGATCGCCGCGGCACTGATCGTGGGCGTTCGAGCCGGCATCCCCGAGACGATCAACGAAGCGATGCGCAAGATCGGCATCTATCACATCATATCCATTTCCGGGCTGCACATGGCGCTGGTGGCAGGTACGGTGATGGGACTGATGCGCGGTGCCTTCGCGCTTTTTCCCGGATTTGCCTCGCGGCGTTCCACCAAGAAATATGCGGCTGCCGCGGCGCTGTTTGCGATTGCGGCCTATCTGCTCATTTCGGGCGTTGTCGTGGCGGCCGAGCGCAGCTTCATCATGCTGGCCGTGATGCTCATCGCAGTCCTGTTCGACCGGGCGGCGTTGACGATGCGCAACCTTGCGATTTCAGCAATCGTGGTCATCGCGCTGTCGCCGCATGAAGTGGTCGGGCCGAGCTTCCAGCTTTCATTCGCAGCGACGGCGGCGCTGGTCGGTGCCTATGCCGGCTGGGCCGACTATCGCGCATCACGGCCTGCTGCGATTGCCGGCCGGCGACGTTCGGTGCCCGGTGCGCTGATGAACCGGTTTGCCATGATGATGGTGGCGTTGGCGGCGACGTCCATTATTGCCGGATGCGCCACGACGCTGTTTGCCGTGTGGCATTTCCAGCGCGTTGCGCCGCTTAGCCTGTTCGCCAATCTGGCCGTGATGCCGATCGTGTCGGTCATCGTCATGCCCTTTGCAGTGTTCGCATCGCTTTTCATGCCGTTCGGTCTGGATGGCCCATTCCTGTACGTGATGAGCAAGGGTCTGTCGGTGATGATTGCAATGTCGGAATGGATTGCCGCGCTTTCCCCGCTTGATGCGGTTGGGCTGGTTTCAGTGTCATCGGTCGTGCTGGTGACGGTTGCATTGGTGATCGCGACGATCACGACCACATGGCTGAGGCTGGCCGCCATCCCTCTGGCCGCAGCGGGGCTGCTGACGGTTGCGCAGGTGCGCGCGCCCGATGTTCTGATCTCTGAGGATGCGCGGCTGGTGGCCGTGCCGATTGGCGCGGAAGGGCTTGCGGTAAACCGCTCGCGCCCGAACCAGTTCACCATAGACAATTGGCGGCGCGCGCTCGATGCGGAAACGGTTGTCAAACCGAACACGGGTAGCGATCAGACGCTTGTTTCGGTAGCTGATGCGCCGGGGGCTGGCGAGTTCCACTGCGCGAACGATCTTTGCGTGGTGAGGCACATGTCAGGAAAAGTGGTTGCGCAGGCGAAGTCCGAAGTCGCGGCAAGGCCTGCCTGCAAGTTGGCGGCCGTGATCGTCATCGACGATGCGACCGCATCCGATCCATGCTACCTGCCATCGGTAGCGGTCATCACCAAGCGGCAACTGGCTAAAACGGGCAGCGCCGCCGTCTTCCTACCGGACCAAGCGGAGGGTGGGCGTGCACAAGTCAGTTTTGCCGTCGAAGCCGACTATCGGCCATGGCATGTCCAGCGCCGGTTTTCGCGCGAAGCGCGGGGGCTCGCTCCTTACGAGAAAAAGGAACGCAAAACCCCAGATCATCCCGAGCCGGAACCGATTGCAGAAGACTAGCGGATTTCAACCAAAGCCCTGCCTAGTCCGTTTCGACACTGATTTTCGATGGCTTCCTCTCTCCGCGAAGAACTCCGAACAGATGCTCTGGCTGGCCGTGCATCGTATCGTAGCTGCGCTGACACCAAGGGCATCGAACGGCGGCGCGTGGGCGGGGTCCTGCGCATGAGTGACAGAACCGAGGGGCAGACATCGGAAACTCCTTCCACCCCGGTCATCTCCCAGAGTGCGCTAAACAGTGACATTGGATGGCGTAGAAGCCATCTGCCAAGTTCATAATGAATGTCACGAAATTGTGGCGCTAGTGCTTTGTCTCAAAAGACAAAATGCCTCATTGCCAAATATGGGGCGACCGGGGCGCAGCCGGGAGAAACCGGTTGTCTGCCCCATGCCTATCCCATAAAGAAATCGACCGGGCGTGTCAGCGCCCGGTCGATTTGATGAGGTAATGGCCGGTTCAGTAGCGCCGGATCAATCCGACCAGCTTGCCCTGTACCTTGACACGGTCAGGGCCAAAAATTCGGGTTTCATAGGCCGGGTTGGCTGCTTCGAGCGCAATGGATGCGCCCTTGCGGCGGAAGCGCTTCAAAGTGGCCTCTTCCTCGTCCACCAGGGCCACGATGATTTCGCCCGGCGTCGCCGAATTGGCATTACGGATGATGACCGTGTCGCCATCGAAAATGCCGGCCTCGATCATCGAATCGCCCTTGACCTCGAGCGCGTAGTGTTCGCCGCCTGAAATCATGTCCGGCGGTACCGAGATGGAGTGGGTCTTGTGCTGTATGGCGTCTATTGGAACACCGGCGGCAATGCGGCCCATGACCGGAATGGAAACCGCTGCCGCTGCATCGTCGTCATTGCTTGCCGCTTGCAGGCGGGAAGGTTCCTTGGCCGGGCGCCCGAGGCTTCCCTGAATGACGCTGGGAGAGAATTTCCTCGCTGCATTGAGGCCGGGCGCAATCGAATCCGGCAGGCGCAATACTTCAAGCGCGCGCGCCCGGTTTGGCAGCCTGCGGATAAAACCGCGCTCCTCAAGCGCCGTGATCAGCCGATGGATGCCGGACTTGGAGGCAAGGTCGAGCGCCTCCTTCATCTCGTCGAAAGACGGCGGGATTCCACTCTCTTTCAGTCTCTCGTGAATGAAGAGAAGAAGTTCATGTTGCTTGCGCGTCAGCATTGCGGCCCCCGGTCGCGGTAGAGTCCAGAATCGGAAAACAAACCCGGAACAAACACTATCTGTTCCAGTTGTGTTCCGCAACCGTTTAAAGTTTAATGAATATGTTGATGATTTGTTCAGTTTAAGCAGAGGACGCGGCAGGGTGTGCCTGCCTCGGCGGCCGGCGAGAATGGTTCGCGCACGATGAGGCAACCGGCTGTCGCCATGGTGCGCAGCATCGAGGAATCCTGCACGTTGAAAGGCGTTGCAACCAGCGCGCTGCCTTGCCGATCCAGCGAAGCGCGAATGTAGTCCTGACGTTGATCGTTTGCGGCCATCGGCGACCCGAGCAAGGCTTCACGAATGTTCTGGCGGAAGGGGCGGCCGCCGAGCCGGGCGAGCACAGGTTTCAGGAAAAGCTGGGAGCAGACAAGGCTGGCGACTGGGTTGCCGGGCAGACCGATGCAACGGATATTGCCCAAGCGCCCGAACATCAGGGGTTTGCCGGGACGCATGGCGATTTTCCAGAAATCGAGCGTCATGCCTTCGCCGGTGAGAACGCCGTGTACAAGGTCGTGGTCGCCGACAGATGCGCCACCCATCGTTACGATGACATCGGCTTTGGCCGCAACGGCTTGTTTTACCAGCGCGGCTATAGCTTCCTTGCGGTCAGCCGCGATGCCGAGATCGAGCGCGCGTGCGCCGACCGACAGGGCGGACCCCATGACGCCATAAGCGTTTGAGGAAATGATCTGGCCGGGCCCCGGTTCACTGCCCGGAACAAGCAGTTCGTCGCCAGTGGCGATGATGGCAACCAAGGGCTTGCGCACGACATCAAGGTGCGAGCGATTTGCCGATGCAGCAAGCGACAAGGCGCTCGCGCCAAGCAGGTGGCCCTGTTCCAGCAGGGTGTCGCCTGCGACAAAATCAAGCCCGGCACGCCTGACATTTGCACCGCTGCGGGTAGGTTCGGCGATTTCGATACGGCCGTCCGCCAGACCGCTGACGTTTTCCTGGATGACGACGGTGTCTGTTCCGTCAGGCAATGGCGCGCCGGTGAAAATGCGTGCGGCTTCGCCGCTTGCGACCGTGCCCGCAAAGTTGTGGCCAGCCGCGACTTCCCCGATGACTTTCAGCCGGGCAGGTGCGGTAGCGATGTCCGCGCCGCGCACCGCGTACCCGTCCATTGCGGAAGCTGCGAAAGGCGGCTGGGTGCGCAAGGCAATGACCGGCTCCGCCAGCACCCTGTCATAGGCATCGGCCAGTGCGACGCTTTCGGATGGGAGCGGCTCGACGTCTTCAAGAAGGCGCTTGAGGGCCTGGTCGACCGGCAGAAGGGCCATGTCACGCCTCCGATTTGTAGTCGCCGGATTTGCCGCCGGTCTTTTCCACCAAACGTACGCCCGAGATGACCATGCCGCGATCCACCGCCTTGGCCATGTCGTAGATGGTCAGGCAGGCGACGGATGCGGCAGTGAGCGCTTCCATCTCGACGCCGGTCTTGCCGGTGACGCGCGCAAGGGCCGTGACCTTCAGGCCGGGCAAAGCGTGGTCGGGCTCGATATCCACCGACACTTTGGTGAGCAGGAGCGGATGGCAGAGCGGGATCAGTTCATGCGCCTTTTTAGCGGCCATGATGCCGGCGATGCGCGCGGTGCCAAGCACGTCGCCCTTCTTGGCATTGCCTGCGAGGATCATTGCCAGCGTATCGGCCTGCATGGCGACCGAGCCTTCGGCAATGGCCGTGCGCACCGTTTCGGCCTTGTCGCCGACATCGACCATATGCGCTTCGCCGGATGCGCCGATATGGGTGAGCTTGGGCCCAGTGCTCATAGCCGCGCTGCTTCCGCTGGAACAGGCAGACCGAGCAGCGTACGCGTTGCGCTGGCAACGTCGTCCTGCCGCATCAGGCTTTCGCCGACCAGGAATGTGCCGATGCCGTTATTGGCGAGCCGCCTGCAGTCGGCATTGGTGAAGATGCCGCTTTCGCCGACCAGCAAGCGATCGGCGGGAACCATCGGCGCGAGGCGCTCGGAGGTTTCGAGCGTCGTCTCGAACGTGCGCAGGTTGCGGTTGTTGATGCCAATGAGCCGTGAGGATAGCCTCAGGGCGCGCTCCATTTCAGGCTCGTTGTGAACTTCCACCAGCGCGTCCATGCCAAGCGAGAATGCCGTCTCTTCCAGTTCGCGCGCCATCGCATCATCGACGCTTGCCATGATGATGAGGATGGCGTCGGCACCCCAGGCCCGGGCTTCGTGGACCTGATACGGATCGAACAGGAAATCCTTGCGCAGCGCTGGCAGGGCTACTGCCTTGCGGGCGTTGACCAGATATTCAGGCGCGCCCTGGAAGGACGGCGCATCGGTCAGCACCGAGAGGCAGGCCGCGCCGCCTTCGGCATAGGCTTTCGCCAGCGCCGGCGGATCGAAATCGGCGCGGATCAGGCCCTTGGAGGGGCTGGCCTTCTTGATTTCGGCGATAAGCGCGTATTGGCCAGATGCGGTCTTTGCCTCAAGGGCAGCGAGAAAGCCTCGTGGTGCCACTTCGTCGCGGGCGCGCGCCTTCAATTCCGCCAGCGGCAGGCGCGCCTTGGCGGCAGCGATCTCGTCGCGCTTGTAGGCTTCGATCTTGCGCAGGATGTCGGCCATCGCCCTATCCGTTGGAAACCTTGATGAGCTTGTCCAGGACCTGCAGCGCGCGGCCGCTGTCGATGGCCTCGGCAGCCTTGGCAACGCCGTCGGCGAGCGTCGTGACCTTGCCGGCAACGACAAGTCCGGCCCCGGCGTTCATCAGCACGGTGTCGCGATAGGCTCCGGCAGCGCCGGACAGCATGTCGCGCAGCGCCTTGGCATTGTAGGCGGCGTCGCCGCCGCGCAGGGCTTCCTTCGTGTGCCGCTTCAGGCCGACGCTTTCGGGCGTGAGCGTGAAGGTGCGGGTTTCGCCGCCGACCAGTTCCGCCACCTCGGTTTCGCCGGTCGTGGTGATCTCGTCGTAGCCGTCGCCATGCGCGACCCATGCGTGTTCGGCGCCAAGCGTCTTGAGTGCCTCGGCAACGGGGACGACCCATTCGGGAGAGAACACGCCGACCATCTGGCGCTTGACGCCGGCCGGATTGGACAGCGGCCCGAGCAGGTTGAAGATGGTGCGCGTGCCAAGCTCGACGCGCGTAGGGCCGACATGCTTCATCGCCGGATGGTGGGCCGGTGCGAACATGAAGCCGACGCCGCTTTGCTCGATGCAGCGGGCAATGACTTCGGGGGTGACATCAATCTTGATGCCGAGGCCCATCAAAACGTCTGCCGCACCTGTCTGCGAGGAGAGGCCGCGATTGCCATGCTTGGCAACCGGAACGCCGGAGGCCGCGATGACGAAGGCGGAGGCGCTGGAGATGTTGACGCTGTGCGAGCCGTCGCCGCCGGTGCCGACGATGTCAATGGCGTTTGCGGGGGCCTCGACGCGCAACATCTTGTCGCGCATGGTGGCGACCGCGCCGGAAATCTCGCTGACCGTTTCGCCGCGCACGCGCAGCGCCATCAGGAAACCGCCGATCTGGCCGGGCGTTGCATCGCCCGACATGATGATGTCGAAGGCCTCGCGCGCTTCCTCGAAAGTGAGCGCGCCGCCGGCGGCTACCTTGGCGATATGAGGCTTCAGGCCGTTCATCTGGCGAGCGCCTGGGTGATTGCAACCTGATCGACTTCGACGCTGTACTGCGTCTGCAACTGGGCGACGAGCTGGTCGACAAGATCGTCGCTCATGCCGGAAGCGAAGGACTTGCGGGCATCGTCCTCGATCGAACTTGCCTCAGCTCCTGCCGGCTCGAACACCTGCACGACCTTAAACAGGATCTGGCTGTCATCGGTGGGCGAGGGCACGACACCGGTGCCGCCTTCGGCAACGCCGAACATGGCGGCTGCGCCTTCCTTGCCGAAATCGGCGTCATCGGCAGCGCGCTTCAGGCCGCGCTTGGTCTGCTTTTCAAGGGAGACCTCGGTTGCGATGGCATCGAGGTCGGTGCCGGCCTTGAGGCGCTGCTCAAGCTCGGTTGCCTTGGCGCCAAGACGCTTGGTGGTTTCGGCTGCTGTCCAGTCCGCGACGGCCTTCTGGCGCACTTCGTCGAGCGTGCGGTCATGTGCCGGAGTGATGCCGTTGACCTCGTAGAACAGATAACCATTGTCCTTCGTGGTCAGGCTTTCGTTCTCGACGCCGGTTTCGGCTTCGAAGACGGCCCTGATCAGCTCGGCCGATTCCGGCAGGTCCTTGATGACGGTGCCGTCGGCGGCCTGGCCGGCACGGTCGATGGCATCCACCGTCACGATCTTGAGCTTCTGCTTGGAAGCGGCCTCTTCCATGCTGTCGCCGGCGGCGCGGGCGTCTTCATAGGCGTCGTGGGCATCGAGAAGAACGCGGCTGGCTTCGCCAATGGCGATGTCCTTGCGGATCTGCTCGGAAACCTCTGCGAGCGGCTTTACCACCTCGGGCTTGATCTCGCTGACGCGCAGCAGGACGGGGCCGAAAGCGCCCTTCACCACCTGGCTGACCTGGTTGAGGCCAAGCGCAAAGGCGGCCTCTGCGACGGCTTGGTCGCCGATCTTGTCCTTGGACAGCGTGCCGAGCAGCATGTCGGCCTCGGTCTTGCCCTCGGCAGCGGCGATCTTGTCGAAGGTCGCGCCGGTGTTGAGGGAATCGTGCGCTGCCTTTGCCGCATCCTCCGACTTGAAGACAAGCTGTTCGATCTTGCGCGTCTCGGGCGTCGTATAACGCTCCTTGTTCTTGGTGTAGTCCTCCTCGACCTGCTGATCGGTCACGGAGGTCAGATCCATGATGTCTTCCGGCTCGAGGCGGATGTAGGAGAACTTGCGGTATTCCGGCGCGGCGTACGTCTTCTTGTTTGCTTCGAAATAGGTCGAAAGATCGGTGTCGGACGGGGCCGGGATCGGCTCGACGAGTGACTTCGGCAGCACCAGATAATCGACGGTGCGATCCTCGCCCTGGTAGAGCGCGACGGCCTTGAGGAAGGTGTCAGGCGCCTTCAGGCCATCGGACACGGCTTCGACGATCTGCTGGCGCTTGGCGACCTGCGAACGGTTGAGGAGGTAGTCGTCGGGACGCATGCCGATCTGGCGCAGCACGTAGTCGAAGGTCTGGCGGTCGAACTGGCCGCCGGCTCCCTGGAACGCCGGGTCCTCGCGGGTCAACTGGGCAAGCCTGTCCTTGGAAATGCCGAGGCCCATCTTGCGGGCCTGCTCGTCCAGCAAAGCGCCGGAAACCAGCTGCGACAGGACCTGATTGCCGAGACCGAAGGCGTTGGCCTGTTCCTGCGTCAACCGCTGGCCGAACTGCTGCGATACGAGGTTGACCTGCCGGTCGTAGGCGAGGCGGTAGTCGTTGACGGAAACCGTGGTGCCGCCGACCGTGACGACGGATTCGTGGCCGCCGATGACGCCCGAAATCTGGCCCGAGATGCCCCACACGGCAAAGCTCAGCACCAAGACAAGAAGGAGACCCTTGGAGACCCAGGTATTCGCCGCATTTCTTAAGCTACTGAGCATGATCACGTCCGGTTTCAGCTATTGGAAGGGCAATAGCGTCCTTCTCCGCCAGTGTCGATTGCTTTGTGGTTTGATTTTGGTACTGAGTGTGCGCATCACGGACCAGTTGGAGAATGAAACGCCATGACGCCAGGAATTCGCCCGCTTGTGGCCGGCAACTGGAAAATGAACGGCACCAGCGCCTCGCTCAACGAACTGAGGTCGATAGGCAATGGCTTCATGGGCGGGCTGGACGCGCAGACGGAAGCGCTCATCTGCGTGCCGGCGACGCTGTTGACGCGCGCCGCCGAAATCCTCTCGCGCACGCCGGTTCATACAGGCGCGGAAGATTGCCACGCCAAGGAGAGCGGCGCGCACACTGGTGACATTTCGGCAGAAATGATCAAGGACGCAGGCGCCAGCCATGTCATCGTCGGTCACTCCGAGCGGCGCACCGATCATGGCGAGGACGACGCCACCGTTGAGGCCAAGGCGGTTGCAGCATGGCGCGCCGGGCTCGTTGCCATCATCTGCATCGGCGAGACGCGGGCCGAGCGCGAGGCCGGAGCCACGCTCGACGTGCTGTCACGCCAGATCGAGGGATCGGTGCCGGCCAGTGCCACGGCGGCCAACACTGTCGTTGCCTACGAGCCCGTCTGGGCGATCGGCACGGGGCTGACGCCCACGGCAGACGATGTCGCCAAGGCGCATGCGCACATCCGGGCACGGCTGGCCGACAGGCTGGGCGAGATTGCCGACGGCGTACGCATTCTCTATGGCGGTTCGGTCAAGCCGTCGAACGCAGTCGAGCTTCTCGGCGTGGCGAATGTCGACGGGGCTCTCGTCGGTGGTGCGAGCCTGAAAGCGGCGGATTTTCTAGGCATAGCCGAAGCCTACAACCAGATGTGATCGGCCGGTTCTAAAGCACGGCGCGAACTATGCAGCATTGATGTCCTTGCCCTTGCGGATGCTTGCAAAGCGGGGGTGAGGCACCATATTCCTGGCGCGGGCTTGGAAATGCCATCAAAGCATTGTATTGAGCCGCCTCCAAAGAGCAGCCGCATCCCTGGCTGCCAGGCATTGCCAAGGTAGATTATGGAAACGGTACTTATTGTCATCCACCTGATGATCGTGCTCGCCCTTGTCGGCGTCGTGCTGGTGCAGCGCTCCGAAGGTGGTGGCCTCGACATCGGCGGCGGTTCGGGCTTCATGACGGCACGCGGTGCCGCGAACGCCTTGACGCGGGCGACGGCCATTCTCGCGGCGGCGTTCTTTGCGACTTCGTTGCTGCTTTCCATTCTTGCGCGCTATGGCGACAAGCCGACTGACATTCTGGACCGCGCGCCTGCTACGCAGGGCACCACCCAGGGCAACGGCGTCCTCGACCAGCTTCCCGGCACGACCGCTCCGGCTGCCCCGGCGGCACCTTCGTCGACGAACGGTGCAGCGGCTCCGGCTCCTGCCGAAGCGCCTGCCAGCAGTGCTGCGCCGGCAGCTGATTCGGCAACGACGCCTGCTCCGGCAGAGCCTGCCCAGCCGATGGCGCCGCAGGTTCCCAACAACTAACAGGCCTCTTTCTGTATTAGGTTTGCGGCAACTGTTGTTCTTTGAACACAGTTGCCGCAAATGCGTTCGGGGGCAGGCGATCGCCGGGCCGGACTGGTTTGTGCCGCTTGAGAAAACCACGTCTATTCGATTATAGCAGGGCTGCGGTGGATGCGGTGCCTGCGGGGTGCCGAGCAGGGCCGTGGGCAACAAGCTTTTCTTTGATCGGATTTTCGCCATGCAGCTTCGCAGCTTCATTTTAGCTGGCCTGTGCGCCGCTTTTTGCATGGGCGCTCCCGCCTATGCGGCAACGCCGGCTTCAACCGCGGCAGCTCCGGCTGCTGCAACCACCGATGTGATTAGCGTTGCGGCCAAGAGCCCGACCGCTGAACTGCGCGTTCTGAAGAAGAAAAAGAAGCCGACCGACGAAGACCTGGCTCGGATCAAGGAACTCGAAGCCAAGATCAAGGCCGACCAGGCTGCCGCCAAGGTGAAGATGCTGGAAGCCAAGAAGCAGGCCATGCGCGACTCGGCCAAGGCCAAGGCAGATGCTTCGCGTCAGGCGTTTCTCGACAAGAAGGGCCAGAAGCCCGCTACCAAAGTTGCGGAAGCCAAGCCAGCCAAGCCGGCCAAGGTTGTCGAGCCGGTGGAGCCGATCCAGCAGGCTGAAGAGCCTATCCCCGCCGAGGCGATGAATGTTGCGCTCACCGGCAACAATGGCGAGCTGCGCAGCGAGCCGAAGCCGGGCGAGAAGCAGGTGAGAAGCAGCGGCGGCCTGTTTGCCGGCCTCTTTGGCGGCGCCACGCCATCGTCAACGATGCTGCCGGAAACGCGTGCCCTGGATTCGGTGTTGCGCCAGCAGCAGGCCAAGAAGCAGTTCAAGGTCAAGTCCGAGTTCGAGCCGCAGGAAGTGAGCTTCACCGGCTACAAGGCTGGCACGATCGTCATCGATACCAACGAACGCCGTCTCTACCTCGTGGAATCGGCCTTTACCGCCCGCCGCTATGCGATTGCGGTTGGCCGCGAGGGGTTGCAGTTCAAGGGTTCGACCACCGTTGGCGACAAGCAGGAGTGGCCGCGCTGGATTCCCACCAAGGAGATGCAGGAACGCGAGCCCAAGAAGTACGGCCAGTACAAGGACGGCATGGCAGGCGGACCGGAGAATCCGTTGGGTGCTCGCGCCATCTACCTTTACGAGGGCAGGAAGGACACGCATCTGCGCATCCACGGCACCAACCAGCCGCAGAGCATCGGAACGAGTGCCTCGAACGGCTGCTTCCGCATGATCAACGACCACGTGATGGATCTGTACCGTCGCGTGAAAATGGGTACCCAGGTCGTCATTCTCTGACGTCCTGATCGATCAAGGCTCAAGGGCCGGCGGCCAGCCGGCCCTTTTGTTTTGAGAACAGTCTTGGCCGGGAAAAACCACGCGCGGCGGTTTTTCCACTGGCGGAATCAGTCCGGCCGCGCTAAGCGATGGTTCCCATGGCGCGATATGTATTCATCACCGGCGGCGTGGTCTCCTCCCTTGGAAAAGGCATTGCATCGGCAGCTCTCGGCGCGCTGTTGCAGGCGCGCGGGTACCGCGTGCGGCTCAAGAAGCTCGACCCCTATCTCAACGTAGACCCTGGCACGATGTCGCCGTACCAGCACGGCGAAGTGTTTGTGACCGACGACGGGGCCGAGACCGATCTCGATCTCGGTCACTACGAACGCTTTACGGGGCGGTCTGCCAACAGCCACGACAACATCACGACGGGTCGCATCTACAAGAACATCATCGAGAAGGAGCGCCGCGGCGACTATCTCGGCGCGACCGTTCAGGTGATTCCGCACGTGACCGACGAGATCAAGAACTTCATTACCGACGGCAATGAGGACTATGACTTCGTGCTGTGCGAAATCGGCGGCACGGCCGGCGACATCGAGGCGATGCCGTTCCTCGAAGCGATCCGTCAGCTCGGCAACGACCTGCCGCGCAACAACGCGGTCTATGTGCATCTGACCTTGATGCCCTACATTCCGACCGCTGGTGAATTGAAGACCAAGCCGACGCAGCATTCCGTCAAGGAATTGCGCGGCATCGGCATCGCGCCGGATATCCTGCTCGTGCGTGCCGACCGGCCGATTCCCAAGGAAGAGCGCCGCAAGCTTTCGCTGTTCTGCAACGTGCGGGAATCGGCGGTGATCCAGGCGCTGGATGTCGGCCATATCTATGATGTGCCGATGGCCTATCACAAGGAAGGTCTCGATTCCGAAGTGCTGGCGGCATTCGGCATCGACCCGGCACCGAAGCCGCGCATGGAGCCCTGGCAAGGCGTTTCGGAGCGCATCCACAATCCGGAAGGCGAAGTGACGATTGCAATCGTCGGCAAGTATACCGGCCTCAAGGATGCCTATAAGTCGCTGATCGAGGCGCTGTCCCATGGCGGCCTCGCCAATCGCGTCAAGGTGAAGCTGGACTGGATCGAGAGCGAAATCTTCGAGAAGGAAGATCCTTCGCCTTGGCTGGAAAAGGTGCATGGCATTCTGGTGCCCGGCGGCTTCGGTGAACGCGGTTCGGAAGGCAAGATCATGGCCGCGAAGTTCGCGCGCGAACGCAAGGTGCCGTATTTCGGCATCTGCTTCGGCATGCAGATGGCCTGCATCGAGGCTGCTCGTTCATTGGCCGGCGTGGAGCACGCGTCCTCGACGGAGTTCGGCCCGACCAAGGAGCCGGTCGTCGGCCTGATGACGGAATGGCTGAAGGGCAACATGCTGGAAAAGCGTAAGGAAACCGAGGATCTCGGCGGCACGATGCGGCTGGGCGCCTATGACGCCCGGCTGGCACCGGAGTCCAAGATTGCGGCGATCTATGGCAGCAGCGAGATTTCCGAACGCCACCGCCACCGCTACGAGGTCAACATCGACTACAAGCAGCGGCTGGAAGATTGCGGGCTGGTGTTCGCCGGCATGTCGCCGGATGGCGTGCTGCCGGAAACGGTGGAGTATCCGGACCATCCGTGGTTCATCGGCGTGCAGTATCACCCTGAACTGAAGAGCCGTCCGCTTGAGCCGCATCCGCTTTTTGCTTCGTTCATCGAGGCGGCGGTGGAGCAGAGCCGGCTTGTTTAATCTTCCGGACAAAATACCAAAAGGGCGGGGCCGCTTGCGACCCCGCCCTTTTCAATTCTTGACGGTTTTGCCCGGCAGCGGAAGCCGTCGGGCACGCTGATCAGGCAGCGCGGGCTGCCGGACGCTTGCCACCGAAACGACGCTTGTTGTTGCCCTTGAACGGCTTTGCGCCTTCAGGCTTGCGCTCGCCGTTCGGCTTGCCGGCAAACGGCTTGTCGCCAAACGACTTGGCGCCGGCTGGCTTGCCTCCGAAACGCTTCTTGCCGAAGCCGTTGTTCGGCTTGGCCCCACCAGGCCGCCTGTTGTCGTTACGGTCGTTGGCCGGTTCGAAGGTGCGCTCGTTCTTCTCGCGCGGATCGCGCTGCGGATCGGGGCTGTCCAGATGATCGGCGATCACCGGCAGCTTGGTGCGGATGATGCGTTCGACCTGGCGAAGCTTGGCGTTCTCCGAGGGGTCGACCAGCGTGACGGCGACGCCGTCCTGACCGTTGCGGCCGGTGCGGCCGATGCGGTGGACGTAGCTTTCGGCCTCGTCCGGCAGGTCGAAATTGACGACATGGCTGATGCCGGGAACGTCAATGCCGCGCGCGGCGATGTCGGTGGCAACGAGAATGCGCACCGAGCCGGCACGGAACTCGTTCAGCGCCTTTTGGCGGGCGTTCTGCGACTTGTTGCCGTGGATGACGGCGGCGTTGAAGCCGTCGCGCTCCAGATCGCGCACGACGCGGTCGGCGCCATGCTTTGTGCGGGCGAACACGATGACGGAGCGCATCGTGTCGTCGGCCAGCATCCTGGAAAGGACCTGACGCTTCTGCTTGGTGCGGGCAAAGACGACGCCCTGCACGATTTCCGCTGCAGCGGTACTTTGCGGGGCGACTTCGACCCGAACCGGGTTCTTCAGGAGGCCCTTCGCCAGATCGGCGATTTCGTCGGGCATCGTAGCGGAGAACAGGGCGGTCTGGCGGTCCGGCGCGGTTGCCTTGGCAATGCGCTTGACGTCGTTGATGAAGCCCATGTCGAGCATGCGGTCGCCTTCGTCGAGCACCAGCCATTTGGTGTCCGCGAGGTTGAGGTCGCCTTCGCGCACCAGATCGGTGAGGCGGCCGGGAGTTGCAACCAGAACATCGACGCCGGGCCCGATCTTCTTGACCTGGCTGAAGCGGGAGACGCCGCCGAGAACCAGCGCAGTCGAAACATGCGCGCCCTTGGCGAGCAGCTTGATGGTGTCCTCGATCTGGACGGCGAGTTCGCGCGTCGGGGCGAGGATCAGCGCACGCGCCGTCTTCGGCCGGCGCTTGGTGCCGAGCGCAATGATCTTGGAGAGGATCGGCAGGGCAAAGGCCGCGGTCTTGCCGGAGCCGGTCTGGGCGATGCCGAGGATGTCACGGCCTTCGAGCTGGGCCGGAATGGCCTGCTCCTGGATCGGCTTCGGTTCGGTGAAGCCGGCGCCGTGGGTGGCCTTCAAAAGCTGGCCGGAAATTCCGAGTTTGGCGAAGCCGGTAAGCTCCGCAGTGTTTTCAATGGTCAAAACAATCTTCTTTCACGCGGCGCATTGGCCGCAAAGGGTTTCGCGACAGGGCGCAACCTGCCGTCGGTAGAGTCTATGTGGAACGACAAGGCGGCGGACGTGACCGTCCGCGCGGCTGCGCTGTCGTGCCCGCAAGTCTTGTCTCGCGGGGCTTTTCGCCGCTTTGCCGAAAGCCGGAAAAGGGAGAAACAGACGCAACCAGTCTCATTCGGGGAGAAAGCCGGCGTACCCGGCCCAAGCGCCTATGGCAGCGCATATGGAGGAGTTCGCCTCAAAATGCAAGGGCTTTCATGCTGCAGTGCAACAAAACCGCTCAAAGGGCGGGGTCGGTACTCGACCAAAGCCACGCTTGCGCTTGGACGGCGGCACCGATACCAACACGCAGAATTTGCCGAAGGGAGTGTCGCGATGAAGGATGTGCTGAAGGAACTTGAACGCCGCCGCGAGATTGCGCGCGCAGGCGGTGGGCCGGCACGCATCGAGGCGCAGCACAAGAAGGGCAAGCTGACGGCGCGCGAGCGCATCGAGATTTTTCTCGACGAAGGCTCGTTCGAGGAGTTCGACATGTATGTCGAGCATCGCTCGACCGATTTCGGCATGGAGAAGTCGAAGGTTGCCGGCGACGGCGTGGTGACGGGTTGGGGCACGATCAACGGTCGCCCGGTCTATCTGTTCGCCAAGGATTTCACCGTGTTCGGCGGGTCGCTTTCCGAGGCGCACGCCGAAAAGGTGGTGAAGGTGCAGGAAATGGCGCTGCGCAACCGCGCGCCGATCATCGGTCTTTACGATGCCGGCGGCGCGCGCATCCAGGAAGGCGTGGCAGCACTTGGCGGCTACGCCGAAATCTTCCAGCGCAACGTGCTGGCATCGGGGGTGATTCCGCAGATTTCGGTGATCATGGGGCCGTGCGCGGGCGGCGACGTCTATTCGCCGGCGATGACCGACTTCATCTTCATGGTGCGCGACACTTCCTACATGTTCGTGACCGGGCCGGACGTGGTCAAGACGGTGACCAACGAGACCGTGACGGCAGAAGAACTGGGCGGCGCTTCGGTGCACACCACCAAGTCGTCGATTGCCGACGGCGCCTATGACAACGACGTCGAGGCGCTGTTGCAGATGCGCCGGCTGATCGACCTCTTGCCCGCCTCCAACACCGCCGAGACGCCCGAGATCGAATGCTTCCAGTCGGTGACGGAGCATGACCTTTCGCTGGATCGGCTCATCCCGGACAATGCGAACAAGCCCTACGACATCAAGGAACTGATCCTCAAGACGATCGATGAGGGCGATTTCTTCGAAATCCAGCCGAGCTTTGCGAAGAACATCGTGACCGGCTTTGGGCGGGTGGAAGGGCGCACGGTCGGCTTCGTCGCCAACCAGCCGATGGTGCTGGCGGGCGTGCTCGATTCGGATGCCAGCCGCAAGGCGGCGCGGTTCGTGCGCTTCTGCGACTGTTTCAATATCCCAATCGTCACCTTCGTCGATGTGCCGGGCTTCCTGCCGGGTACGGCGCAGGAATATGGTGGCTTGATCAAACATGGCGCCAAGCTCTTGTTCGCCTATGCCGAGGCAACCGTGCCGAAGATCACCGTCATCACGCGCAAGGCTTATGGCGGGGCCTATGACGTGATGGCCTCGAAGCATCTGCGCGGCGACATGAACTACGCATGGCCGACGGCGCAGATCGCTGTGATGGGTGCCAAGGGTGCGGTCGAGATCATCTACCGCAAGGATATTGGCGATGCCGACAAGATCGCGGCGCATACGGCGGCCTACGAGGACCGCTTCCTGTCGCCGTTCGTTGCAGCCGAGCGCGGATATGTGGACGAGGTGATCATGCCGCACTCGACCCGCCGACGAGTGGCGCGGGCGCTGAGGATGCTGCGCAACAAGGATCTGAGCAATCCCTGGAAGAAGCACGACAACATTCCACTGTAGGATTCAGGTGATCGCGGCCTGCGAACGAAACCTTCCTGCGCTTCCGGTACTCGTGTACTTTTATGTACATTGTGCTCCGGTTCTCGGAAGGCACCATTCTCGGCAGGCGCTGACCTGAATCCAAGCGCATTGCAATCTGCGAACAGCGCGGGCCTGCTAGCGATCAGCGGTTTCGGTCTTTTTCCGAGGGACTTTTCGGCCGAAGCTCAAGGGGCGTGATTTCCAGCCTGTCAGCGTGGAAATCAGCCAGTGGCGCACTGGTTGCGGCATGATGCTGGCAAATTTCAACCCCCATACCAGCCGGCGAGGGAAGGCGATCTCGAAACCGCCCGAGTTGATGCCCTTGAACAAGCGGCGTGCCGCTTCGCCAGCAGGCATCATGGCAGGCAGCGAGGGGGCGGTCTGCTTGAGCAGCGGCGTATCGACAAAGCCGGGATTGGCGACCTGGATGCGGATGTTGATCTTGTCGAAGTCGTATTTCAGCGCCTGCGCCATGACGTTGAGCGCCGCCTTGGAGGCACCGTAGGCGGCAGTGGTCGGCCAGCCGAACCACGAACTGATCGAGCCGACGAGGAGCACGTGGCCCTTTCCGCGCGCCTGCATGGCCCGGACCGTGGGAACGAGGCCGTTGACCACGCCCAGCACATTCACCTCAAACGTGCGGCGGAACTTGCGCACCGACATGTTTTCGCCGGCCATCGGGATGTATGCGCCCGCGTTGAAGATGGCGAGCGTGATCGGGCCGACGCGGCCTTCGATGGCGGCCACTGTGTCGGCCATGCGGACTTCGTCGGCAACGTCGCAAGGGAAAGAGAGGATCTTGCCCGGTAGTGAAGCCGCCTCGGCGATCAGCATGTCGATGGGATCGCCCTCGCGTGCTGTGACCGCGACGGTGTAGCCTGCGCTGGCGAGTTCCTTGGCGAGAGCCCTGCCTATTCCTGAACTGCCGCCGGTAATCCAGGCGACGCCGTCCTGGGAGCTGGCCCGATAAAGTTTCATTCAACTTCCCGTTGCTTGCTGGGCGAAGGTCTAAACAGGCGAATGTGGAAAGGGAAGGGCGCGACGCGGGAAATCCCGATCACGGTATCGACTTTCGGCTACTGGACGCCGGCAAAGCCGGAATGCGACTGGTCCAGGCAAAATCGTGCCTTGAAACGTGGCGTTCACATTTCTAGGGTTTGGCCGCACGCAGACAATGAGGAATTCCAATGCACCGTTCGGTGATCGAGGCTATCGGCAACACTCCCTTGATAAAGCTGAGGCGCGCCTCCGAGGAGACGGGTTGCGAAATCCTGGGCAAGGCCGAGTTCATGAATCCCGGCCAGTCGGTCAAGGACCGCGCCGGCCTGTTTATCATCCGCGATGCGGAAAAGCGCGGACTGCTCCAGCCGGGTGGCGTGATCGTGGAGGGGACGGCTGGTAACACTGGCATTGGCCTGACGCTGGTGGCCAAGGCGCTTGGCTATCGCACGGTGATCGTGATCCCCGAAACGCAAAGTCAGGAAAAGAAGGATACGATCCGCCTGCTTGGCGCCGAACTGATCGAAGTGCCGGCAGTGCCCTACAAGAACCCCAACAACTACGTGAAGCTTTCGGGGCGGCTGGCCGAACAGGTGGCAAAGACGGAAGCGAACGGTGCGATCTGGGCAAACCAGTTCGACAACGTTGCCAACCGTGACGGCCATGTCGATACGACCGCCAAGGAAATCTGGGAGCAGACCGGCGGCAAGGTGGATGGGTTCGTTTCGGCCGTGGGCTCGGGCGGCACGCTGGCGGGCATCGCCGAAGGGTTG
This sequence comes from Mesorhizobium sp. 61-13, assembly GCA_001897075.1. GTDB lineage: Bacteria > Pseudomonadota > Alphaproteobacteria > Rhizobiales > Rhizobiaceae > Mesorhizobium. The sequence continues at coordinate 26,299 of MKRZ01000029.1, read as the reverse complement.
AGGAAGCGCGGCAAGAACGTGAAGATCGCGCTGGCCGATCCGCTGGGCGCAGCACTTTATTCGTACTACACCGACGGCGTACTGAAGTCGGAAGGCAGTTCGATCACCGAGGGTATCGGGCAGGGCCGCATTACCGCCAACCTGGAAGGTTTTGCGCCCGATCTCTCCTATCAGATTCCCGATGAGGAGGCGCTGCCGATCGTCTTTGACCTGATCCAGGAAGAGGGCCTGTGCGTGGGTGGCTCGACCGGCATCAACATCGCGGGCGCGATCCGGCTGGCGAAGGAAATGGGTCCGGGACACACGATTGTGACAATCCTCGCGGACTTCGGTACGCGCTACCAGTCGAAGCTGTTCAATCCGGAATTCCTGCGGGGCAAGAACCTGCCTGTGCCCGGTTGGATGGAAGGTAAAAGCGACATCAGCGTGCCGTATGAACAGGTCGCATGATGGGGCATAAGACCGAGACGCTGTTTCGAGCCGATTCCTATCTGACCGAGGCCGCAGCCAGCGTCGTAGCCGTCAACGAACGTGGCGGCGTCATTCTCGACAAGACGATTTTCTATGCGACTTCGGGCGGGCAGCCGGGCGATACCGGCTATCTCGAACGGGCAGACGGCAGCCGTATCGCGATTGCGGCAACAATCACCGGTGAGACCAAGGACGAAATCATCCATGTTCCCGCCCCGGAGCAAGCGGTGGCGGCGATCGGTGAGCAACTGAAACTGGTTATCGACTGGCCGCGACGGCATTTGCTGATGCGGATGCACACGGCCTGCCATTTGCTTACGGTTGTCTGTCCCTATCCGATCACTGGCGCTGCGGTATCGGAGGATGATTCCCGCGTCGATTTCGATATTCCGGACACGGGGTTCAGCAAGGAAGACGTGACGGCCAGGCTGATGGAACTGGTTCATGCCGATCATCCGGTTTTCATCCGGGAGATCAGCGACGAGGAACTGGCGGCCAATCCGGGACTGGTGAAGTCGAAGAACGTCAGGCCGCCGAGCGGAACCGGCAGTATAAGACTGGTGTGCATAGGCAAGGACGGCGGCATAGACAGCCAACCTTGCGGCGGCACGCATGTGAAAAGCACAGCGGAAGTGGGCGAGATCCACATCGGCAAGATTGAAAAGAAGGGCCGTGAGAACCGGCGTTTCCGCATCCGTTTCGGGCCGCAGCCTGCTACTTGACCACAAACCCATTCCGCGCACAGTTTCTTGCGACAAGAGGAGACCACATGGCCGAGGACAGCCCGTTCACCGTTGACGCCGATTGGTTGCAGGAGCGGCTTGGCGAGCCCGGGATAACCATTGTCGATGCCTCGTGGTACTTGCCGGCGCAAAAGCGCAACGCCCGTGGCGAATATGAAGCCGGGCACATTCCGGGCGCGGTGTTCTTCGACCAGGATGCGGTGTCGGACAATTCATCCAACCTGCCGCATACGCTGCCTTCGCCGCAGGATTTCGCCCGCTTCGTCGGCACGCTGGGCATTTCGGCGGACGACACCATCGTCGTCTATGACGGCCCCGGTTTCTTTTCAGCACCTCGGGCTTGGTGGATGTTCAGGGTGATGGGGGTGTTCCAGGTCTATGTGCTGGACGGCGGGTTCGACGGCTGGAAGGGATCGGGCCGACCGGTTACCGCAGACATCACCAAGATTGCGCCTTGCATCTTCCACGCCGAGTTCGACGAGGCCCGTGTTGCCAGCCTTGCCGACATGCGCCGCATCGTCGAGACCAGGGAAAGCCAGATTGCCGACGCCCGCGGGGCGGGGCGTTTTGCCGGCACCGAGCCGGAGCCTAGGGCAGGCGTCCGCTCCGGCCATATGCCCGGCGCGCGCAACGTTCCGGTGTCGGTGCTTTCGGAGAACGGCCAGTTGCTGCCCAAGGCGCGCCTGCGCGAGATATTCGAGGGAGCCGGCATCGACCTTTCGAAGCCGGTCGTGACGTCGTGCGGTTCCGGCGTGACCGCTGCCGCGATCACTCTCGCGCTGGAGACGCTCGGCCACACCGACAATCGCCTCTACGACGGCTCGTGGACCGAATGGGGCGGGTTGGCAGATACGCCAGTCGCAACCGGCAAGGATTGATCTTCATGGATGAAGGCGTTCCTGACAGCATCGAAGTGACGGTTACGTTCCTTGAGATGGATGCTCCGCCGGCTTATCCGCCGACGGTGCCTTACAACCGGCAGATCGCCTTGCTGAGGGCAAAGGAGATGCCGCTGCATTTCTACCGCTACCTGGCAGACCGGGTGGGCAGGAAATGGCACTGGGTGAACATACTGCGCATGAGCGACGAGGAACTGGCTGCCGGCATTCATCACGAGGACCGCGAGATCAGCGTGCTTTACCTCGACGGCTCGCCGGCCGGATTCTTCGACCTCAAGCCGCACCTGCCCGACGAGGTGGAGCTTGCCTATTTCGGCATGATGGACCATGCCACCGGACAAGGACTGGGGCGTTGGTTCCTTGGCACCGCGATCTCTGCCTGCTGGGCGCTGGGGCCGAAGCGGGTGACGGTGCAGACTTGTACGCTGGACCATCCGGCAGCACTGCCGCTTTACCAGAAGCTGGGGTTCAAGCCGGTGGGGCAGAAGAAAGAGATCGTGCATCCGATGCCCTTTGCCGAGCGCTCGGCAAGCGTGATGCGACCCTGAACGAGCCGTTCATTCCTGTTTCAGATTTGCTTTGCAATGTTGTTCGCATGAACGAACCGGCGGGGTGCCGGGGTGACGAGAAGGAGAACATCATGCTGAACCGCCGTACCGTTGCGACTGGACTGCTTGCTGCCCTGATGATGCCGGGCGTGGCATTTGCCCAGGCGACCACGCCTTCGGCGACGCAGATCGAACGCCAGCTCGAAGTTGCGCCGCGCATCCAGTTGCAGCCCAATAAGCGGGTGACGGTGCGTGAGTTCAAGCGTCGCCCGGATCTGCGGCGCGCGGCACCTTCAATCGACATCCAGTCGATCAATTTCGAGTTCGGCTCGGCGGAAATTCCGTTCTCCCAGTACCGTAAGGTCGAGAACATCGCGGATGGACTGAACCGCATTCTGCGGCGCGACCGGCGTGCGACGATATTGATCGAGGGACATACCGATGCCGTTGGTTCGTTTGCCTCCAACCAGGTGCTTTCCGAGCGCCGCGCCGACTCGCTGAAGCGTGTGCTGGTTCGCGAGTTTGGTGTTCCCTCACGGTCGCTGGAGACGGTCGGATACGGCGAGGAATTCCTGCTGGTGCCGACGCAGAACGAAAACTGGCGCAACCGTCGCGTGACCTTGCGGCGCATCGACAGCTTCCTGCGGTGACGCACTAATAGGGGTTGCCGAGTGAGGCGACCGACCGTTCTGGCACAACAACCTATCAAGGGCCCGGCTTGACTAGCCGGGCCCTATTGGTTTCCCGTGCTGGCAAATCTGAAAGATGTGAAAGGAACGGGAATGGCGATCCGGGTGGTCATGGCTGGAGCGACGGGGTGGGTCGGCAAGGCGCTCATCCCCGCCATCATTGCGCAAAAGGACTTTACGCTAGCCGGGGCTGTCTCGCGCAGCGCAGCTGGCCAGGATGCGGGCAGCGCAGTTGGGATAGATGCGAACGGCGTTGTCGTGGCCGGTTCGCTGGAAAAGGCGCTCGGCGCCCCGTCCGATGTGGTGGTCGACTACACCAAGCCGAATGTCGTGAAGGCAAACACCTTGCTGGCGATTTCAAAGGGCCGACACGTGGTGATCGGCACCTCCGGGTTGGGGGCGTCGGATTACGCGGAAATCGATGCGGCGGCCCGCGCCAACGGCGTCGGCGTGCTGGCGGCCGGCAATTTTTCCATCACTGCCACGCTGATGAAGCGATTTGCCTTGATGGCAGCGAAGTACGTGCCAGATGTCGAGGTGATCGACTATGCCAGCGCCAAGAAGCCGGACGCTCCGTCAGGTACGGCGCGCGAACTGGCAGAGGCATTGGCAGAGGTTCGCGGAAAATCATCCGCGCGGCCCAAGGCCGAAGTCTCCGGCGTGCCGGAAACGCGCGGCGGTACGGTAGGCGCCGGCGAGGGCGTGCAGGTGCATGCGCTGAGGCTGCCGTCCTACATCCTTTCCTGCGAAGCGCTGTTCGGCCTGCCGGACGAGCGCCTGACGATCCGCCACGATGCCGGATCGTCGGCTGCGCCTTATGTCGCCGGGACACTGCTGGCCATCCGGCGCGTTGGCAGCATCAAGGGACTGGTGCGCGGGCTGGATGCGCTGATGGACTGAGGGTGCGAGGAAACGAACCGTTAACCATCGCGGCCGCAGTATGATTTTGCCTGTCGTATTGCCGTAACATTGCTTCGGTAGAACGCAGGTGTCGACTGGATGCCGACCGCGGATGGACCGGCGGCAGACCTCGACAGACGAGGAAGCGGGGCTTGTGCTCCGCTTTTTTGTTTTTGGCCCTTGGAGGGGTATCCACGCGGTCCTGAGCGGTGAGCCAGCCGCCGTGGAACGTGGTTTCTGCGTTACGTGCTGCGCGGAATCACGTAATGAGGGGCGAAACCCTCCGTGAGACCGGCATGCCACGCATTTCCTACGTGAACGGGCGTTACGTCGCCCATAGAGACGCTTCGGTGCATATCGAGGATCGCGGCTATCAGTTCGGTGACGGCGTCTACGAAGTCTGCGAGATTTCGCGCGGTTTCATCGTCGATATGACCCGGCACCTCGATCGGCTGAACCGCTCGCTGACTGAGCTTTCCATCGCCTGGCCGATGACGCGGAACGCGCTCATGGTCGTCATACGCGAGGTCATTCGGCGCAACCGGGTGGTGAACGGCCTCGTCTATGTGCAGGTGACGCGGGGCGTTGCCAGCCGCGACTTTGTTTTCCCGCCGTCTGATCTTCAGCCTTCGCTGGTGGTGATTGCGCGCAAGGTGGACGTGACCACTGTTGCGAAGAAGGTCGAGAACGGCCTGAAAGTCATTACCGTGCCGGAGAATCGCTGGGACCGCGTCGACATCAAGTCGACCGGGCTGCTGCCGAACGTGCTTGCCAAGCAGAAGGCAAAGGAAGCTGGCTGCCAGGAGGCGTGGTTTGTCGATACCGAGGGCAAGGTGAAGGAAGGCGGCTCGTCCAACGCGTGGATCGTCACCAAGGATGGCGTGCTGGTGACCCGGCCGGCCGACCACGGCATTTTGCGGGGCATCACGCGCACGACGCTTTTCGATGTCGCAACCAAGCTTGGCTACAAGATAGAAGAACGCGGATTTAGCGTGGCCGAGGCCAAAGCTGCGCGCGAGGTGTTCCTGTCTTCAGCCACCACAATTGCGATGCCGATAGTTGAAATCGACGGCCAACCGGTTGCGAATGGCCATCCTGGCACTATAACACTTTCATTGCGGCAGGCATTTTTTGACATTGCGGAAAAAAGTCCGGCCTGATAACCGCAAAGGTGGAAACAACAGAAATATATCTCGTTCTGCTTGTCGTCCCAGACGGCAAGGGCGTTTGCGAGCTTGACATGCGCTTCTTATTTTGGCGCACTGACTCGCAAATGGAAGGGGATCCGGCGGGAAGATAAGAACAATGGCGGAACGTTCGCAAAATCTTCAGGACCTGTTCCTGAATTCTGTTCGCAAGAGCAAAAACCCACTTACCATTTTCCTGATAAACGGCGTGAAGCTGACCGGTGTGGTGACCTCGTTCGACAATTTCTGCGTCCTTCTGCGGCGCGACGGTCACTCCCAGCTTGTCTACAAGCACGCCATTTCCACGATCATGCCGAGCCAGCCGGTTCAGATGTTCGATGGCGAGGAAAGCCAGGGCGGCTGATTGGCACGTACTGACGACGCGGCGGGAAAATCCGGAACGCGACCTGACAGCAATGGCGGGGATGGCAAGAAGGCGCCAACCCGCGCCGTTGTCATTGTGCCCGTGGTTACCCGCGCCACTGCGGACGATGGCGGCCGGCCACGCCTGAGCAGGTCTCCCGAAGCTCGACACGACGAAGCAGTTGGGTTGACGCGGGCCATCGATCTCGAGCCTGTTCATTCTGCCGTGGTCACCGTCAACGACCCGCGCCCGGCGACATTGCTCGGCAGTGGCAAGGTGGCCGAGTTCGCTGATATCGTGAAGGACAAGCACGCGGAACTGGTCATCGTCGACCATCCGCTAACGCCGGTGCAGCAGCGCAATCTCGAGAAGGAAATGAACGTCAAGGTGCTCGACCGCACCGGACTTATCCTCGAGATTTTCGGTGAGCGCGCCCGCACCAAGGAAGGCACGCTGCAGGTCGAACTGGCGCATCTGAATTATCAGAAGGGCCGGCTGGTTCGGAGCTGGACCCACCTTGAACGGCAGCGCGGCGGCGCGGGTTTCCTTGGCGGTCCGGGCGAAACGCAGATCGAGGCCGACCGGCGCGTTCTGCAGGACAAGATCGTCAAGCTGAAGCGCGAACTGGAGACGGTGCGGCGCACGCGCGACCTGCACCGCGCCAAGCGCAAGAAGGTGCCGTTTCCGGTGGTAGCCATTGTCGGCTACACCAATGCCGGCAAGTCTACGCTGTTCAACAAGCTGACCGGGGCAGGGGTGCTTGCCGAGGACATGCTGTTTGCAACGCTCGACCCGACGCTGAGGCGCTTGCGCCTGCCGCACGGGACGCCTGTGATCTTGTCCGATACGGTGGGGTTCATCTCGGACCTGCCGACACATCTGATTGCCGCGTTTCGTGCGACGCTGGAAGAAGTGGTGGAAGCGGACCTCGTCATCCACCTGCGCGACATTTCCGATCCCGATACCGCAGCGCAGGCGGAAGACGTCGAACGCATTCTCGACGATCTCGGTGTCGATGCGAACGACGACCGGCGGGTGATCGAGGTCTGGAACAAGATCGACTTGTTGGACGAAGGCAACCGCTCGCGGCTTCTGGAAGAGGCGCAGGTTCGCGAAGGTACAAAGCCGATAGCGATCTCGGCCATCACCGGCGAAGGCTTCGAGGCGCTCAAGGAAACGATAGAAGCGCGCGTATCCGGCGAACTGGCGTCGCTCACCGTGACACTGGCTCCAAGCCAGTTCGGAATGGTCGATTGGCTTTACCGCAATGGTGAAGTGACGGCGCGGACGGACAATGAGGACGGCAGCGTGACGATTTCTCTGAGGGCGACCAAGAGCGCTCGCGACGAAATCCAGAACCGGCTGATCCAGGGCAGTTCCAAGAACCAGTAGGTCAGGCTTTGCCTTTGGCCTGCTGCCAAAGGGCTTCCATTTCCTCCAGCGTCGCCGCTTCCAGGGAATGGCCGTTGTCCTTCAATGCCTGCTCGACGTGATGAAAGCGCTGGCGGAACTTGTCGTTGGTGCCGCTGAGCGCCGCTTCCGAATCGAGCTTCAGATGACGGCCAAGGTTGACCAGCGCAAACAGCGTGTCGCCGAATTCATCCTTGATTGAAGCTGTGTCGCCGCTGGCCAGCGCTTCGCGCAATTCTGCGATCTCTTCCTCGATCTTGTCGAGGATCGGCGCTGCCTCGCCCCAGTCGAAGCCGACGCGCGAAGCCTTTTCCTGCAGCTTCAGGGCGCGGGTCAGCGCGGGCAGGTTGACCGGTACGCTGTCGAGATAGCCTTTGCCGTGATCTTCGGGATCGAGGCCGCGCGCAAGCCGCGCCTGGCGCTTCTCGGCCTTCTCCTCGGCCTTGATCTTTTCCCACATGCCCTTGGCCATGCCGGCGCTGCGGGCCTTCTCGTCGCCGAAGACGTGCGGATGGCGGCGGATCATCTTGGTGGTGATGGCCTCGACGACATCGGGAAAGGCAAACTCGTTGGCTTCCTCGGCCATTTGGGCGTGATAGACGACCTGCAACAACAGGTCGCCGAGTTCCTCACGCAGGTCATCGAGATCGCCGCGCTGGATGGCGTCGGCCACCTCATAGGCTTCCTCAATGGTGTAGGGCGCGATGGTATTGAAATCCTGCTCGATATCCCACGGGCAGCCGGTCTTGGGCGCACGAAGCGCGGCCATGATCTCGATAAGCCGGGAAATATCCTTTGAGGGTTTCATCGCCAGGACCTTGCCCTAATCCAGCACCGACACGATGGCCTTGGCCAACCAGTCCAGCTTATCTTCCGGCAAGCCGGCGACGTTGATGCGGCTGTCGCCGACCATATAGACGCCGTGCTCGGTGCGCAGCCGGTCTACCTGGGCTTCGGTCAGGCCGAGGCGCGAGAACATGCCGCGATGGCTGGCGACGAAATCGAAGCGGTCCGAATTCGACTGGCGACGAAGCGCTTCGGAAAAAGCAACGCGAAGCCGCAACATGCGCAGGCGCATTTCCTCAAGTTCGGCCTGCCAGTTGGCCCGCAATTCGGGGTCTGCCAGCACTATGCGCACGGCGGCGGCACCGTGATCCGGCGGCATGGAATACATGGTGCGGGCCGCTGAAAGCACCTGGCTCATGGCAATGTCTGCTTCGGCTCCGGTCTTGCCCATGACGATGGCTGCGCCGACGCGGTCGCGGTAAACGGCGAAGTTCTTCGAGCAACTGGCGGCCACGACCATTTCAGGCACTTTGCCGGCAAGGATGCGCAAGCCCTCGGCATCGGCGTCGAGGCCTTCTCCGAAGCCCTGATAGGCAATGTCCACAAAGGGCAGCAGGCCGCGCTTGACCAGCAGGTCGGCCACCGACTGCCATTGCGCGGCTGAAAGGTTGGCCCCGGTCGGGTTATGGCAGCACCCATGCAGCAACACGATGTCGCCGCTGTTTGCCTGCCCCAGCGCTTCCAGCATCGCCTCGAAGCGCACGGTACCGGAGGCCGCGTCGAAGTAAGGGTATTCGCGAATTTGCAGGCCTGCGCCACGCATCATGGGGATGTGGTTCGGCCATGTCGGATTGGATATCCACACGGTTGCGTCGCTCTTGGTGCGCTTCAGCAGTTCCGCGACGAGGCGCAGTGCGCCCGAACCGCCCGGTGCCTGTGCCGCCCGGATGCGCGACATGTCGGCCTGCTCGCCGAAAACCAATTTCGCAATTGCAGCGTTAAAGTCGATATCACCTGCAAGTCCAAGATATGTCTTCGATTTCTGTTCGTTCAACAGGCGTTTCTCGGCCTCTCGAACAGCGCGCATGACTGGTGTCGCGCCATCGCGATCCTTATAGACGCCAACGCCCAGATCAACCTTGTCGGTTCGTGGGTCGGCACGATAGGCGCTGATCAACGCCAGGATCTTGTCGGCTGGAGCAGCTTGCAGGTCTTCGAACATGATGTGGATTCCGTTCACTGGGCGCCGGAGTGATACGCAAATCACCGGGCAATCGCCAGCGCTTTTCGCTGATCGGAGAGGTTGGGCCACAGCGAAGCAAGGCGTGGCATCGTTGGGCGCGGCCAATATGAACGTCTCTATCAGTGATTGCGAATATACGATATAGTTGCGGGCGTTCCGTGAGGGCTGCGTTCTACGGACGGGACTAGCAATCGAACATGATCATAGCCGCCTGAAGCTGCTTCAGGCGCTTGGGAAGACAGTGACTGCTTTCGCTATTTGAGAGGGGATCGCCATGCGCGCGAAATTCCTCGTCAAGTTGGCGGCAATATCTGTTGTTGCCGCTGGCTCGACGGCTGAAGCTGGGAATGTCGATGTCGCCATCGTGTTTGCCGTCGATGTTTCGGCATCGGTCGGACCTGCGGCTGCCTACATGCAACGCGAGGGGCATGCGGAGGCGCTGAGTTCGCCTGAAACGATGGCCGCCATCGAGATCAACCCTATCGGCTGCATTGCCGTGACATATTTCGAATGGTCAGGCCCCGGCGAATTGCGCACCATCGTGCCATGGTCGACCATTTGCAACGCCGGTGATGCCAAACCCATTGCGTCTGCGATACGCAGGCATGGCTACCAAGGCATGGGTTGCGAACAGAAATGCTCGACCTCGATTTCCTTCGCACTAGACGCTGCCAGAATAATCTTGGACCGTTACACGGGAACCGCGCCGCGCAAGGTCATCGATATTTCCGCAAATGGCACCAACAACGACGGCCTTTCGGTAGAAGTCAGCCGGCAGGAAGTAGTCGATCAGGGCCATACGATAAATGCCATCGCGATCCCGGAACGGACCTATGGGGTGAAGGAAGACCTCTTCGGCTATTTTGCCGAGAAGGTCATTGGCGGTCCTGGCGCATTCGTTATCGAGCCGACAGGTTTGGAGGACTACGGAACGGCACTGCGCCGCAAGCTCGTGCTTGAAATAGCTGATGCGCACGATGCTATGGGAGAGGCAAGGTTGAGCTACAGGCTCAGGAGAGGCGGCGTCGGGCGACGCCAGACCTATTCGCGCACGCCTATGCTTGTGGCAAAGGCGCGCTATCGTCCGGTCACGCCTCGCAACCGGGCTCGCGGATAGGTTTGTTGGTCGTGCCGGCAGTTTACCGGACGGCTGCTACCACTCGGCAAACGAGCCGTCGGCATGCCGCCAGATCGGATTGCGCCAGCGATGGCCTTCCTTGGCGCGCTCCTTGACGTAGTCTTCGTCGACATCGACGCCGAGGCCGGGCCCCGTTGGAATGGCGACGAAGCCGTCTTCGTAGCGGAAAACGTCCTTGTTCTTTGCGTAGTCGATGAGGTCGTTGCCCTTGTTGTAGTGGATGCCGAGGCTCTGTTCCTGGATGAAGGCGTTGTAGGTGACGGCATCGAGCTGCAGGCAAGCGGCAAGGGCGATGGGGCCAAGCGGGCAGTGCGGAGCTACCGCCACGTCGTAGGCTTCAGCCATTGCGGCGATCTTGCGGCATTCGGTGATGCCGCCGGCGTGCGAAAGGTCGGGCTGGATGATGTCGGCGACACCTTCTTCCAGCACGCTCTTGAAATCCCAACGGCTGTAGAGGCGTTCGCCAAGCGCAATCGGCACCGGCGAAAAGGCTGCGATTTCCTTCAACGCCTCGCGACTTTCGCTGAGCACCGGCTCCTCGATGAACATCAGGCGGTAAGGTTCGAGTTCCTTGACGAGGATGCGGGCCATCGGGCGGTGGACGCGGCCATGGAAATCGACCGCGATGCCGATATGCGGACCGACGGCTTCGCGCACGGTTGCGACGCGCTCTACGGCGGCATCGATCTTGTCGTAGCTGTCGACGATCTGGAGTTCCTCGGTGCCGTTCATCTTGAGCGCGGAGAAACCGCGCGCGACGACATCCTGGGCACCCGCAGCAACCTCCGAGGGGCGGTCGCCGCCGATCCATGAATAGACCTTGATGCGATCGCGGCAGCGGCCACCGAGCAATTCGTGCACGGGTACGCCTAATGCGCGGCCCTTGATGTCCCACAGCGCCTGATCGATGCCGGCGATGGCGCTCATCAGGATCGGACCGCCGCGGTAGAAACCGCCACGATACATGACGTTCCAGTGGTCTTCGATGAGGCGAGGGTCCTTGCCGACGAGATAGTCTGCGAATTCATGGACGGCCGCTTCGACGGTCAGCGCGCGGCCTTCGATAACAGGTTCGCCCCAGCCGCTGATGCCTTCATCGGTTTCGATCTTAAGGAACAGCCAGCGCGGCGGAACGATGTAAGTCTTGAGGGCGGTGATCTTCATTTGATCGTATTTCTCCGCAACTTCAGCTCTGCTTGCGGCTCTTGGCCCGCGCAAGGTCGCGGGCGGCCAGATCGAGGATCTCGACCGACGCTTTGCGCGCGGCGACGCCATCACGCATGCGCAGCGCCTCCACGACGCCGAAGTGAGCCTTGACTGCCTCGTCCCGGCGATCGACGGAATTCGCCGTTGCCTCCAGGGCAAAGTTCAACGCCGTTTCGATCAGGCCGCCGATCTGGCGGAAAATCGGATTGTGGCAGGCGCCATAGAGAACCTGGTGGAAGATGGCGTCCGAACGGGCAAAGCGGCTGACGTCGCTGCCGGCATCAGCCATGCCTTTCCATGCCGCTTCCAGATCGGCGATCTCCTGCAGGGAAGCGCGGGTGGCGGCGAGTTCGGCCACCAGCGGCTCGATGGCGCGGCGTGTCTCGAGAATGGAATCGAACAGCTTTGGATCAAGCGTGTTCGGCGCATGCCATTCGAGCACTTGCGGATCGATGATGTTCCAGTTGTCGCGTTCGCAGACGACAGTGCCGATGCGCGGCCGGCTGAGCACGAGCCCCTTGGCGGCGAGCATCTTCAAGGCTTCGCGGATGACGGTGCGGCTGACGCCATATTCGCCGCCCAGATCGTTTTCGCTGGGCAAGGTGGCGGCGGGCGGATAACGGCCGGACAAGATGTCGGCGGCAATGGCGCGAACCACGTCGGGCATCACGCGAGGGCGGCGCGATTTCGGCGCGGTCCCGACGTTAGCCATATCGCTGGCCATTCTTGTTCTCCCCCTGACTTGTTCTGCTCGTTCTTATGCGTGCTGTGTGCACCGGGCAATGTCTCGGCCATCGCGGCCGACATCGTCCCGCTCCTCTGCTTGGGGAAACTAGCTCATTTATCATACAAGTGCAATTGACTGGTATGATAAAAGACGGTACTAACGGATTGTCACACTGGGCTAGCTGCCCGGCGCATTCTGGGAGGAAATCATGCGATTGTTGAATAAGGCGCTCATTGCTGGCGCCCTTGCCGTGCTGTCCGTCACCACCATCGCTTCTGCCTATGCGCAGGAGACCAAGATCGGCTTCATCGTGAAGCAGCCCGAAGAGCCGTGGTTCCAGGACGAGTGGAAGTTTGCCGACCAGGCAGCCAAGGAAAAGGGCTTCACGCTGGTGAAGATCGGCGCCGAGGATGGCGAAAAGCTGATGTCGGCTATCGATAACCTTGGCGCGCAGGGTGCGCAGGGCTTCGTTGTCTGCACGCCGGATGTGAAACTCGGACCTGGTATTGTTGCCAAGGCTGCCGCCAACAACCTGAAGCTGATGACCGTTGACGACCGGCTGGTCGGCGCGGACGGCAAGCCGATTGAAGAAGTGCCGCATATGGGCATCTCCGCCACCAAGATTGGCGAAGCGGTTGGTCAGGCGATTGTCGACGAGATGAAGGCACGCGGCTGGAATGCCGACGAAGTTGGCGCGATCCGCGTTTCCTATGACCAGCTGCCAACGGCGGTTGATCGTGTCGAGGGCGCGATTTCGGTGCTGAAGGCAAACGGCTTCAAGGCCGAGAACATCTTCGACGCTCCGCAGGCCAAGACCGACACCGAAGCAGCGCTCAACGCTGCGACGGTTGTTCTCAACAAGAACGCCAACATCAAGAAGTGGGTGGCGTTCGGCCTTAACGACGAGGCTGTGCTGGGTGCGGTGCGCGCTTCCGAAAGCGTCGGCATTCCGGCGGACGGCATGATCGGCGTCGGCATCGGTGGTGCGGACTCGGCGATCAACGAATTCAAGAAGCCGACCGCTACCGGCTTCGTCGGTTCGGTGATCATCTCGCCGAAGCGCCACGGCTACGAAACCGCGCTCAACATGTATGACTGGGTCGCTAACAACAAGGAGCCGGAGAAGCTGATCCTCACCGCCGGCGCCCTTGCGAAGCGCGGCGACTACGAAGCGGTGCGCAAAGACCTCGGCATCGAGTAAGCTTCTACATTGAACGGTGTCCGGCGGCGGGTTTGCCAATTCCCGCTGCCGGATATGTCGGAGGACCGTCGATGTCGTTTCTCGAATTTTCCCATATTTCCAAGACATATCCCGGCGTCAAAGCCCTGTCCGATGTCTCGTTCAGCGTCGAGAAGGGCGCAGTCCACGGCTTGATGGGCGAGAACGGGGCCGGGAAATCGACGCTGATCCGCGTGCTTTCCGGTGATCAGCAGGCCGATGGCGGCGAGATCACCATAGACGGCCAGGCGCAGAAATATGCGTCCACGCGCGATGCGTTCCATGCCGGCGTGATCGTCATCCACCAGGAGCTGCAGCTCGTCCCCGAACTCACGGTGGCGGAGAATTTGCGGCTCGGCCGGTTCCCTGCCAATGCAGGTGTCATCCAGGCTCGACAGATGTTTTCCGAAGTTGGCGAGAAGCTGAAGTCCGCCGGCATCGACATCGATCCGCGACGGAAGGTCAAGACGCTGTCCATCGGCGAGCGTCAGATGGTCGAGATCGCCAAGGCGATCATGCTCGATGCGCGGGTGATCGCGCTCGATGAGCCGACGTCATCGCTGTCTTCGCGCGAAAGCGAAATCCTCTTTGCCCTGATCGAGCGCCTGCGCGCCGAGGGTAAGGTCATTCTCTATATCTCGCATCGCCTCGACGAGGTGTTCCGCCTTTGCGACAGCCTGACCGTGCTGCGCGACGGCAAGCTTGCGGCTCATCATGCGAGCCTCAGGGACGTCACCCGCGAGCAGGTGGTGGCGGAGATGGTTGGCCGCGAGATTTCCAACGTGTGGGGCTGGCGACCGCGCAAGTTGGGCGAGGTTCGGCTCAAGGTTGATGGAATTTCAGGCGAGAAGCTCAGGCAGCCGGCGAGCTTCGACGTTCATGCCGGCGAAATACTCGGCTTTTTCGGGCTGATCGGAGCGGGGCGTTCGGAGCTGATGCGCCTCGTATACGCCGCCGACGCGGCCACTACCGGCAAGATAACGGTGGATGGCAAGCCGGTGCGCAGCGCCGACCCGCATCAGGCCATCCGGTCGGGCATCGTGCTGTGTTCGGAAGACCGCAAGCACGACGGCATTATCCAGGGGCGTTCGCTGGAGGAGAACATCAACATTTCCTCGCGTCGTCACCATACGCGCTTCGGCATCCTCAATCCGCAAAAGGAGATCGAGGTTGCCGAGACCTTCATCAAGAAGCTGAAGGTGCGAACGCCTTCGCGCAAGCAGGACATCGTCAATCTCTCCGGTGGCAACCAGCAAAAGGTCATCCTTGGCCGCTGGCTTTCGGAAGAGGGGATCAGGGTGCTGATCGTGGATGAGCCGACACGCGGCATCGACGTCGGCGCGAAATCCGAGATCTACCATATCCTCTATCAACTGGCCGAAGACGGCATGGCGATCGTCGTTGTCTCCAGCGAACTTCCGGAAGTGATGGGGATTTGCGACCGCATACTCGTCATGTGCGGCGGGCGCATTTCCGGAGAGCTCAAGCGCGACCAGTTTGCGGAACAGGCGATCCTGGCCGCGGCCTTGCCGGACAAGAAGACCCCAACAGCAATCGCATCTTGAGGATTTCAGGCATGACCAACCAGCTCAAGCGAATCCTGCTCGGCGATCAGGGCCTTGTCGTCATTTTCGTGGTGGCCTTTGCGCTGGTCGCCCTTCTGGTTCCGAATTTCCTGACCGAGCGCAACATACTTGGCCTGCTGCAATCGGTGGTGACGGTGGGCATCGTTGCCTGCACGATGATGTTTTGCCTGGCAGCGCGTGACTTCGACCTGTCGGTCGGCTCAATCGTTGCCTTTGCCGGCATGGTGGCTGTGATGGCCTCCAACGCCACCGGGTCGATTTTCGTCGGTGTGCTGGCCGCGCTACTTTGCGGCTCCATCGTGGGCCTGTTCAATGGATTGGTCATCGCCAAGTTTCGCATCAACGCGCTGATCACCACGTTGGCGACGATGCAGATCGTGCGCGGGCTGGCGCTGATTTCGTCGGACGGCCGCGCCGTCGGCATCAACGATCCGAACTTCTACCAGCTTGCGCTCTCCAAGCTGGTTGGAATTCCGACGCCGATCTGGGTGCTTGCGGTTCTGTTCCTGATCTTCGGCTTCGTGCTGAACCGAACCGTGTTTGGCAAGAACACGCTGGCCATTGGCGGCAATCCCGAAGCCTCGCGTCTTGCGGGCGTCAACGTCGATCGCACCCGCATCTGGATCTTTGCGTTGCAAGGGCTGGTCTGCGGCATTGCGGGCATACTGCTTGCTTCGCGCATTACGTCTGGCCAGCCAAACGCTGCCGTTGGGCTGGAACTCTCGGTCATCTCGGCCTGCGTGCTGGGTGGTGTCTCGCTGGCTGGCGGCCGCGCGACGATGGCAGGCGTGATCGTCGGCGTGATGATCATGGGCATCGCGGAAAATGTCATGAACCTGCTCAACATCCCGGCCTTCTACCAGTACATCGTGCGCGGCGTGATCCTGTTGCTGGCGGTGCTGCTCGACAACCTGCGGTCCAGCGCGCTCGGACGCCGCTGAGCCGTGACATGAGGCGGTTTCTTGAACTTGCCAATGAGCGCCTGTCGCTGCGCGTAAGCGAACGGGGCGGGGCGGTCGTTGATGGCCATACCAGCGATGGCCGTCCGTTCCTGCGACCTTATCGTGGCGAGGAAGACACCTTCGATGTCTTGCGCGGTGCCTGCTTTCCGCTCGTGCCGGTCGGCAACCGTGTTGAGGGAAACGGCTTTGAGATGGGCGGGAAACACTACCGTTTCGAGCCAAACACCGGGGAACCCTTCTATATCCACGGCGACGGCTGGCTCGGCCGGTGGACGGTAGAGGAAAAATCCGAGGTAGGGCTCACTTTGTCCTTTGCCCAGGTTGAGCCGGGGAAGTCGCCGCATGTGTATCGAACCGTGCAGTCGATGAGGCTTGATGGCGCGACCTTGCGCATGGACTTGTCGGTGTTGAATTGCGGGGCCGAGGCGCTGCCATTCGGGATCGGCTTCCATCCTTACTTTCCGAGGAATGCCGGCACGAAGCTTTCCGCTCCTGCCTCCTCGTGGTGGACCGAGGGTGCCGACTATCTGCCGAAAGTGCGCGAGCCAGTTCCGGAGACGGCTGATTTTTCGCGGCTGCGGGAACTGCCTGTTCGCCGGTTGAACAACTGTTTTGAAGGCTGGACGGGTAGGGCGGAGATCGTTTGGCCGGAGACAGGGCTTGGCGCGACGATCGCGGCCGATCCGATATTCTCCAGATATATGCTCTATGCTCCGGCCGAAGATCCTACATTCTTCTGTCTGGAGCCAATGTCGCATGCGCCCAATGCACTCGCCATGGCCGGTCCTGAAGGACTTCATGTGCTTGCGCCGGGTGAAACGCTTTCCGGCGGCTTTTCAATTTCGGTCTTCAATCACGGTGAAGCGCAATGACTGATCGTCTGGATGGCAAGCGGATTTTCCTGACGGGTGCGGCGCAAGGCATCGGGTTGGCTATTGCAGAGGAATGCCTGAAGGAGGGCGCGAAGCTTTTCGTCATCGACCGCGACGGGGCGATGCTGCGCGAGACCGTGGCGGGGTTGAGGGCAGGCGAGGGCACGCTGGCCTCAGCGCAAGCCGACATATCCGATGCGCAGGCAATTGCCGCTGCGATGGCCGAGGCAGGAAAAACCATCGGGCCGATCAACGCGCTGATCAACAATGCCGGCATCAATGTTTTCAACGCGCCGCTGGAAACAACGGATGAAGAATGGCAGCGCTGCTTCGACGTCAACTTGAAGGGGGCGTGGAACTGCTGCAAGGCGGCGCTGCCGGGGATGATTGCAGCCGGCGGTGGCGCGATCCTCAACATCGCCTCGACGCATTCCTTCACCATCATTCCGCACACATTTCCCTATCCGCTGGCCAAGCATGCGCTGCTAGGCATGACCAAGTCGCTGGCGCTCGAATATGCGGCGGCGGGCGTGCGCGTGAATGCGCTGGCGCCCGGCTATGTGGAGACGCAGAAGAACATGGACTACTGGAACAGCTTTCCCGACCCGGTAAAGGCGAAAGCCGAAACGCTGGCGCTTCATCCGGGCAAGCGGATCGCTCAACCTTCTGAGATTGCCAAGGCCGCGGTGTTCATGATCTCGGACGAATGCCCGTTCATGAATGCAGCATGTCTGGTTGTTGATGGCGGGCTGAGTGTGCTGCAGCATGCCGTTTGACAGCCCAGCCAACAGGGGCTCGACGCCGCCGTACGAACTAAGAACAGGATAGACAAAGTGACACGGAAATTGCGTTCCCAGGCCTGGTTCGGCGGTATCGGCAAGGATGCCTTCATCCACCGCAGTTGGATGAAGAACAACGGGTTGCCGGATGATGCCTTCGACGGGCGGCCGGTGATCGGCATCTGCAACACATTCTCCGAACTCACACCCTGCAACGCTCATTTCCGCGGCTTGGTCGAACATGTGAAGGCGGGTGTTCTGGAAGCAGGCGGGCTGCCGCTGGAATTCCCGGTGTTTTCGTGTGGCGAATCCAATTTGCGGCCCACGGCCATGCTGTTCCGCAATCTTGCTTCGATGGATGTCGAGGAATCCATACGCGGCAATCCGATGGACGGCGTCGTGCTGATGGCAGGATGCGACAAGACCACGCCTTCGCTGGTGATGGGGGCGGCGTCTTGCGATGTGCCGGCGATCGTCGTTTCAGGCGGGCCGATGCTGAACGGCCGCTTTCGCGGCAAGGCGATCGGCTCGGGCACGGATGTGTGGAAGTTCTCCGAAGACGTTCGCGCCGGTGTCATGAGCGAACAGGAATTTGCCGCAGCCGAAAGCGCGATGTCGCGTTCGCCTGGGCACTGCATGACCATGGGCACTGCCTCGACCATGGCCTCAATGGTGGAAGCGCTGGGATTGGCCTTGCCGGGTAACGCCGCATATCCGGCAGTCGATGCTCACCGCGCGCGGCTAGCGAGGTTGTCGGGACGGCGCATTGTCGAGATGGTGAAAGAGGATTTGCGCCTCTCGGCCATACTGACGCGCAAGGCCTTTGCCAATGCGATCCGCGTCAACGGAGCAGTCGGCGGTTCGACCAATGCGGTTGTGCATTTGCTGGCGATTGCCGGGCGGATAGGCACCGAATTGTCGCTAGAGGATTGGGATCATTTCGGGCGTGATGTTCCGACCATCCTCAACCTGATGCCTTCCGGAAAATTCCTGATGGAGGAGTTCTGCTACGCTGGCGGTCTTCCGGCCGTGATGAAGGAAGTCGCCGACCTGCTCGACCTCGATGCTTTGACCGTTACCGGCAAGACGGTTGGCGAGAACATTGCCGGTGCCGAGAACTTCAACGATGAAGTGATCCTGCCTCGGGCCAAGGCGCTGACGCAGCAGGGCGGCATCGCGGTGCTGCGCGGCAATCTCGCGCCGGACGGCGCGATCCTGAAGCCGTCCGCTGCATCGCCGGAACTGATGCGCCATCGTGGAAGAGCCGTGGTGTTCGAGAACATCGAGCACTACAAGGCGCGGGTCGATCAGCCTGACCTCGATATCGATGAGACATGCGTGATGGTGCTGAAGAACAGCGGACCCAAGGGGTATCCCGGCATGGCCGAGGTGGGCAACATGGCGCTGCCGCAGAAGCTGCTGCAAAAGGGCGTGCGCGACATGGTGCGCATATCGGATGCGCGCATGTCCGGCACGGCCTTCGGCACGGTCGTGCTGCATGCAGCCCCAGAGGCAGCGATTGGCGGTCCGCTGGCGCTGGTCGAAGACGGCGACATGATCGAGCTGGACGTCGAGAACCGCCGGCTCCATCTCGAAGTGTCGGATGAGGAACTGGCTCGCCGCCGCTCCCGCTGGAGCGCACCGCAAGTTGCCGTGCAGGGGGGCTACCAGAGCCTTTATGTCGAGCGTGTGATGCAGGCGGACCGTGGTGCGGACCTGGACTTTCTTGTCGGTTGCCGCGGCCATGAAGTTCCGCGCGAAAGCCACTAATGAGCGGGGCGGCTTCGAGGTTCAACGTGGCCGACTTGCATGGCATTCACGCCATTCTCTACGCGCTTTTTGATGAACGCGAACAACTCGACCGCGTGGCGATGCGCCGGCAGGTCGAGCTTTGCATTTCTGTCGGCGTACACGGCATGGCAGCGCTTGGCCTTGCCACGGAAGTGTCGAAGCTGACCGAGGCCGAGCGGCGGGCGGTGATGGACTGGATCGCCGAAGATACAGGCGGACGGGTGCCGCTGGCGTTGACCATCTTCGGTTCGTCGATGGCGGAGCAAATTGCGCAAGTGCGCCATGCCGAAAGCGTGGGCGCGGACTGGTTGATCCTGCAGCCGCCGATGGTCGGCCAGTTCGGCGCGGCGGAATACATCCGCTTCTTTGGCCGGGTGGCGGAAGCCACCAGCCTGCCCGTCGCAATACAGAATGCCCCGGCGTTCATGGGGCGTGGGCTCACTTCCGCCGAAATCGCCGACCTGGTGCGCCAGCACCCCAATATTCAACTGGTGAAGGGCGAGGGGCCGGTGGTCGAGATTGCCGGCTTGATCGAGGCAACGAACAACCGCTTGCCGGTTTTCAACGGCCGCGCCGGTCTCGAAATGCTCGACAATCTTCGCATTGGCTGTCGCGGGCTGATCCTTGCGCCGGACTGCATTGACTATGCGGTGGCAGCCTACGAGGCCTTTCGTGCGGGCGATGAAGAAGGCGCACAGGAAATCTATCGCAAGATGTTGCCCGCAGTCGTTTCGACGATGCAGGGTCTCGAGAACTTGATCTGCTACGGCAAGCGGCTATTTGCCTTGCGCGGTGGGCTCGTTGTCAGCGACCGCGCGCCCGCCATGCGGCCCAACGCAACCGGGCTAGCGATGATGGAGCGCTTTGCGGCTGATCTGGGGCCGTTGAAGCGGCAGGCGATTTCCTGAACTAAAATGGTATGATCTTGGCTCATTATATTGATATTGCTATATAATGAGGTGACCTAACCTGCGCCGAGCAACGCTCTGCGTATCTCTTCCTGATCGATTGTACCGGCATTTCTGTCGAAGTGGCGGGCAATGCGACCATGGGCCAGAATGTAGGCCCGCGACGCGACATCGATGGTCTGCAGGAAGCTCTGTTCCGCCATCAATATGGTCAGGTTGCTCTCCCGCTGCAGGGTCCGGATCGCTTCGATGACCTGACTGACCACGATTGGCGCGAGGCCAACCGACGGCTCATCGACGACGACGATCTTCGGGACCGTCATCAGCGAGCGGGCGATTGCCAGCAATTGCTGCTGGCCACCGCTCATCGTGCCGGCCAGTTGTGTCTTGCGCTCAAGCAGGAGCGGGAAAGTGCGGTAGCAGTAGGCGAGATTTTCGTTCAGACGGTCGCGCACGACCGGGTTGCTGCCGGCCAGCTTCAGATTGTCTTCGACGGAGAGGCTGGGCACGAGCCTGCGGCCTTCCGGTACCATCGAAAGACCACGACGGACGATTTCGTGCGGAGGCAGTGCTGTCAGGTCGAGTGCGTGGCCATCCTGCTCGAATACGATGCGGCCGCTGGTGGGTTTGATGAAGCCCATGATGCAGTTGAGCAGCGTGCTCTTGCCGTTGCCGTTGGTGCCGAGCAGGGCGACGAATTCCCCTTCGGAGACTTCGATCGACACCTGGTGGAGGACAGACACCGCGCCATATCCGGCGCTCAGATTTTCAATGATGAGCCTGTTCACCGAAATACACCTTCTGCACCTTGGGGTCCCTGGTCACTTCCTCGGCCGTGCCGGAAGCGATCAGCTGCCCCATTTCAAAGCACACTATGCGCTGCGAGAAGCGCATGACGGCGTGCATTATGTGCTCGATCATGATGACCGCGACGCCTTGCTGGTTGAGCCTCATCAGGATGGCCAGAACCTCGTCGATCTCGGCTTCCGACAGGCCGGCCATCGCTTCGTCGGCGATCAGCACCTTGGGATTGCCGACGAGTGCCCGGGCCAACTCGAGCTTGCGCAGTTCAAGCTGGGACAGGTCTTCCGAAGGATGTGCGGCGCGGGCAGACAATCCGACCGAGTCCAGCACTTCGGCGGCGCGCCGATGCTTGTTTGTGGTGCCGTGAAGATAGTCCAGCGGAACGAGCAGGTTTTCGGTGACCGTCATGCCCCTGAATGGCTGTGGAATCTGGAAGGTACGCGAGATGCCGAGGCGCGCACGCTTGAAGCTGGGCTGGGCAGTGATGTCGGCACCCTCGAATTCCACCGAGCCGCTGTCCGGCTTCAAGACGCCGGTGATGCAGTTGATGAGCGTGGTCTTGCCGGCACCGTTTGGCCCGATGATGCCGAGCCGCTCTTGCGGCATGAGATCGAGATCGACTGGCCCGAGCGCCCGGAACAGGCCGAAGGACTTTTCGACGCCGTGCATGGAAAGGACGGGGCTGCTCATCGCGGCGTCTCCCTTGAACGACGAGCGACAAGGCCCAGAATGCCATTCGGCGCCAGCGCGACGAACGCGATCAGGACGATGCCGACGAAAAGTATGTTCAGTTCGGACGATATTGTGATGGTGGCGATCTGTTGGGTGGAAGCTAGGAGCAGGGCGCCGATGACAGGGCCGAGCCAGGTTCGCGTGCCGCCGATCAACGGCATGGCAATGGCGTTGAGGCCGATGAGCAGGCTGAACACCGTGACCGGTTCGACGAAGGAAGTGTAGAAGGGATAGGGCGCGCCCGCTGCAGCCAGGACCGCACCGCTGGCGGCACAGGCAAGTAGCTTCAGCCGCAATGTCGGCACGCCGGAGCATTCCGCCGCGTTCTCGCTGGCGCGAACGGCACGCAGACCACGCCCGACCCAGGATATCTGCATCCAGCGCGCTAACGACACGCTGGCGACGGCAATGAGCAACATGAGGAAGAACATGTATTGCGAAGGGCCTGCCGCCCATGCAGGCGGCGGAGGGCCGTAGACGACTATTCCGCGGGCTCCGCCGAGTGCGGGAATGTTATGGATGATCGTTTCAAGAATGATGACCAGCCCCAACGTGGCGATGGCAAAGTAAACGCCCTGAATGCGCAGCGTCAGGTAGCCCATCAGGACGCCCAGCAGTGCACCGATCAGGCAGGCGGCGACGAGGCCGCCCCACAACGGAATGTCGAAGGTGTTGAACAGGAACGCGGATGCGTAGGCCCCTGCGCCGAAGAACCCGGCAGCTCCGAAATTGATGTAGCCGGCATAGCCTCCGAGGATGTTCCAGCCTGTGGCAATGACGACGTATTGCAAGATGACGTAACCGGCGAAGAAATAGAAAGGGTTCTTCAGCACATGCGGAGCGAGAAGGCCTACGAGCAAGACGGCCAGTGCCGCTGCGAGAAAAATCTTGCTGTTGCGTGTCATCGCGCTGCTCCAAACAGCCCTTGGGGACGCAATGCGAGTGCCGCGAGCAGGATGGCGAAGGCAACGCCGGGGGACCAGGCTGGGTTGAGGTAAGAGGATACGAGGGACTCGGCGATGCCGAGCATTATCGCCACGACCAGCGTGCCCGGGATCGAGCCCATTCCGGCAAGGACGACAATGGCGAAGACGCGCCCGATCTGGAAACGGCCACCGAACGGGTCGATCGGCCCGATCAGCACAAGGGCTGCGCCACCGATGACGGCAGTGGCCGTGGCCAGCCCAAAGGCCCGGCGCTTGACCGCAGCGGGGTCCAGTCCGGCGATGGAAAGCGCGCGTTCGTCATGGGCAACCGCACGGATGGCGGTGCCGGAATTGGTGTATTTGAAATAGAGCCAGAGCAGGCCGATGGTGACAGGCCCAAGCAAGGCCGGGACGAGCAGCCGACCGGGAATGGTGATCTGGCCGAGCTTCAGGCTGGTTCCGATGTAGGGCGCGCTGACTGATTGCAGTTCGGACCCAAAGACCAGAACGAGAAAGATTTCGATGACAAGTGACAGCCCGAAGAAGAGCGTGAGGCTTTGCAACACCTCGGCGCGCCCGCGCCGTTCAAAGGTGTTGGCATAGAAAGTGTAGAGCAGCATACCGAGCAGATAGAAAGGGACGATGCCGAGGGTCGCCGCTATCAACGGGTCGATGCCGAACCGGTTCGCCTGAACGACGAAATATCCGCCCATGATGACCAGTGCAGGATGAGCGATGTTCGGGATGTGCAGGATGCCGAATGTGATTGCCAGCCCGAGCGCGACGACGGCGTAAATGCTGCCGAAGAGCACGCCGGAAACCAGCACGTTCAAAAGGATGTCCAGTGTTGTCATATCGCCTCGTCCGAAGCCGGGCGTTGGCTTGCCCGGCTTCGCCGTCTCGTGCGTGGTGGCGGCTAGCTGGCGCGAGCCTTGTTGTATGGATGGATAAACTCGCCGGACTTTAGTTCCGGAGGATCAAGGATGACCTGGCGGCCCGGTTCGCGGAACTGGGCGAGATCATTACCCTTTACGTTCTGGATCTGGACCATCAGGACGCGGCGCTTCGTCCAGTCGCCGATGTCGTTGAATGTGGCCGGACCAACGATGGTTTCGACGGTATTGCCGTGAAGCCAGGCGGCCATCGCTGCCTGATCGAGCGAACCCGCGCCGGTGATTGCGGCAGCCGCAAGTTGGCCGGCGACATAGTAGAACGGCGGCACATAGTAGCCAAGCGGATCGACGCCCTGCTTCTCGGCGATAGGCACGTAACGATCGAAGAATTTCTTGATCTCAGGCGTTTGCATCGTCGGCTCTGGGGCAAACAAGTGGCTGTTCACCACTCCGTTCAGTTCCGGACCAAGCGAACTCAGAAGCGACCCGTATTGCGGGCCGATCATGGCGCCGCCGAATATCTGGACGCTGTCAGGAAGGCCGATCTCGCGAATGCCGTGGATGATCGCCGTGCTGTCGGCAGGATATGAGCCGACGAATACAGCATCGGGATTGGCGGCACTTATGTTGCGCAGGATCGATGAGAAATCGGAGGTATTCGGCGGGTAGCTCTGGTTGAAGACGATCTCCATGCCATATTCTTCCGCGACCTTGGCTCCGCCGACTGCGGCGTTCTTGGAGAACTCAAGGTCATTGGCGAGAATGGCGACGCGTTTTACGCCGACCGATTTGGCAAGGTCGAAGAAACCGCGCGCCCAATCCGTTCCGGAATTCGGACCCCATGCGGCGCTATGGAAGAACTTGTCGTGGCGGGCCTTTTCGTTAGCCGCAAGCGGGAACATGCCGATCATGAACAGGTCGCGCTGCTTGATGAAGGGCATTACGGGAGCCGTGAGGCTGGCACCGTAAGGTCCAAACAGAATGTCGCATTTTTCGACATCGGCGAGCGCGGAATAGATGGCCGGGATGTTCGACGCCGAGCTCTGATCATCGAGTAGCACGAGCTCGACCTGTCTTCCGAGCAAGCCGCCTGCCGCATTGACGTCATCGCGCCAAAGTTCATAACCGATCTGGCCGTTCTTGGTGCCGGAAAGCGGGCCGGTGAGCGATATGCTGGCGCCGAAGCGAATTGGCTTGTCCTGGCCGAAAGCCCTGCCGCTCAATACCGATGGCATGGCGATGCTGGAAGCCGCTACGGCTGCCAGCCTGTTGAAATTCCGTCTCGTAATCACAGTCTGCTCCTCCATATATTTCGCTAAGCGAAATCTTTTTCGTTATTGGAGAGTAACTGCGGACCCATGCTTGTCAATGCTACTTGCGAGGGAGAGGGTGTGCCTCGCGAGTATTTTACTTGGGGCAGAGGAAGAGATTTTCATTGAGTGGAAAAATGGCAAGCAGACATAACGCTTCTGCGATCATTGAGACGCAGCTTATGCTTTTAGTGCACATGCTTGCACGCGCTGACGTTTGCGTACCGAGCCGCTATCAGTCGGGCGTTGCTCGACAGGACTGACTTCAGATCAGGTTTGCGGGCATGCAGCAGTTCGGTTTGCTGCCGTTACAGCAAAAGACCGAAGGCCAGGGCGGCCATAAGGAGTGGAAACTGCATGCGCAGCCATTCCCGCGTCTTGCTGAGCGAGAAGATTACTCCAGCCAGCACCACAAGAGAGAGCAGGGCGCCATAGTCGCGCGTCGATGCAAACAGCAGCGCGCCTGCCGAAAGCAGCTCCGCAACGCCGACTGCAATGGGTAGCCACGTTGGATAGCCCCAATGGGCGAACTCTTCCGTCACAAAATCCGGCCGGGTGAGGTTGAGGTAGGCCGAACCGGCGAGGATGAGTGCGAGCGACCACACGACTATCTGTTCAAGCACGCCCATCCCCCCTGAGTTGGAAAGTAGCGGGTTTCCGCTCCGACTAGCAGGCCGTTGCGCGATAGACGGCATTTCCCGCACAGCCCGGACATTGCGGCGCGAGGATGCCGCCGGCAGCCGTACGGATACGCATGGCGGACTTGCCCGCATTGCCCACAATAGCCGGCACATCCGCGCCCACGAGCTTGCCGCCACGCTTGAGGATGCGGCCATCGACCATGACAGTGTCGATGTTGGCCGGCGTTGCCGACATGACGACCGTTGCCTCGATGTTTGCCAGAGGGGCGATGTTCACGTCGTCCGTGCGGATGAGGATGATGTCCGCCTGTTTGCCGGGGGTCAGAGAGCCGGTGACATCACCGAGGCCAAGCGCGCGCGCTCCATTGATGGTGCCCATTTCGATGACTTCGTGGAGGCCGATTGGCGAGAGGTGTTCGGTGTCCGTGCCCTGCCACGGAACCCCCATGTTCCAGGTGAGGCGCATGTTTTCGAGCATATTCGGCGGGGCAAGGGAGGTGGCGTCCGAGGAGAGCGAGATCATCACTCCGGCTTCGCGCATTTTAAGCAGAGCGCGGCGTGCGTC
>MKRZ01000028.1 GCA_001897075.1 Mesorhizobium sp. 61-13 | reverse complement strand
ACTGACAGCGGGCTTGTTATCTAGTGCTCTCCAGGTAGAAGCCAGCGCATCGACCAACGCCTGTGAAACTGAAATCCTGCGGGCCGCGGACCGATACGGCATTCCGGCTGGAATCCTTTACGCGGTTGGCCTTACTGAAACGGGGAAAAAGGGCAGCCTGCAACCTAACGCCTTGAATATAGAGGGAAAGGCTGTCTTCCCTAGAAGCCGCAGCGAGGCCCTTGCCGCGTTTGCTGCTGCTCAACAACAAGGCAAGAAGCTGATTGACCTTGGTTGCATGCAGGTCAACCACCACTACCACGCAGAACACTTCCGCAGCGTGAACGACATGCTCGACCCTCACAAGAATGTCGACTACGCCGCCCGCTTCCTTGCAAGCCTGCATGCCCGTCACACGACCTGGTCGATGGCAGTCGCTCGCTACCATGCCGGCCCCAACAACGATCCTGCCCAGAAAGTCTATGTCTGCCGTGTCATAGCCAACATGGTCGCGGTCGGCTTTGGAAAATGGACCTCCAACGCACGCGCCTTCTGCAACCCATGAGTTTAGTGTAATTGCTTCCGGCGCCGCCTGCCAAGCGGGCTGTGCCACCGGACATTTACTCATGTCTCCAGCCCTGAATTGCAACGACTACAACCCACGCGATTCCTGACTCCCAAGAAACTAGCTACAAGAATTGACGGTTTTCCAGGATTCCGGCCAGCGACTACGCCTGTCTACGGGGCAAATGATTTGATTCGGAGGGCGGGCCGATGATCGTGGTCGTTGATGAGCGCGAACTCGTAACTGAGGGCTACAACTCACTTTTTGATCGAGAAGGGGTCGCTTGCGCCGGTTTCGCGCCGAGCGAATTCGACGAGTGGGTGGCAAGCGTCGCCGATGACGATCTCAAGTCGGTAAGTGCGTTCCTGATCGGCGACTGTCGCGAAGGCAGCATTTCGCCGCGCCAGATCCGTGGACGCACCGGCGCGCCTGTGATCGCGCTCAGCGAACATCATTCACTTGAGAACACGCTCAAGCTCTTCGAATCCGGCGTCGACGACGTCGTCCGAAAGCCGGTCCATATCCGCGAAATCCTTGCTCGTATCACCGCGATCCGCCGCAGGGCCGATGATAGCGCGAGCTTTACCGAGATCGGTCCGATGCGCATCTTCATGGATGGCCGCGACCCCGAGATCAACGGACAGCCGTTGCCATTGCCGCGGCGCGAGCGGCGCATACTGGAATTTCTGGCTGCCAATCGCGGCCGCCGTGTCACCAAGACCCAGGTTTTCAATTCGATCTACGGCATCTTCGACGACGAGGTCGAAGAGAACGTCGTGGAAAGCCACATCTCCAAGCTGCGTAAGAAACTTCGCGAGAAGCTTGGCCACGATCCGATCGATTCAAAACGCTTCCTCGGTTACCGGCTCGTCTTCTGATGGATCAGGCGAACGGCCTGCGCCCTCCTATCCGCGCCAGCCTCGCGCAAGACAACAAGCGTATTCTTTTCGCCACACCCAGTGGACCTGAGGAGACGTTTCGATGAGCTTGTATGGAATGATGCGAACCGGCGTTTCCGGAATGGCCGCCCAGGCGAACCGGTTGTCGACGACAGCCGACAACATCGCCAACTCCGACACGACAGGCTACAAAAGAGCCTCGACGGAATTCTCGACGCTCGTCATGCCCAGCACGGGCGGTAGCTACAACTCCGGCGGCGTGACCACGACGGTCATCAATTCGATCAGCGCCCAAGGCGTTCTCCAGTATACGACGTCCGTGTCGGACCTGGCCGTCGATGGCAACGGCTTCTTCGTCGTGCAGAACCCGAACGGCACCCCGTTCCTGACCCGTGCCGGCGCATTCGTGCCCGATGGCGAAGGACGTCTGGTCAACGCCGCAGGCTTCCAGTTGATGGCCTATAGCTATGAAAACGGTGTTCCCGCCGCCACCGTGAACGGCTTCGACGGACTTGAGCCCGTCCGTATCACCGATGGTCAGATGACCGCCTCGCCAAGCACCGAAGGCTATTATCAGGGAAATCTGCCGGCAGGCGCGACACCGGTTGCAGCCGGCGACCTGCCGACTACGAACACCACGACGGCCCAGTACACGTCGAAATCGTCGATGGTAGCCTACGATAATCTCGGCAATCGCAAGCTGCTGGACGTTTATTTCACCAACACCGGCGCAGGCACCTGGCAAGTCGCGGTGTTCGATCAGGCGGCCGCCACGCCGGGCACATCGTTCCCCTACGCAGGTGGCGCTCTCGGCACGGCCAACCTCACCTTCGACAACACGACCGGTCAACTGACAGGCGGCACCGACAGCGTTGCCCTCACCATTCCGAATGGCGGGGCTTTCAATCTCGATCTGTCTCAGCTTACGCAACTCGGCGCGGGCTTCACCGTTTCCGGCGGCGCGACCAATGGCAATGCGCCGAGCACGATCGACAAGGTTCAGATCAGCAAGGATGGCACGATCTACGCCATGTACGGCGACGGCTCCACCCGTGCGCTCTACAAGATCCCGTTGGCCACAGTACAGAGCCCCGACAGGTTGGCCGTGCTGCCCGGCAACGTCTACGCCCAGGGTACGGATTCCGGCGACATCACCATCGGCTTCGCCAACGAAGGCAAGCTCGGCGCAGTGGTATCGGGCGCTCTTGAAAGCTCCAACGTCGATATCGCCGAAGAGCTCACCGACATGATCGCCGCCCAGCGCAGCTACACCGCAAATTCCAAGGTCTTTCAGACCGGTTCCGACCTGATGGACGTCCTTGTCAACCTAAAGAGATAGCAACCGGCATAAAGGCCGTGAAAGTATAGAATGTCGCTGTCATCCGCATTGAGCATCGCCCAGTCTGCGCTTCTGACCACGTCGCGCCAGACCAGCGTTGTCACGCGCAATGTTTCGGATGCCTCGAATCCTGACTACTCACGCCGCATTGCAACCGTAGTCAGCACGGCACCCGGGGCGCGCTCGGTCGATATCCAGCGTGCCACCAATGCCCAGCTTTTCCGGCAGAACCTGGCAGCCCTGTCAGCCTGGAGCGGCCAATCCACCCTGTCGAGTGGACTCGACAGGCTCCAGATCGCAGTCAACGGCGTCGACAATGCCACCTCCGCCTCAACGGCAATCGGCAATCTGCAAAACGCGCTGCAACTTTACGCCACCTCGCCATCCAATCAGAACCTTGGCGCAAGCGTCGTCGAGACCGCGAGGCAGGCCGTTCGCTCCCTGAACGAGGGAACGACTGCCATACAGGCCTTCCGCACCGACATGGACAGCCAGATTTCGAATGCTGTCGGTCAGTTGAACGATCTGCTCGTGCAGTTCGAAGGTGCCAACAAGGCCATCATATCGGGCACCCGTTCCGGCACCGACGTCTCCGATGCGTTGGACAAGCGCGACGCACTTCTGAAGAAAATCGCAGAATACGTACCGATCTCGACCTATACGCGTGGCGACAACGACATGGTCGTCACGACAGCCGACGGCACGATGCTGTTCGAGACCGTTCCGCGCTCGGTGAGCTTCACGCCATCACCGGGCTATGGGCCGACAACGACGGGCGCCACTGTCTATATCGACAATGTCCCGATATCGTCGGGTTCGGGAGGAAACAGCGAAGCAACTGGAAAGCTCGCCGGCTTCCTGCAGTTGCGCGACGGTGTCGCCTCCACCATGCAGAACCAGCTTGACGAGATCGCTCGCGGGCTCATTGATGCCTTTGCAGAAAAGGCCCCACCGCTGGCCGACATGGCCGGGCTCTTCACCTGGCAGGGCGGCCCCGCCGTCCCCACCACTCTGGAACCTGGTCTTGCCGGCACGATCCGTATCAATGCGGCGGTCGACCCATCTCAGGGCGGTAACGTCAATCTGGTGCGCGACGGCGGCATCAATGGCGCGGGCTATGTCAAGAACACGACCGGTGGCGCATCCTATTCCGAGTTGCTGATCGGCTATGGCGACCGCCTCGATACGCCGATGACCTTTAGTCCAGCGGCGGGCATCGCGGCAACGTCCAGCGTCACCTCGTTCTCGTCGAACGCCATTGGCTGGTTTGAAAGCATTCGCCAGCAGGCCACCACCTTGGCAGACACCAAGGAGGCGTTGGCAAGCCGCTCCGCAGAAGCTTTGTCAAACGAGACCGGCGTGAACGTCGACATGGAAATGTCGCTGATGCTCGACCTCGAACACACTTATCAGGCTTCGGCTCGCCTGATGAGCACGATCGACCAAATGCTCAACGCACTGCTTGAGGCAGTCTGACCATGAAAGCTGTCTCCGTCTCCTCCTCCGCCGTCTCGAACGCCATGCGCTACTCGCAAACGCGCATGCAGGTCGATCTGGTCAAGGCACAGAAGGAACTGGACAGCGGCAAGGTCGCCGACATCGGTTTGACCCTGGGGGCAAACACGTCGCAATCGGTGAATTTCCACCGCGACCTCGACCGATTGAACAGCATTGTCGATTCAAACGCGCTGGTGTCCTCGCGCCTGAAATCGACGCAGGATGCGCTCGGGCAAATCGTTAGTGCCGCCCAATCCCTGCTCTCCAGCATGACGGTTGCTTCCTCCGGCGACATGCCCGACAGCGTCGCCGCCGAAAGCGGGCGCTCCGCCTTGCAATCGCTGACATCAATGCTGAATGCCAGCCTCAACGGAGAATATCTGTTCGCCGGCACCAACACTGATGTAAGGCCGATCAACGACTATTCGGCAGCGTCCTCACCAGCAAAAGCGGCTTTCGACGCCGCCTTCCTGGCACGTTTCGGCTTTGCCCAGAACGACCCGGCGGCCGCAAACATTTCCGCGGCCGACATGGACGATTTCCTGACCAACGACGTGACCCCGCAATTCATGGGCGCCGGCTGGCAGGCCAATTGGTCAAACGCCACCGATCAGCAGATTGTCAGCCGCATCGCTCTCAACGAGACGACCGGGACCTCGGTCAGCGCCAATCAAGAGGGTCTGCGCAAGATCGCAATGGCTGCCGCCATCGTCACTGAGGCATTTTCAGGCAACCTCAGCAGCGCTGCCAAGAATGCAGCCGCAGCAAAGGCACTCGCCTTGGCCGGCGAGGCAATCTCCGACCTCGGCCAGCTGCAGTCGCAAACGGGCATCGTCCAGAACCGGGTATCGGCCGCCAGCGAACGCATCAACACGCAGGTGGATCTGTTCGAGCGCCACATCATCGACCTGGAAGGCGTCGACCCCTACGAGGCCGCCAACCGCGTCAACGACCTCATGTCCCACATCCAGACATCTTTCGCGCTGACGGCGCGCATCCAGCAACTCAGCCTGTTGAACTACCTGACCTGATCAGACGGACAAGCGATGTATCAATTTTCCTACGCCGACATTCAAACAGACTCCATTGCCGATGCGAAGGATCGTGAGCGTCAGCTGTTGAGCCGCTCGATCGATCTTCTGACGGCAGCCGCAGCCGTCGGTCCGGAGTCGCTGGAGGCCGTCGAGGCGCTCCACTTCACCAACCGCGTCTGGACGACCTTCGTCGAGGACCTCAGCTCCAACGAAAACGCACTGCCGAAGGAATTGCGCGCCAACCTGATTTCGATCGGCCTGTGGGTGCTGCGCGAGACGGAAGATATCCGCCAGGGCAGGACGAACAATTTCGAAGGCGTCATCGAGGTTTCCCAAATCATCCGGGATGGCATCCAATGAGCAACACGTTCAAGCTTTCCCTGAAGGCCAATGAGAAGATCTATCTCAACGGCGCTGTCGTCCGCTTTGACCGCAAGGTCACGATGGAATTGCTCAACGACGTCCAGTTCCTTCTCGAAAGCCATGTTCTCCAGCCGGAAGACGCTTCGACCCCGCTCAAGCAGCTCTACTTCATCCTGCAGGTCATGCTGATGAACCCGCAAGGCGCACCTGAAGCACGCGACATGTTCCGCCGGTCGCTGCCACTGATGCTGGCCAGCTTCAAGGATGAGCGCATTCGCAATCCACTCAAGCAGGTCGACCGCATGGTTGGCGAAGACAATGTATTCGAAGCGTTGAAGACCATTCGCTCTCTCTATGCGTTCGAGCGCGAGGCGCTTCAGCAAAACGACGACGATGAGATGGGCGAAGTCCGCCCGCTGGCAGTAGGAGCCCGCTGACCATGAACGTGGATATGACAACAGCCCTGCCCCCGACCGCTAATCCGGCATCGGCAAAATCGAAGACGACGGTCGACTACAATTCCTTCCTGCGTCTGCTGATTGCGCAGATGAAGAACCAGGATCCGACCCAGCCGATGGACTCGACACAATACGTGTCGCAGTTGGCTACCTTTTCGCAGGTTGAGCAGACGGTTCAGACCAATACGAAGCTCGACCAGATCCTGAAGTCGTCAGCCCTTGCGCAAGCCGACAGCCTGATCGGCCACCTGCTCACTTCCGCCGATGGCGCAACCAGCGGTGTGGTGAAAGAGGTCCGCCTCACGGCGAGCGGAATAACCGCCATACTCGAAGGCGGCGCAGAGGTCGCGGTTGGCCCCGGCGTCACCGTGAAAAACGCAAGCTGACAAATTGAATCGGGACAGGCTGACCGGGCCAGTGTCCTTGCACCGGACAACGGCGTAGATTTGAAGCCATGAACGAAGCCGACGCACTGGACATCATGCAATATGCTGTGTGGACGGTGCTTGTCGCCTCCGCGCCCGTCGTCCTGGTCGCCATGGTCGTCGGCATCGGCATCGCACTTGTCCAGGCGCTCACCCAGATTCAGGAAATCACGCTGACCTTCGTGCCGAAAATCGTCGCCATCATGCTGGTGGTCGCGCTCACCGGCCCATTCGTAGGCAGCCAGATTTCCGCCTTCACCAATGTCATATTCGAGCGGGTCGAGAACGGCTTCTAGCCCATCGGCCCGACCTGCCATTGCCTGTTGAAAGAGGCCGTCTGGACCCAGAAGACGGTCGCTCTATTCTTCGCAGTGGCCTAGAATCCGAAAGGCTGTGCAGTATCCGAGGCCAACGGAGAAAAATCCGTACGCTGCCGGAGCGAAATGCGTGATCGACGACGAAGCTGAAGTTGAAAGAAGATCCACTCTGGCCCCGTTCCGGCACGGCATTTTCCGAGCCGTTTGGACCGCCAGCCTGGCTTCGAACTTCGGCGGCCTGATACAGAGCGTCGGTGCGGCATGGCTGATGACGTCGATTACCACGTCCTCCGATATGGTCGCACTTGTCCAAGCGTCGACCGCCTTGCCGATCATGCTTTTCTCGCTGCTTTCAGGCGCAATCGCCGACAGCTTCGGAAGGCGTCAGGTCATGCTGGTGGCACAGTGCTTCATGGTAACCGTGTCGATCCTGCTCACAGTCGTCGCCTATCTCGGCTTGATCACGCCTTGGTCGCTGCTTGCATTCACCTTCCTCATCGGCTGCGGCACGGCACTGAACAACCCCTCATGGCAGGCTTCGGTGGGTGACATGGTCCCGCGCGCCGATCTGCCAGCCGCCGTCGCTCTCAATTCGATGGGGTTCAATCTCACCCGTAGTGTGGGCCCTGCTATCGGCGGCATCATTGTTGCGACAGCGGGCGCAGCGGCCGCATTCGCCGCCAATGCCGCCAGCTACATCGCCCTGATCTTCGTGCTGTTTCGCTGGAACCCTCAAGTTCCCGCGGCCAAGCTACCCCGCGAAACATTGGGCGCTGCGATGGGCGCCGGCGTCCGCTACGTGGCGATGTCTCCCAACATCGGCAAGGTACTGTTGCGGGCATCGGTATTCGGTTTCACCACCGGCTCGATCCTTGCACTGCTTCCTCTAGTGGCGCGCGACCTCGTTCAGGGCGGCCCGCTAACCTACGGCATCATGTTGGGCGCTTTCGGTCTCGGCGCGGTCGGCGGCGCACTGCTCAGCGGCAGGTTGCGCCAGATACTCCCCAGCGAGATCATGGTTCGCTACGCCTTCCTAGGCTTTGCCGTGTGCGCATTGGTTGCCGCATTCAGCACGCAGGCATGGATGACCTGCGCCGGTCTTCTCGTGGGCGGCGCGTGCTGGGTGCTGGCGTTGTCGCATTTCAATGTCACGGTCCAGTTGTCGACGCCGAGATGGGTCGTCGGCAGAGCGCTATCCATCTATCAGACCGCAACTTTCGGCGGCATCGCGCTGGGAAGCTGGATTTGGGGCGTTGTTGCGGAAACGCATGGCGTGGAGATGGCCTTGATTGCCGCCGCAATCACCATGCTGGCCGGCGGTGCGCTCGGCTTCCTCGTACCCCTGCCGCAACTGGCGGCAATCAACCTCGATCCGCTCAACCGCTTTACCGAGCCCCTTCTGTCGCTCGACCTAAAACCGCGCAGCGGCCCCATCGCCATCATGATCGAATACATCATCCGCGACGAAGACCTGCCCGAGTTCATCGAACTCATGGCCGAGCGCGGCCGCATTCGCCGCCGCGACGGAGCCCGCAACTGGACATTGGCGCGCGACCTCGAAAATCCCGAAATGTGGATGGAAACCTACCATACACCAACCTGGCTGGAGTACGTGCGCCACAACACCCGCGCGACATTCGCCGACGCAGCCATCACGGAGCGTATTCGCGCCCTCCACAGCGGCCCCGACCGTCCGCGCGTGCGCCGCATGATCGAGCGCCCAACCACCGCCGACCAGGCTATCGTCACGCCGAAGGGGCCGATCGACCTGCACTGACGGCGCGCTTCCCCACCCTCGCGCAAGTTTGAACCGCTAGATTCGGCCAACCGTGGCGCTGCCTTGCGCTGCGCCATGCATGAGGCGTGACGACACGATGGCCATCAGCGAAAGCATCTCGACCGGCACCGCTGCGCGCAACGGCCGCGATGTCTTTTTCGCGCTTGGCATCGTCATCATCCTGGCCGTCCTGTTCCTGCCGATCCCGGCATTCCTCATCGATATCGGGCTTGCCTTCTCGATTGCCTTGTCGGTGCTGATCCTGATGGTCGCGCTTTGGATTCAAAGGCCTCTCGACTTCTCGTCTTTCCCAACGATCCTGCTGATCGCCACGATGCTGCGGCTTTCGCTCAACATCGCCACCACCCGCATGATCCTGTCGCATGGCAATGAAGGCACCCATGCCGCCGGCTACGTCATCAGCGGCTTTTCCAAGCTAGTCATGTCGAGCGATTTCGTCATCGGCCTGATCGTGTTCCTGATCTTGATCGTGGTGAACTTCATCGTCATCACCAAGGGCGCAACCCGTATCGCTGAAGTGGGTGCACGCTTCACCCTCGATGCCATCCCCGGCAAGCAGATGTCCATCGACGCCGATCTTTCCGCAGGGACGATCGACGACAAGACGGCGCAGTTGCGGCGTCGCGAACTGGAAGAAGAATCCTCCTTCTTCGGCTCCATGGACGGTGCGTCCAAGTTCGTCCGCGGCGATGCCATTGCAGGCCTTATCATCACCGCCATCAACATCGTCGGCGGCATCGCCATCGGCTATTTGCGCCACGGCATGAGCATGGGCGAAGCGGCCGACGTGTTCATCAAGCTGTCTGTCGGCGACGGCCTCGTTACCCAGATCCCGGCGCTGATCGTATCTCTGGCCGCCGGCCTTCTTGTCTCCAAGGGCGGCACCCGGGGCTCCACTGACCAGGCCGTATTCGGCCAGCTTGGCGCATATCCGCGCGCGCTCTACGTCGCCGCCTCGCTTCTCGCACTGCTCGGCATGATGCCCGGCCTGCCGCTGTTTCCATTCCTTGTGCTCGCGATTGCGATGGCAGGTCTCGGCTACGTCATTCCGCTTCGCCACAATCGCGAGATCGCCGAACAGGAAGCGGTGAAGAAAACCGAAGCCGCGGCAAAGGCGGAAGAAGAAAAGAATTCGGTCAAGGCGTCGCTGGCCACCGCGGAAATCGAACTCCTCATCGGCAAGCAGCTATCGACCCGCCTGCTGAGCTCACATCAGGAACTTGCCTTCCGCATGTCCAAGATGCGCAAGAAGTTCGCCACGCAGTATGGCTTCGTCGTGCCGGAAGTTCGCCTGACCGACGATTTCGCCATCCCGCCAAAGAGCTATCAGATCAAGATCCACGGCACTGTCGTGGCTGAATACGAGATGCGCGTCGGCGAAATCATGGTTTTGCTTGGCACGCGCGATTTGCCCGACATCCCCGGCGAAGAAGTGCGTGAGCCGGCTTTCGGCATGCGCGCCTACTCGGTCATGGATACCTTCGCCGAAGACCTTAAGCGCGAGCAGTTCACCTATGCCGACAACATGTCGGTGCTGCTTACCCACTTGTCCGAAGTGATCCGCAACAACCTGCCGCAATTGCTGTCCTACAAGGACATGAAGGCGCTGCTCGAGCGGCAGGATCCTGAATACCGCAAACTGGCCGACGAGATTTGCACCACGCATATCTCCTATCCCGGTTTGCAAGCGGTGTTGAAACTGCTCCTCGCCGAGCGCGTGTCGATCCGCAACCTGCACCTCATCATTGAGGCGATTGCCGAAATAGCCCCGCATGTGCGACGCACCGAACAGATCGTCGAACATGTACGCATCCGCATGGCCCAACAGATTTGCGGCGATCTTTCGGAAGGCGGCATTCTCAAGGTCCTGCGTCTCGGCAACCGCTGGGACCTTGCATTCCACCAGAGCCTGAAGCGCGACGGCAAGGGCGAGATACGCGAATTCGATATCGACCCGCGCCAGTTGGAAGAATTCGGCCAGGATGCCACCAAGGCGATCCGCAAGCATCTCGAGGCCGGCGAACGGTTCGTGCTCGTCACCGCACCTGATGCCCGGCCTTATGTCCGCATGATCGTCGAACGCCTGTTCACGACGTTGCCCGTGCTGTCGCATGTCGAGATCGCCAAGGGCGTCGAAATCAGGGTGCTCGGGACGATATCGTGAGCTTGCTGGCGGAAAATGTCGTTGTGGCGGCGTTTCTTGCCTTTTGCCGCATCGGCGCCTGCTTCATGATCATGCCCGGCCTATCCAGCGTGCGCGTTCCCTTGCAGGTCCGGCTGTTCCTTGCCGTGGCCGTGACCGCCGGTCTTCTGGTCTTCCTCTGGGATCGCATCTATCCGTTTGTCGACGCGCGCCCCGCCGTCCTTGCCCCGATGATCATCTCCGAGTTGCTGATCGGCGGCCTGATCGGCGCCATGACGCGGCTTTACATGGAGGCCTTGCGCTTCATTGGTGCGGCGCTTGCCATGCAGATCGGCTTCAACAGCATGGGCGGCCCATCAATCGAAGAGGCCGAGCCACAGGCGGCGTTGGCCGCGCTCATCTCGTTCTCAGCCCTGCTGTTGCTTTTCGTCTTCGATTTCCATCTGGAAGTAATCCGTGCGCTGGTCGCATCCTACGCCATCGCCCCGGTCAACTTGTTCTTCAATCCACAGGCGGCCTTGGTCGATGTCGCCGACACGCTCTCGGAAAGCTTTTTCCTTGTCATCCGGCTTGGCAGCCCGTTCATCGCCTACGCCATCCTGGTCAACCTGACGATCGGCTTCGTCAACAAACTCACCCCGCAAATACCGATCTACTTCATCTCGCTGCCATTCGTCATCGCGGGCGGCCTGATCCTGTTCTACTTCGCTTTCGGCACCATGCTGTCGCTGTTCGTGGACGGCTTCATAGACATCACATTGGCGAGGTAGGGCAATGACGTCGCGCAAGGACCGCTTGAAGAAACTCGTTCAGGTGCAGGAGCAGTTGAAGGCCTTGCACGAAACGCGCCGGGCAACCTTTCTCTCCAGTGCAGCCGCCGCAAAGCTGGAAGCAGAAACGCTGGTGGAAACCTTCGATGCACCGGGCTCCCTTTCTGGCCTGTTCCCTGACCTCTACAATCGACGGATCGCCAGCGCGGTTGCGCGCAGCGAAGCCGATCTTGAAAATGCGCGCAACGAAGCCGCACTTGTCGCAACGGCGACGGCAAGAACCAATATGGTCGAGCGTGCTTACGACGAAATCCGCCGCCTCGACGAGCGCCATCAATCCGACAGGGAGCGCCTCGACATGATCGGGCAGAAGCGTCCGCCGGAGTAGGCCGGCACGTCAGGTTGCCACAAGCTTGTTGAGCGATGATGGCAGCGACAATCGGCAGAAGGTCTTTTCCTTGGCGATCTCCCCACCCAGCGACATCGTTCTCGACGTTGCCCGCGCGGCCAACCCTGCCGACATCCAGCAGGCGCGCGCCCAGTTGATGCAGCGCACCGGCGCAAGCGAAGCACAATTCTCAGCGAGCACCGCGCCCACACTGTCACGTACGGCGAATGCATCTGGGCCCGATGCCACCACCGAGAATTTCAAGCATTTCGAAGCGATGGTGTTGCAAACATTTATCCAGAACATGCTGCCCAAGGATGCCGAAGGCGTTTACGGCAAGGGTCTGGCCGGCGACATGTGGAAATCCCAGCTTGCCGAGCATCTGGCCGGCGTCGTCGCCGACAATGGCGGCATAGGCATCGCCAAATCGCTAGCGGCGGAACATTATCTCGACGGCAAGCGCAAGGTGCCGATCGGCCCTGTATCGACCAGCCCGCAGAAAACGGAAATCGATACCCAGGTGCGACTGTCCACATCTCTCGTGCAGGAGTTCCAGATGAAGATCGCGCGCACGCTGCGCGACGATCAGGCTCCGGCAGTAAGCAAGAAGGTGTAGCCCGATGACGGACTATTCTGAATTCACTTCCAATCTGCCCGCTCCGACTGCAAGTTCGGCTCGGCCGGTGACCGTACAGGTTCCGGGCAACCTCGGCGCCATAATCGGTCGCATCGAAGAAGCCGTCGAAGAAGAAACGGCTTCGATCCGCAACAATCCCGGTTTCGACATCAAGGCGTCGAACGCGCGCAAGAGCCGCTATCTCTACGAGCTTAACCGCGCCATCAAGGGCGTCGACCAGCCGAATCTGCTGGCCGAACACCGCGAAGGACTGACCCGCTTGCGCCAGAAGCTCGCGCGCAACGAAGCGGCCATCCTGGCGCACCTCAATGCGGTCAAGGAAGTTGCCAACCTCTTGAAAAACGCGATCCAGCACGCCGAAGCCGACGGCACCTATTCGGCCGGCCAGTTCGGCTGGGCACAGCCATGATCCCAGTCGGGACCGCCCCCAGATGATCAAGTTCATCGTCGCCACGCTCTGGATCTGTGCCGTCACTGTCGGCGCGGTGTTCTATTCGTTCCAGACTGCCGGCGCGCGCGACGATGCCGAAGCCGCCAAGCCGATGTTGGGCGGGCTCGACTATGTTAACACCGACATCATCACCGTGCCCTATGTGCGCAACGCCCGCATAGATGGTTACTTCCTGACGAAACTGGTGTTCACCGCTGATCCGGCCGAACTGAAAAAGCTATCCGTACCACCGACGGTTATCATCACCGATCAGGTCTACTCCTACCTCTATTCCAACCCGCAGCTTGATTTCTCCGACAAGACGACGCTTGATCTCGATGCCTTTCGGGCAAGCCTGCGCGACAGCATCAATGCGCGCGTCGGCACCGATCTGGTCAAGGAAGTGCTGGTCGACCAGATCGACTTCCTGACCAAGGATGATATCCGCGACAACGCCAAGCGCCGCCGCAAGCCATCCAAACCGGAGGACTCGCAAGGCACCGAGCCTGCGAGCACGCATTGACGGCAGCTGGATTTCAGAAATAACGTTGACGTAAACGTCATATACGCCATATATCCAAGAGAACGGCGCCTTGTGCGCCATTGAGTGGCCCGGGCATCGTCCGGTCAAACCAATCGCGTAAACGCACAAAGACGAGGAAGTGCCATGGGCGTCCAGGAAATCGCAGACAAACTGAAGCCACAGGTAGCGAGCGCCGGTTTCGACCGCTCGGTCAAGTTCGACACCGGCAGCGACGGGGTCATCCTGATCGATGGTGCTGCCATCTCGACCACGGACGGACCGGCCGACTGCACCATCAAATTGTCGCTGGACGATCTGGAATCGCTCATCGCAGGCGATCTCAATCCCACGATGGCGTTCATGACCGGCAAGTTGAAGATCGAAGGCGACATGTCGATCGCCATGCAACTCAGCCAGTTGATAGGCTGAAGCAGGTATCTCAAGAACGGAAAGGCCGCCTTTGCCGGGCGGCCTTTTTCGTTTCAGGCAGCTTCAGGCTTGTCCGGACGCGACTTGCGGCCGGCAGCCGTGAGTGTGCCGGCAGCGCCATCCAACGCACCCTCGGCAATCTCGAGCGCCAGGAAGCGATGACGCTCGTAAGGGCCGGGCATTGCGAGCCGCCCGGTCTTTTCCGAAGAGAACCCGAAACGCTGATAGTAGGGCTCATCGCCCACCAGCAGGATGGCGCGGTGGCCCAGCCGCGCCGCTTCGGCAATTGCACATTGCATCAGCGCCGAGCCGACACCTGCGCCCTTGTGCGAAGGTTCGACGGCGAGCGGACCGAGCAGGAGTGCAGCCGCCCCGCCCTCGCCCAACACGACATCCCACAGCCGCACTGTACCAATGAGCGCGCCCGCCTGATCGCGTGCGACAAAGGCCAGACCTTCCGACGGACGCCGGCCGCGCCGCAACATCTCAGACGATTTGCGCTTGCGCGCCTGACCCATCGCCCGGTCAAGCAATGCTTCCCGCGCCGTGCCATCGGCGGCATTTTCCGCAACGACGGCAATGCCCGTCGCGATACCTGATTTGTCTTGAGCTA
The DNA here is from genome assembly GCA_001897075.1 of Mesorhizobium sp. 61-13. GTDB lineage: Bacteria > Pseudomonadota > Alphaproteobacteria > Rhizobiales > Rhizobiaceae > Mesorhizobium. The sequence continues at coordinate 1,465 of MKRZ01000028.1, read as the reverse complement.
GTTCCATTTCCGCAATCCTTCACGAGCGGAGATCTGTTCCACAAGCGAACCGCCGGCGAATGACGCCGGCGGTGAGTTCGAGCTCGAAAGTCGGCAGGCTTTTGAAGCCTATCGACCTTTCTGCCCAAACTCTCAGATCACGTAGGATCGGAGAGGCTCAAACCCGTTGAAGGCCACCGCCGAGTATGTCGTGGTGTAAGCACCGGTACCTTCAATCAGCACCTCGTCGCCGATCGTCAGCGAAAGCGGCAGCGGGTAAGGCGCCTTCTCGTACATCACGTCGGCAGAATCGCATGTCGGGCCGGCCAGCACGCAAGGCGCCACCGCGTCGCCATCGCGCGGCGTCACCAGCGGATAGCGGATCGCCTCGTCCATCGTCTCGGCAAGGCCGCCGAACTTACCAATGTCGAGATAGACCCAGCGCACATTGTCGTTGTCGGCCTTCTTCGAAATCAGCACCACCTCGGACTTGATGACGCCGGCATTGCCCACCATGCCGCGGCCCGGCTCGATGATCGTCTCCGGAATGCGATTGCCGAAGTGCTTGGAAAGCGCCTCAAAGATGGCCTGGCCATAGGCCTGCGCCGCCGGCACGTCCTTCAGGTAGCGTGTCGGGAAGCCGCCGCCCATGTTGACCATCTTCAGCACGATGCCTTCCTCGGCAAGCGTGCCGAACACCTTGGCCGCATCGCTCAAAGCCCGGTCCCAGGCGGAAAGGTCCGTTTGCTGCGAACCGACATGGAAAGACACGCCATAGGCGTCAAGGCCGAGCGAAGCCGCATGGCGCAACACGTCGACAGCCATTGCCGGCACGCAACCGAACTTGCGCGACAGCGGCCATTCCGCGCCTTCCCCGTCGGTCAGCACGCGGCAAAACACGCGGCTGCCCACGGCCACGCGGGCCACCTTCTCGACCTCTTCCACGCAATCGACGGCAAAAAGGCGGATGCCCAATTCATAGGCGCGCGCGATATCGCGCTCCTTCTTGATCGTGTTGCCGAACGAGATGCGCGATGCGGGCGCACCGGCATCCAGCGCCATTTCGATTTCGGCCACCGATGCGGTGTCGAAGGACGAGCCCATCGAAGCGAGCAGGCGCAGGATTTCCGGTGCAGGATTGGCCTTCACCGCATAGTAAATCTTGGAATCCGGCAGCGCCTTTTCGAAAGCGCGGAAATTGTCGCGCACCACATCGAGGTCAACGACGAGGCAAGGGCCACTCGGACGTCGGGTAGCAAGGAAGTCGAGGATACGCTGGGTCGCCATCAGAGTCGCTCCATCTACGCCGAAACCGGCGTGCACAAGGGCTGCGCATGTGCGGGCACGCGGCCTCGCATAGCGCGGTCAAACAAAGGCGGGACAGAAGCCTCGTGGAGCCGGCCGGTGGAGACACCGGAACCACGAAACGCCGTCTCGCGGCGGTGAGCTGAAGCCTTGCCCGGCTCCGGCTCGCTTTGTCTGCCTT
>MKRZ01000027.1 GCA_001897075.1 Mesorhizobium sp. 61-13 | reverse complement strand
CAAGCGCTCGCTCGGCTCCGGCTATGCCGGCATCGACAACACGCTGTTCTACAAGGACGGCACCATGATGCTCCTCGGCGACGCCAAGAAAATGACCGAGGAAATCGTCAAGGCAATGGACCACTAAGGTTCAGGTCAGAGCGGGCTGCAAATGGCGGCCCGCTGCGCTTCCGGTGCTCATGTACCGAATGTACATTCCGCGCCGGCTCTCGCCGGCCCCATTTTCGCTCCGCCCTGACCTGAATCCCTGATGTGCGCTTTACTATCGCGACGATGAATCTGGAACCGGTGTCCAGATGACGTCCTCAATGCGATTGGCACCTGCGGCCAGCATCACCAGACGGTCAAAGCCGAGCGCAATGCCGCAGGCATCCGGCATGATGGCAAGGGCGGACAAAAATTCCTCATCGATCGGATAGCGCTCGCCATAGATGCGCTCTTTCTCATCCATGTCGACCTCGAAGCGCTTGCGCTGCTCGACAGGATCGGTGAGTTCGCCAAAGCCGTTGGCAAGCTCGACGCCGCAGCAATAGAGCTCGAAGCGCTCGGCCACGCGCGGATCGTGCGGCGCGGGGCGCGCAAGGGCTGCCTCGACGATCGGATATTCGCAAAGCACGGTGGCGCGGCCCTGCCCTAGCTGCGGCTCGATCAGCTCGACCATGACGCGGCTATAGAGATCGGACCATGTGTCGTCAGGCGCGGTGCGCAGGCCAGACTTCACCAGCGCTGTGTGCAGGCCGTCGCGATCGGTCGATCCGTCCGGCGCGACGGTCGAAAGCAGGTCGATACCGGCATAGCGCTCGAAGGCTTCGGCGACCGCCAGGCGTTCCGGCTCGGCGTAAGGATCGGCTTCGCGGTTCCTGAATGTGAAGCGCCGGGTGGCGGCCTTGTCTGCGGCAAGCGCCAGCAGCGCGGCGCAATCCTGCATCAGGCTTTGATAGGTTTCACCGACGCGATACCATTCCAGCATGGTGAACTCGGGATGATGAAGGGCGCTGCGCTCACGGTTGCGCCAGACCGGACCGAAGCTGAAGATGCGCTTTTCGCCTGCCGCCAGCAGTTTCTTGCAGGCGAATTCCGGCGAGGTGTGCAGGTAAAACGGCTGCGTGGTGCCGTCGGAACGGATTTCGGCAGTGGCGAAGGCACTGAGATGGGTTTCATTGCCCGGAGATATCTGGAGCGCGGCAGCGTCCACCTCGATGAAATCCTGATCGCCAAGGAAGCCCCGGATTGCCGCAGCAATCCGGTTGCGCAGCAGAAGGCGCGGCCTGCGGTCGGCGTGGACATGCGGCGTCCACCAAGGCGAAGCTTCAATCATGATTGTGCGGACAAGCGGTGCGGGGGTGGCTGGCGATTGGCGCGCGGATAGGGTAAAGCGCGCACGATGGCTGCGACAGCCGAATGGCCGCAACGCAAATTTTCAGGAAGAACGCTTGTGAAGGTAATTGCCAGTTCCCTCCGTAAAGGAAATGTCGTCGAAAGAGACGGCAAGCTCTATGTGATCCTCTTTGCCGAGAATATCCATCCTGGCAAGGGCACGCCGGTCACCCAACTCGACATGCGTCGCATTTCCGACGGCGTGAAGGTTTCCGAGCGCTACCGCACGACCGAACAGGTCGAGCGCGCCCATGTCGAGGATCGCGAGCATACGTTCCTCTATAGCGATGGCGAGGGCTTCCACTTCATGAACCCGGAGACCTACGACCAGGTTGCCGTCTCCGAGGACGTGGTTGGCGACCAGGCCCCGTACCTGCAGGAAGGCATGGCGGTGACGCTGTCGGTGCATGAAGGCGTCGGCATTGCGCTGGTGCTGCCGCAGCGCGCCGTCTACGAAGTGGTCGAAACCGAGCCGACAACCAAGGGCCAGACCGCGTCTTCCTCGTACAAGCCGGCGATCCTTTCGAACGGCGTCAAGACCACCGTTCCGCCGCATATCGCTGTCGGCACGCGCATCGTCGTCATGACCGCCGACGGCTCCTACGTGGAACGCGCCAAGGACTAAGCTCCGAGGCTTAGTCCGGAAGTCGGGATCGATTTCCGGACTGTATTATGCGTACATTCTAAATTAACAAGAGCTCGGATAGCTGGCGGAGCCGCGGCGTTGCTGAAACGCCGGCGGTTTCAACAGCCCGGGTTTTTTCACGCCTGTACGCAACAAGCCAAAAAGGAAAAACAGTGAAATTCGTCGCCATCATCGCGCTAGGTCTCATTCTCGCAAGCACAGCAGCGCGAGCCGAAGACCCTCCGCTGAAGATGGGCGTCGAAGGCGCCTATCCGCCATTTAATTCGGTTGACGCCGCCGGCAAGGTCGAAGGCTTCGACGTCGATATCGGCGAAGCGATCTGCAAGCGGCTCAAGCGCACATGCGAATGGGTGGTGGTGCAGTGGGACGGGCTGATCCCGGCGCTGCAGGCCGAGAAGATCGACGTGCTGATGTCGTCTATGACCATCACGCCCGAGCGGCAGAAACAGGTGCTGTTTTCCAAGCCCTATTACTTCTCCTACGGCATGATGATCGCCAACAAGGGAAGCGGATTGAGCTTTTCCAGCGAGGGCCTGAAAGGCCACGATGTCGGCGTACAGGCCGCGACGACGCATGAACACTGGCTGCGCGACAAGTTCGGCGATGCGTTCAAGCTGCACGGCTATCCGTCGAGCGACGAGATGTTCCTCGATTTCCAGAACGGGCGGCTGGACGCGGTGTTTGCCGAAGCGCCGGCCATGGTGCCGTGGATGGAGGCAAATGGCGGCGTTGCGGCCTACGAGCAGATCGGCCCGAACATCACCGACGCGGCGCTCGGCACCGAAATCGGCATCGCCGTTCGCAAGGACGACACCGCGTTGGCCGACCAGATCAATGCTGCCATCGACGGGATCATTGCCGAAGGCACGTTCAAGACCATCGCCAAGAAATATTTCAGCTTCGAACTGAGGCCGCAGTAGGCGGCCTCTACTCCTCGAAGCCGGTCAGCACGCCAACCGCATTGACGCCGATTTCCTCGACCGCGTAGCCGCCTTCCATGACGAACAGGGTGGGCAGGCCGAGCTTGGCGATGCGCGCGCCGATCTTGGGATAGTCGGCGCTTTTCAGCTTGAACTGGCTGATCGGATCCTTCTCGAAAGTATCGACGCCAAGCGAGACGACGACGACATCCGGCGCGTAGTCGGCGAGCCTTTTGCAGGCGTCGTCCAGGTTCGCGTTCCATGCGTCCCAATCGGTACCGAAAGGCATCGGGTAATTCAGGTTGAACCCCTCGCCCGGCCCCTCGCCGCGTTCATCGGCGTGGCCGAGGAAATACGGATACTCGACCATCGGGTCGCCATGCAGGTTCAACACCTGAATGTCGTTGCGGGAATAGAATATTTCCTGCGTGCCGTTGCCGTGGTGATAGTCGACATCGAGGATGGATACACGCCCGGCGCCCTGGTCGCGGAACCATTGGGCTGCGACGGCGGCGTTGTTGATGTAGCAATAGCCGCCCATGAAACCTGCCCCGGCATGGTGGCCGGGCGGGCGGCAAAGTGCGAAGGCGGCATGTTCGCCGCCCTTGACGATGGCCGACGCGGTCAGGGCGACCTCATAGGACGACTTGATCGCATCCCATGTGCCTTTGACGAAAGGCGCGCCGCCGTCGAAGGAATAGAAGCCGAGTTGGGCGTCGATGGATTTCGGCCGGACATCGCCGCGCAGGCCTCGCGTCGGCCAGGTGAACGGGATGGCCGACCCTTCCCGGCCCGAAGCCAGCCATTGCGGCCAGACCGTCGGCAGGAAGTCGATATAGTCGGCCCTGTGCACCCGCTTGGCGGCGGCGAGGTCATGCGCCTGCGGCGGCAGGATCGGCCCGAGCTTTTCACTCTCCACCCTCGCCTTGATGAATTCGGCGCGCGACGGCTTTTCGAAACCGGGCACGATCGCACCGGAAATCAGTTCCATCGTGCCGGCATGACCAGCGTGGAGCGGCGAAAAAACGGTCTTCATGAAAAACCTCTCGAGTGCGGGTAGGTGGAGCCTAGCCGAGCCATTCGCTTCTTAACAAGCGCTGTGCCAACCGGCGATGGCTTGCTGGCATGGCCGCAGGTCGTCTAGCCTGCTTGCCTCGCCAACAGCCTCGCAGGCATTCCATGGCTTTGATAGCGGACCTGATCGTAACGAATGCTCGCATCCTGACCTTGGATGAAGGTCACCCAACGGCTGAGGCAATCGCGATCAGGGACGGCTCGATCCTCGCGGTTGGTGCGCGCGCCGACATCGATGTGCTGCGCGGGCCTGCAACAACGGTGATCGACGCGGATGGCGGTTCGGTCATTCCGGGCTTCATCGAAGCCCATATGCATCTGTTTTCCGGGGCGGCCGAACTGGCGCACCTGCAACTCTTCGGTGTTACTGGATTCGAGGCGCTGCAAGAGGCGATCCGCGCCTATGCACCGACCCGCCCGGACGCAACGATGCTCGTTGGGCAAGGCGTGGATTATACCGTGCTCGGCAGCGAGCGGGTGACCCGGCATCATCTGGACGCCATCTTGCCAGATCGCGCCTTCTGCATGGCCGCACCCGACCACCACACGATGTGGGCCAACACCAGGGCGCTGGAAATGGCCGGCGTGCTGCATGGCCGGGTTCTTGGCCCCGGCAACGAAATCGTCATGGGCGAGGACGGACTTGCAACGGGCGAATTGCGCGAAGGCGAAGCATTCGGTCCGGTGCTCAACCTGGCCGGCGAAAGCCGTGTGCGGCTTGGCCTTGCCACTGGCGGCGAACCGGACCCGATGCCGACGGCTGCCGAACGGGAGGCCGACCGTGCCATCATGCGGCGCGGACTTTCTTGGTGCGCGCGCCACGGCATCACCTCGATCCAGAACATGGACGGCAATTTCTACCAGCTCGAGCTTCTGGCCGAGATCGAGGCAGAGGATGGCGGCTTGCCGTGCCGGGTGCAGGTGCCTTTCCACTTCAAGAACTTCATGACGCTCGACATGCTCGACAAGGCATCGACGATGGCCGAGCGCTACAAAGGCGAATGGCTATCATCGGGCATAGTGAAGGTGTTTTACGACGGCGTGCTCGATTCCTGGACGGCAGCGATGATCGAGCCCTACGCCGATCGTCCGGACTGGGTGGGTGAGCCGCTGTTTACCCCCCAGCAGTTCAAGGAACTTGCCGTCGAGATCGACAGGCGCGGCTTGCAGATTGCCGTGCATTCGATCGGAGATGGAGCGGTGCGCGCCGTTCTCGACGGTTATGAGGCTGCACAGAAGGCGAATGGACAGCGCGACAGCCGCCACCGTGTCGAACATATCGAGGTTATCGCCGCCTCCGACATACCGCGCTTTGCGGAGCTTGGCGTGATCGCCTCGATGCAGCCGCCGCATCCGCCGGGCGCGATGGGCTTTCCGCTGGAGCCTACCGTTTCGCGCATCGGACCGGCCCGCTGGCCGCTCAGCTACGCGTGGCGCACGCTGAAGAACGCCGGCGCGCACGTCGTTTTCGCCTCGGACTGGCCTGTGTCGCCGATTGATCCGATCCTCGGCATGCAGGCAGCGATCCTGCGCAAGCCGTGGGCGAAAGGCGATCCGGACCAGAGCTTTTCGCTCGAGGAGGCGCTGGCCGGCTATACCGTCGAAGGAGCTTACGCTGGCTTCCTGGAGCATCGCAAAGGCAAGCTGAAACCAGGCTACATGGCTGACTTTGCGGTGCTTTCCGCCGACATCGAGGCGGTCGATGCCGAAGAACTGCACAAGGTGCACGTGGCGGTCACGGTCTGCGGCGGCAAGGTGACGTATCAGTCATGATGCCCGCGCGACACGGCAACGGCTTTTTGAATCAAGGTTCAACTGCGCTGTTGCCAAGCCACTTGGCATGTGGTGACAATTGGAACCGGAGCGAGACCCGCCGAAAAGAGCGGACTCAAAACAATGGGGTGCTGCGTGCCGGAAACGCCGGGTAGGAACGCGATTGAAGTTCGCGGAGTTCGCAAGGTCTTCGGCGCCGGGGAAGCGCAGGTTGCAGCGCTTGATACGGTATCCGTCTCCATTCGGGAAAATGAATTCTTCACGCTGCTTGGACCTTCGGGCTGCGGGAAGACGACGCTTCTGCGCCTGATCGCCGGGTTCGATTTCCCGAGCGCAGGCGAAATCATGCTCTACGGCGAAGACATCGCGCCGTTGCCGCCGTTCAAGCGGCCCGTCAACACCGTGTTCCAGAGCTACGCGCTTTTCCCGCATATGAGCGTGGCGCAGAATATCGGCTTTGGCCTCGAAATGCTCGGCAAGCCGAAGGACCAGGTCAAGGCGCGCGTGGCGGAGATGCTGAAGCTGGTGCGCATGGAAGCGCTCGCCAACCGACGCACCAGCCAGATTTCCGGCGGCCAGCAGCAGCGCGTCGCACTGGCGCGGGCGCTCGCACCGCAGCCGAAAGTCCTGCTGCTGGACGAACCGTTGTCGGCGCTCGACTACAAGCTGCGCAAGGAAATGCAGATCGAACTGAAGCGGCTGCAGAGCGAGACCGGCATCACTTTCATCTTCGTCACGCATGACCAGGAAGAAGCGTTGACCATGTCTGACCGCATCGCCGTCATGTCGTCTGGCAAAATCCTGCAGGTCGGCACGCCGCGCGACATCTACGACCGTCCGGCGGAACGGTTCGTCGCCGACTTCATCGGCGAGACCAATTTCCTCAAGGCCGAAGTGACCGGGGCGGCGAACGGGCGCGCAACGGTGAAACTGTCATCCGGCGTTGAAATCCCTGCTTCGCTGCCGGCGGGTTTCTCGCCCTCGGGCAAGGTCACCATCGTCGTTCGGCCAGAACACGCGCATCTGGTCGCCGGCAATGAAAAGGCGTCACTTTCCGGCATTGTCGAGAACGTGGTCTATCTGGGCACCGACACGCATTTCCACCTCAAGCTCGATGACGGCGACGCGTTCATCGTGCGCCGGCAGAATGCACGTGGCGGACCAGTCGATCTCGCCCAAGGCGACCGCGCCGGTATCATCATCGGCGGCGATGCCGCCCAGGTGCTGAAAGACTGATCGTGGCGAGCGCGGAGCAAGTCGCCACCCAAGCCGTACGGCGCGATATCCGCGACCGCTGGCTTCTTTCCGCGCCGGCCCTGCTTGTCATATTCTTTGCCGCGAGCGGTCCGCTTTTGATCGTGCTGGTCTATTCCTTCCTGACACCCGGTCCCTATGGCGACGTCCAATGGACGTTTTCGAAAGAAGCCTGGACGAGCGTGTTTCTGGAACGCGACATCTTCGACGACACGCTTTCGTTCGCCAGCGCCCACGTCACCATTTTCTGGCGTTCGCTCAAGCTCGCGCTGATGACGACGATCGCCACCTTGCTGATTGGTTTTCCGACTGCCTATTTCATTGCCACCCGAAGCGAGAAGTCGCGCGATCTCTGGCTGTTCCTGATCACCATTCCGTTCTGGACGAACCTGCTCATCCGCACTTTCGCGGTGCTGCAGATCATCCGCAACGAAGGCATCATCAATACGGCGCTCATCAAGATTGGCATCATCTCGGCGCCAATCCAGATACTCTACACCGACACGGCCATACTGATCGGCATGGCTTATGTTTATCTGCCGCTGATGGTGCTGCCGATCTACGCCAGCATGGAGAAGCTCGACTTCAGGCTGGTCGAGGCGGGCTACGATCTCTACGCGACGCGCTGGCAGGTGCTGCGGCGCATCATCTTCCCGCTGGTGAAGCCTGGCGTCATCGCCGGCTCCATACTGGTGTTCATCCCGGCCGTCGGTGCCTATGTGACGCCAAGCGTTCTCGGCGGCGGCAAGAACCTGATGCTGTCGAACCTGATCGAGCTGCAGTTCGGCCAGGGCCGCAACTGGCCGCTCGGCGCGGCCCTGTCGATCACCGTCATGGTGATCGTGATGGCGGCATTGCTGGTCTATGTGCGCAATACGGGCAGTTCGGAAACGCGCCATGGCTAGGGGCTTCTCGATCAAGCACCAGCCCGGGTTCACCGCTATCGCGGCGACCTGCTTTGCCGTTCTCTACATGCCGATCATCGTTCTGGTGGCCTATGCCTTCAATGCGTCGAGTTCGACGTCCGAGTGGGGCGGGGTGTCGCTGAAATGGTTCCAGTCGGCGTGGAACAACGACCAGGTCGTGGACGCCACGTTGCGCTCTTTCCAGATTGCGGCCACCGCAGCCATTCTCGCCACCATCGTTGCCACCATGGCGGCACTGGCCACCACGCGCACGGCGCCCTATCCCGGCCTGACATTCAAGTATGCGGCCATCAACCAGCCGCTGATGGTGCCTGAAATCGTGACCGGCGTGGCGCTGTTGATCTTCTTTTCGCGCATCAAGATCTTTTCCGGCTATTCCGGCCTCGGCTACCTGATCGCGGCGCATACGGCTTTTTGTATCCCGTTTGCCTACCTGCCGATCCGGGCGCGGCTGGAGAACATGGACCTGACGCTGGAGCGGGCTGCGGCAGACCTTTACGCCACGCCGTTGAAAACATTCCGGCACGTGACCTTGCCGCTGTTGTGGCCCGGTATCCTTGCCGGGCTGATGCTGGCCTTCGTCATTTCGCTGGACGACGTCGTCATCACCGAATTCGTCAAGTCCGGCGGGCAGGACACGCTGCCAACCTACATGCTCGGCCAGATACGGCGAGGCATTACACCCGAAATCAACGCGATATCGACGGCGTTCCTGCTCTTGTCGATCGTTATCGTGACCCTGTTTTTCTTCATCAGCAGAAAACGCGACTGACAACCATAACGGGAGAGAAGACGATGACCTGGAAGACCAAGGCAACGGCCGTGGGGCTGGCGCTGCTCGCTTCGACGAGCTTCGCTTTCGCCGACGGAGAGCTGAACATCTACAATTGGGGCAACTACACCAGCCCCGACGTGATCAAGAAGTTCGAGGCGAAGTACAACATCAAGGTGACCATCACCGACTATGATTCCAACGATACGGCGCTGGCCAAGGTGCGCCAGGGCGGAACCGGCTTCGACATCGCGGTGCCTTCGCAGACCTACGTGCCGATCTGGATCAAGGAAGGGCTGGTCCTTGAGACCGACCCGAACACGATGGAGAATTTCAAGAACGTCGCGCCGGAATGGGCCAATCCAGACTTCGACCCCGGCCGCAAATATTCGGTGCCATGGGCCTGGGGTACGATCGGTGTCGTGGTCAATACCGACGTCTACAAGGGGCCGGCCGATAGCTGGTCGATCATCTTCAACACGCCGGACGAGCTGAAGGGCAAGGTCAACGTCGTTCCGGAAATGAACGACGTGCTGTTCGCGGCGACCAAGTATGTCGGCGCCAAGCAGTGCGCGAGCGACAAGGAAACGCTGAAGAAGGTGCGTGACCTGCTGGTCGCGGCCAAGCCGAACTGGATTGCGATGGAGTACAACACCATCGAGAAGATGGGCGCAGGCGACTTCAAGGCAACCAGCGACTGGAACGGCTCGGCGCTGCGCCAGCGGCTGGCCAACCCGGCCATCCACTTCAACTATCCCAAGGAAGGCTATGGCCTGTGGAGCGACAACGTCGTCGTCTTGAAGGAGGCCAAGAACGTCGAAAACGCCAAGCTGTTCCAGAACTTCATCATGGACCCGGAGAATGCGGCCGGCCTTTCGGCTTTCCACCGCTACGCCAACGGCATTGCCGGCTCGGATAAGTTCATGCCTGCCGACATGAAGGACGCGCCGGAAGTGGTTATCCCCGAAGCGGCCAAGGCGCAGGGCGAACTGCAGACGCTGTGCTCGCCGGAAGTGCAGGAGATCTACACCAAGATCTGGACCGAGCTTCAGAAATAAAAGCTACATGCGACGGGCCGGGCACGATTGCCCGGCCCGTTCACCCAACTGCGCCGGAGCGAGGCATGGATTCGTATCGGAACGGCGAGCCGCATCCGCCAATCATGCGCGGGTCACCTCCAAAAATGGTGCCGCCCAGGCTCGACTGGGATCGCCCGCCGTGGAACCGGTGGTCGTTTCAGCACATCCGAGAAATCGTGCCGACGGTCGAGGTGTGGCGCGGCGAGATGTCAGTGCGGGTGCTGCCCAACGCATCTGTCGATCTCGAAGCGCTGCCTGTCGTGGACAGCGTGGGAACACCTACCTCGCTGATCGGCCTGCTCGACGAAACCTATACCGACGGCTTCCTTGTGCTGAAGAACGGGGCGGTGGTTTTCGAACGCTATTTCAACGGGATGACGCCGCGCACCCTGCACCTGTCGCAATCGATGGCGAAATCCGTCACCGCTTCGGTCTGCGGCATTCTGGTCGGGCGCGGCCTGATCGATCCGGCGGCACTTGTCACAAACTATCTGCCCGAATTGAGCAAGACCGGCTGGGCGGGTGCATCGGTGCAGCATGTGCTCGACATGACGACCGGCGTGCGCTTCAGCGAGGAATATACCGACCCCTATTCCGAAATGGGCCAGACAGACGTCGCCGCGGGCTGGAAGCCGATCCCTCCGGGGAGCGATCCGGATTTCAAGTGGCCCTCCAACGTCTGGGACCTGATCCTTGGGCTCAAGGACCAGACCCGGCCGCATGGCGCGGCTTTTGAATATCGCTCGATCGAAACCGATGTCCTCGCCTTCATCATGGAACGGGTGAGCGGAATAAGGCTGGCCGAGCTCATCTCGCAAGAGCTTTGGCAAAAGATCGGCGCTGAGGAAAGCGCCTGCTTTACCGTCGACAGCGCCGGCTATGCGCTTGCCGATGGCGGCTTCAACGCGACCTTGCGCGACTATGGCCGCTTCGGCCAGATGCTTCTTGAAAACGGCGGCGGCATCGTGCCCGCGCAATGGATCGAGGCCACGCGCACGAGCGTCCATGGACCGCATTTCAACGAAAGCCTGCCGGAGGGTGGCTACCACAACCAGTTCTGGATCGTCGATCCGCGCTCGCGGGCGCTGACCTGCCGCGGCGTTTTCGGACAACTCATCCATATCGACTGGGATAACCAGATGGTGGTGGTGAAACTCTCGACCTATCCGGACTTCACCAACACTGCCTATTCCATAGCGACGAGGAAGGCGATCGACGCTATCGCCGCTGCACTCGGCTGAACCAACCAGGGTAAATCCGGAATCACGACAATGCCTCATGTGACCGCGTTCGACACGCAATTCGGCTTTCGCCGCGATGAGGTGACGCTGGCCAACTGGCGGGCGTACCCGTTCAGCAAGTGGGCATTCCAGAATGCCGGCGAACTCGTGCCCAGCGCCCGCATCGTTGCTCTGGAAAGCAGTGAAGCCCCGATGCGTGACATAAGCGGGCTGTTGGGCGAGAAACTCGCGCTGAAATCGAGAGCAGAAACGGTCGCCGATTTTCTCGCGCGCTCGGATACCGACGCGCTGACGGTGATGAAGGACGGCAAGATCGTTGGAGATTGGGCCGCGCCGCACATGCATGCGGGCGCGCGCCATATCATCTTTTCGATCAGCAAATCGCTGACAGCGATCCTCGCCGGTATCGTGGAGGGTGAAGGTCTGCTCGACCCTGACGCACCGGTGACGCAATACGTGCCGGAGGCAAAGGGTTCAGCTTACGGCGATGCGACCGTGCGCCATGTGCTCGACATGGTGGTCAGCATCGACATCGACGAAGCCTATACCGACCCGGACAGCGCCTATGGCCGCTATCGCAAGGCGACGTTGTGGAACCCCGGCGGCGGCACGGAAAGCCTGACATCGTTCCTGATGACGCTGCCCCGGCTGGCGGAAGACCACGGCAAGACCTTCCGCTATCGCTCGCCCAACTCCGACCTGCTCGGCATCGTCATCGAGCGCGCGACCGGGCGACGCATTCCCGACCTGATGGGCGAGAAGCTTTGGCAGCCGCTCGGCGCCAAAAACGAGGCGTCTGTCACGGTCGATATGGAAGGCGCGGCGCGCACCGCCGGCGGGATGTCGGTGACGCCGCGCGACCTTGCCCGCGTCGGCGAGATGATGCGGCAAGGCGGCACGGCGAATGGACGCCGGATCGTTCCGCAAGCTTGGGTTCGCGATACCACGAGCGCAGGCAGTTCAGACGCGTGGCAACGTGGAGAGATGGTGCATTTGTTTCCGAACGGTCGCTACCGCAACAAGTGGTATCAACCGGGAGACGGCGCATTCTGCGGCATCGGCATCCACGGCCAATGGCTCTATGTCGACCCATCGACCGGGACTGTGATCGTCAAGATGTCATCGCAGCCGGAGCCGATTGACGATCCGCTCGATGCCGACTGCGTCGCTTTCCTTAAGGCGCTGTCCAAGATGGTGTGAGGCCTTAAGCCTCACGATCAGATGTCGAGATTGGCGACGCTCAGCGCGTTGTCCTGAATGAATTCGCGGCGCGGTTCGACCTCGTCACCCATCAGGCGGGAGAACAGAGAATCCGCACCGGCGGCATCGTTGACCTTCACCCTCAGCAGCGAACGCACATTAGGGTCCAGCGTGGTTTCCCAAAGCTGCTCGGCGTTCATCTCGCCCAGCCCCTTGTAGCGCTGCATGGTGAGGCCCTTGCGGCCGGTTGCGAAAACCGCATTGAGCAGAGCAAGCGGACCAGAAATCGTCTCGCTGGATTCCTTGCGGCGCAGCACCGGCGGGTGGCCGTAAACATCGATCAGGCGAGGAGCCAACTTGTCGAGCTGGCGCGCGTCGGCCGAATTGACCAGCCCCATGTCGAGATGAACGTATTCCTTGACGCCGCGCACGGTGCGCTCGAACACGTAACCACCAGAGCCGTCATTCGAACGCGAGGTAGAGCCCTTCCAGCCGCGCTCTGTGTCCTCTGCGATGATGTCCAGCCGCTCGGCAATGCGTTCCGCCATGGCATTCGCTGTGCCAAGGTCCGCAAAGAGTTCCGGGTTAAGGCCGCCAGCAATTGCAGCCTGCTCGACGACGGGACGGCTGTAGCGGGTGTGCAGACCGTTCAGCAGCTGGCGCACGGCCAGCGCATCTTCCACCGCGACGCGCAAATCCTGCCCGGTGCGCACTTCGCCGGAACCCAGCGTCAAGGCCGCTTCCTCAAGGCCAGTGCCGATGAGGTATTCCTCAAAGGCGCTTTCATCCTTCAGGTATTGCGAGCTTTTGCCGCGCGAGACTTTGTAGAGCGGCGGCTGAGCGATGTAGAGATAGCCGCGCTCGATTAGCTCCGGCATCTGCCGGAAGAAGAAGGTGAGCAAAAGCGTCCTGATGTGCGCACCGTCGACGTCGGCGTCGGTCATCAGGATGATCTTGTGGTAGCGCAGCTTTTCGATGTTGAAGCCGTTGACCTCGTCCTTGCCGATGGACGTGCCGAGCGCAGTGATCAGCGTGCCGATCATGTCGGACGACAGCATGCGGTCGAAACGGGCGCGCTCGACGTTGAGGATTTTGCCGCGCAGCGGAAGGATGGCCTGGTTCTGGCGCGAGCGTCCGCCCTTGGCGGAGCCGCCGGCGGAGTCACCCTCGACGATGAACAGTTCGGACTTCGCCGGATCTTTCTCCTGGCAATCGGCCAGCTTGCCCGGCAGCGACGTAACGCCAAGCGTCGATTTGCGGGTAATGTCGCGCGCCTTGCGCGCCGCCTCGCGGGCAGCCGCTGCCTGGATCACCTTCTCGATGACGACCTTGCCTTCGGCGGGATGCTCTTCGAGCCAGGTGCCGAGCGCCTCGTTGACGAGACCTTCAACCACCGGGCGGACTTCCGACGAAACCAGCTTGTCCTTGGTCTGCGACGAGAATTTAGGATCGGGAACCTTGACCGAAAGCACCGCCGTCAGCCCTTCACGGCAGTCGTCGCCGATCAGGCCAACTTTTTCCTTCTTGGTGAGGCCGGAGCTTTCGCCGTAGCCGGTGACCTGCCGTGTCAGCGCGCCACGAAAACCGGCCAGATGGGTGCCACCGTCGCGCTGGGGGATGTTGTTGGTAAAGGCCAGTACGTTCTCGTGGTAGCTGTCGTTCCACCACATCGCGACCTCGACGGTGATGCCGTCGCGCTCGGCGCGAATGGCAATCGGCTTGTCGATCAGCGGCTTCTTGGCCTTGTCGAGATATTTCACGAACTCTTCCAAGCCGCCGTCGTAATGCAGTTCCTGCTGCACGACATCGGCATGGCGCTTGTCGGTCAAGACCACGCGCACGCCGGAATTCAGGAAGGCCAGTTCGCGCAGGCGATGTTCGAGCGTGGCGTAGTCGAACTCGACCATGGTGAAGGTGTCGGGCGACGGCATGAAAGACACTTCGGTGCCGGTCTCATCGCCCGCCTCGCCGGTTTCCTTCAACGGCGCGTCGGCCACGCCGTGGGTGAAGCTCATTTCATGAACCCTGCCCTTGCGGCGAATCTTCAGCTTCAGCCAGACGGAAAGCGCATTGACGACCGAAACGCCGACGCCGTGCAGGCCGCCGGAAACCTTGTAGGAATTCTGGTCGAATTTGCCGCCGGCATGAAGCTGGGTCATGATGACTTCGGCCGCCGAGATGCCTTCGCCGCTGTGGATATCGGTCGGAATACCGCGCCCATTGTCGGTCACGGTGCACGAACCATCGGGATTAAGCGTGACCGTAACCAGCGTGGCGTGGCCGGCCAGCGCCTCGTCGATGGCGTTATCGACGACCTCGTAGACCATGTGGTGCAGGCCCGAGCCGTCGTCGGTGTCGCCGATATACATGCCCGGCCGCTTGCGAACAGCGTCCAACCCCTTCAAAACCTTGATGGAATCGGCACCGTATTCGGCCTGCGCGCCGTTGTCGTTCTCGGACTGATCGCTCATGAAAACCTGTTTTCTCGAAGCTGCACGGGAGGCGCGAAAAACACGCCTCGAATCGCACTGTCTGATGCACCAAGATATAGGCGTTCAGAGGCGATTTTCCAAGCTTTCCGGGCATTTGACCACAGGTGACGCCAAGCGGGCAGCGGCTGGCAAAGCTGTCGGCTAAGCGGCGCGCATCGGCTTCAGCGCCAGGCTCCAGCGATGCAGTTCGTTCAGCATCGTTTCGGCACCCCCGACCACCTGCTCGGAAGGCTGGAAAGCGCCATCCTCGTCAAGGCTCTTTTGATAGGCCGGCAGGGCAACCGCTTCCGGGATCGGCATGATCTTGACCGTGGTGAGCAGCGGCTTCAACGCCTGCACCGCGCGCAGGCCGCCCGACACGCCGCCATAACTGAAGAAGGCTGCCGGCTTGTACTGCCATTCGCGCGAAAGGTAATCGACCGCGTTCACGATGGCCGGGGCGGCGTAGTAATTATACTCAGGCGTGACGAAGACGAAGGCATCGGCGGCATCGACCGCCTTCGACCAAGCCTTGGTGTGTTCCTTCTCGTATTTGCCAAGCCGCGGGTGATGCGGCTCGTCCAGCAAAGGCAGATCAAACTCCGCGAGATCGGTGAGGGCCGGCTCGAACTTGCCGTTTTTGCGCGCAAACGTCTCCAGCCATTCGGCGAAAACGGGGCCGGCACGGCCGGGGCGGGTCGAGCCGATGATGATGGCGAGGCGATGCTTCAAGGGAGAGTCCTTTCAATGCGGTACCCTGTGGGCGGTATCTTGTGGTGACCGCGAGATAGGGCTCAAGCGCAGGGCAGGCAAGAAGGCACCTTTCGGTAACCGCAAGCCGCCCGCTGCTATGGACGCCTGACCTGACGCCACCTACATTCGGCTCTCAAGAGAGCAGACAATGGACGCAAAACCTGCCCCATTCGTGCCGCCGGCTCCAAAGCCGCGCACCAAGCCGCCATCGACGCTGGAGATGATCCGCATCGTCTACCGCAATCCGCTCGAATTGTGGGGCGAGCCTTCCTACAATGAACCGTGGATTTCGGTGACCGGTGTCGGCGGGCCATTGGTGATCGCCAACGATCCGGGCCTGATCCGGCACGTGCTGGTGGACAACGCCAAGAACTACAGGATGGCGACGGTGCGCCAGAAAATCCTGCGGCCGATCCTTCGCGACGGACTTTTGACCGCCGAAGGCGATGTCTGGAAGCGCTCGCGCAAGGCGATGGCGCCGGTGTTCACGCCGCGCAACATCTTCGGCTTCGCGGGACCGATGCTGAAGCGGACGCTCGAGT
>MKRZ01000026.1:20845-25237 GCA_001897075.1 Mesorhizobium sp. 61-13 | reverse complement strand
GGCGACTGGGTCAAGCCAGGTGCTACCGTCATCGATGTCGGCATCAACCGCCTGCCGCCGGACGCCAACGGCAAGGCGCGCCTTGTCGGCGACGTTGCCTATGACGAGGCTGCGGCCAATGCCGGTTCGATCACTCCGGTGCCGGGCGGCGTCGGTCCGATGACCATCGCGCTTTTGATGGCCAACACCGTCATCTCCGCTTCCCGCGCCGCGGGACGGAAGGCTGTCGCCGTAGGAACGATCACCTGAAACAGACGGCGGAGCCGATGCACGCAATCATTGGGGTTCGCAAAACGGTCACGACGAGGCTCTTGATTGTCGAGCGCAATCCACTTGTGGTCGCCGCGCTCAAGGACATGATCGAGCATGATCACAGGTTCGAACTCACAAGCGTGGCAGAGGGTGGCGAGGCGCTTCTGGCGATGCTGGAATCCGACCAAGCCGTTTTCGACGTGGCGATCGTGGGTTGGAGACTGTCGGATATGAACGCCGGTGATGTGCTGGAGGAGGTTCAGCGCCGCAACCTGCAAACCAGGATCGTCATTTTTTCGAACGACCACAACGTCGCCATCCTGCGCAAATGCGTGCAATTGGGCGCTCAGGGGTTCTGCTATCAGTTCGACAACCCGAACGTACTCTTCGACACCGTTCAGGCCGTTGCCAACGGGCGCATCTGCATTCCGTATATCGACGTCTCCAAAATCGGCGAAACGTCGCTTTCACGACTTACGCCGCGCGAACTCGAATTGCTGTCCGTGCTCGCCGACGGCTGGACAAACCTGCAAATCGCGACGCGCACCGGCATCTCGGAAAACACCGTGAAGTACCATTTGAAGAACCTCTACGACAAAATCGGCGTTCATAACCGGGCGATGGCGGTGGCCCACTTCATCGGTGAAAGACGTTCGAAGCGATAAACCTGTCCGCGACGTGGTTCATCGTCGATCCCCGCGGCTAGACAGCTCTCCCGCGTGGGTGGAGCCGATCAAAATCGCGCCGATTGCGGTTTGCTGCGGGCTCGCATCAATATGCGGCTTGAACGGTATATTTGATTGAATATAACCAGCCGACACCGTCGTCACCGTTGGGATCCGACATGACCATTTTCAGAGTTCTGCCAGTCGTTCTAGCACTGCTTCAATTCATCATGTTTCCTGCGGCCGCGATGGCGGAGCGGCTTTTTGTCGATGCCGCCGGCCGGTCGGTCAAACTGCCTGACCATATCGAGCGCGTCCTTTCCGCAGGGCCGCCTGCGTCCGTGCTCCTCTACGTGTTGGCCCCGCAAAAGATGACCGGATGGGTGCGCGCTCCCTCGGATCATGAAAAGCAGTTTCTCGCCGAGCCTTATCGCGACCTGCCTGAAACCGGGCGGCTGACGGGGAAGGGCAATACGGCGAATATCGAAATGGTGCTGGCCATGAAGCCGGACATCATCATCGATGTCGGCAGCGTCGATTCCACCTACGCTTCGCTTGCCGATCGCGTTCAGGAACAGACCGGTATTCCATATGTGTTGATCGATGGCGCCTTTGCGCGCACGCCGCAGACCTTGCGAGAAGTCGCTGGTTTGCTCGGCGTTGAGGTGAGGGGAGAAGAGTTGGCAAGCTATGCCGAAAAGACCATGGCTTGGCAAAAGGAATTGGTTGCCGGCATTCCCGAACAGCAGCGGCCACGCGTTTACTACGGGCGGGGGCCTGACGGGCTGGAAACCGGTGCCGCCGGCTCGATCAACATGGAAATCCTGGGTGCGGTCGGGGCCACCAATGTTGCTGCGCTTGCCGGTTCCGGCGGACTTTCCAATGTCTCCATCGAGCAGGTGCTGTCATGGAACCCTGACGTCATCCTTACGCTCAAGCCGGACTTCCAGAAGTCCGTGCTACAGGACCCGTTGTGGGCCGGTGTCAAGGCGGTGAAGGAGAAGCGGGTCTATCGGGCACCGACGCTGCCTTTCGGCTGGTTCGATTCACCGCCCGGCGTGAACAGGTTGATGGCGGTAACCTGGCTGACCGGCGTGCTCTATCCGGGCTTGACCGATATCGACTTGCGCCAGAAGACATCCGAATTCTACCATCTGTTCTACGGGGTCGATCTTTCGGCTGGTCAGTTGGATGAGCTGCTGTCAGATTCTTCGGCTAAATGAGTTTGCCGAAAACCATTCGAGAAGCAGAAGACCGGCATCCCGATGCTTTTGGGAGGGTGGGGCGGTTCGTTCCGCCAGTCCTGCTTGTCCTGGTCATCCTGATTGCCATGTCCGCGGGCAAGTATCCCATTTCCGTGGCCGATATCACTCGCGTGCTGTGGTCGCGTTTGATCGGAGAACCGAGCGGCCTTGATCCGAACATCGACACGATAATCTGGAATGTCCGCATGCCCCGCGTTGTTTGCGGGCTTCTCGTGGGGGCTGGTCTCGCGGTGGCGGGCGCGGTCTATCAGGGACTTTTCCGCAACCCGCTGGTGTCGCCGGACATACTTGGCGTATCGGCTGGTGCGAGCCTTGGCGCTGTGGCGGGTATCTTCCTGTCGTTGCCTGTGCTGGCCATACAGGCGCTGGCGTTCGGCGGCGGCCTCGGTGCAGTCGCATTGGTCTACTTCATCGGCTCCATGGTGCGCGGCCGAGATCCGGTTCTGGTTCTAGTGTTGGCAGGTGTTGCCATAGGCGCGTTGCTGGGAGCCTGCATTTCGCTTTTGAAGGTGCTTGCCGACCCCTACAACCAGCTTCCTGCAATAACCTTCTGGCTGCTTGGCAGCCTTGCCAGCATCAACACCAGCGACATGGTTTCGATCCTTCCGGCGATGGCTCTCGGACTTATACCGATGGTCCTGCTGCGCTGGCGCATGAACCTGATGACGCTGGATGACGAGGAGGCGAGGGCGCTTGGTGTGGAGACCGGGAAAATGCGCCTGGTGCTGGTGTCGGCTGCAACCTTGATGACGGCTGCGGCCGTGTCGGTCTCCGGCATAATCGGCTGGGTAGGGCTGATCATGCCCCACATCGCGCGCAGTCTTGTTGGCCCAGATTTCGGCAAGCTCTTGCCTGCATCTCTCATGCTCGGCGGCGGCTATCTGGTCGCGGTCGACACCGCGGCGCGCATGGTTGCCGAAATCGAAGTTCCCTTGGGTATCCTGACTGCGGCTATCGGGGCCCCGTTTTTCCTGTGGCTGCTGGCCAGTGGCCGCAAGGGTTGGCAGTGATGCTTGCGGCAAGGGACCTCGCCTTCGGCTATCGTGGACGTCCAGTCGGCCGCGGCGTAACCATGACGGTCAGCCCAGTTAAGGTCCTGTGCCTTCTGGGCCCCAACGGCTGCGGCAAAACCACATTGTTTCGCACACTGCTGGGATTGTTGCCTCCACTTGGTGGCCAACTCGAGTTTCGAGGCAAGCCGGTGCAGAGTTTCGGCAGGGCAGAGTTTGCCCGTCATGTGGCATACGTTCCGCAGGCAAATTCCGCCTATTTCCCGTTCCAGGTTTCCTAGATGGTGACGATGGCGCGCGCCAGCCGCATCGGGGTTTTTGCGACGCCGTCTTTCAAGGACCGCGAGATGGCTCGGTCAGCTCTGGAAAGGCTGAACCTTGGCCACCTCGCCGATCGGACGTTTGCAACACTGAGTGGAGGCGAGCGGCAGATGGTGCTTATCGCGCGCGCACTCGCCCAGGAAGCCGAGCTGATCGTCATGGATGAGCCCACCGCAAGCCTCGATTTCGGCAACCAGACCCGCGTGCTCGATTGCATCAACGAGCTGCGCCGCTCCGGTCTGGCCATCGTCTTGTCGACGCATGACCCCGGCCATGCTTTCGCCTGCGCGGATGAAGTGGCTCTGATGAAGGAAGGGCAGATTATCGGATTTGGACCGCCTGCCACGGCTGTGACGGCGGCGACGCTGAAGCTGCTCTACGGTGTTGAAGTTGCAGTCGAATTCATGCCGGCGGCCGATCGGTCGATATGTGCGCCGGTACTCGGGAACACGCAAAGGCAAGGCTAGGCATATGGTACGGGAAAACGAAGTAAGGTTTGGCGAGAAGGCGATAGAAGCGCCCCCAGCGCAGGATGCCGGGCTGGTGTTCATTGGCCAGATACGTACCCCCTGGAACTCGCGCATGGAGACGCCGCGACAGGGCAGGCGAGACGGGCCGATCTGCCGCATCGAAATTTTCGAGCCTTGGGTCGAAGGGCTGGAGAATATCGAGGAGTTCGAAGAACTGGAGGTTCTCTACTGGCTGCACATGTCGCGGCGGGACCTCGTGCTGCAGAGCCCAGCCAGCGACGGCAAGACGCGCGGTGTCTTTTCGCTGCGCTCTCCCGTGCGTCCCAACCCTATCGGGACCTCCATCGTCGGTCTGGTTGGACGCGAAGGCAGCACGCTTCTGGTGCGCGGCATGGATTGTCTCGATGGG
>MKRZ01000026.1:6536-20648 GCA_001897075.1 Mesorhizobium sp. 61-13 | reverse complement strand
CCGGCTCGGGGAAGCCCTGGTTCAGTTCGTAGTTCTTGTCGAAAATATTGCGGACGCCGAAGTTGACCGCCATGTTCTCCGAAAAGTCGTACTGCATGTTGATGTTTGCCAGAGCATAGCCGGCCGTCTTCACATAGCCGCCGCCGGTTGCATCAGACCAACGCCAGCTTGCCAGTTCCAGGTCCGGAGAGACCGTGAAATTCTCATACGGCATCCAGTCAGCATAGATGCGCGCGGTATGCTCAGGCGTATCGACCGGCCTGAGGCCCGGCCTGACCGGATCGACGAGGTTGCGCTTGAGTAGCGTGTAGTTTGCCCCGATGGTGAGTTCGGGGAGGGTGTCCCACTCGCCTGTCAGTTCGAGGCCGTAGTAGCGCCCGTCGCCGATATTCTGGTTTTGCGTCAGGTCACCGCCGCCCGGCGCCGTTCCAATGCGGATCGACTGAATGACGTCGGTGAGATCGCTGTAGAACAGTGCGCCGCCGACACGCACCGTTTCCGAAAGCGTAGCGGTCGCACCGAGCTGATAGTGGATTGCCCGTTCCGCCTTGAGGTCGGGGTTGGGCTCGGCCGTTCCGAAGCGCGTGCTATAGAGCTCGAAGAGATTAGGGAAGCGTGTCCGCGACGAGACGCTGGCATTAAGTTCCAGCGCATCGGTCGGACGGTAGATCGCCGCAAACTGCCAGTTTGCCGCGGCGCTACCCCCCACGGGATACTCCTGGATCGCCCCGCTGGCGTAGCGTTGCGCCTTCAGGATGTCGTTCCAGTCGTAGCTGACGCCACCCACGAAATCGAGCGTATCGGTTGCATGGAACGTGTTTTCGAGAGCGACCGACCACGTGTCCTCGGACCTTTCCAGACGAGGCTCCAGGAAGGCGAGCGTCGGGTGGTCCGGACGTGCATGCTGCTGAGGATGGTGAGTATCGCGGCGATAGTGCAAAGCTGCCTTCAGCGTGTTGCGCTCGATAAGGTCCGTGCCGCCTTCGACCGAAAAGCCGTAGGAATTGTCGTCGTAGTAGCTGTCGAATGCATAGCCTGCGGTCTGGGTCGTGAACGTGTTGTTGTCGAATGACGACAGCAGGTTTTCGAAGGTGTTGTAGTAGGCCTTCGTGCGCACGTAGGACGCTTCGCCAATCTGCGTGTGCGAGTAGAACGACAGGCTGGATACGTTCCAATAGGGCCATGTCCAGTGCCGCGTATCTGGCGTTATGACATGGTAGGGCGCCTTGCGGCTGCCTTCCTGGTGCGTGTAGCTGATGACGTATTCATCGGTGTCGTTCGGCGTGTAGCCGGCCTTGAAGTTGAGACGCCAGTCGTCGACCTCGCTGAGGTCGCGGCGTCCTCCGTCTTCCACTGCCGTGGGCACGAAGTTGCGTGACAGGAAGAAGCCGTCAGAATCGCGGATTGCTCCACTGGCCTGCACGTAGAAGTTTTCCTGTCGCGAGCCGACGGATGCGAATGCAGTCGCTGCGGCGAGGTCGCCGGTGTTGCCAAGGTCGATACCGCTCTGGAACTCGGCTTCCAGTTCGCGGGTTGGCTTGCGGGTCACGAGGTTGACCATGCCGCCCATCGCTCCCGGTCCATTGAGGACCGACACATAGCCTTTCTGGACCTAGATTTCCGAAAGGTCAGGCGTCAGGAAGCGGCCGAAGTCGAGCCGGTTGTCCGCTGGCAGATAGACGCGGATGCTGTCGATGGAGAGCGGAACCTGGAAACGGTCGAAGCCGCGCACGTAGAGAAGGCGCTCGTTGCGACGACCGCCGGTGGTCGAAACTTCTACGCCGGGAACGGTGCGCAAGGCATCGTCGAGCGTATTGCGGTTGGTTGAGTAGACTTCCTGCGGGGTCACCACGCTCTGGGAAATCTTCTGGCCGCTTGTGCCGCCGTCAACGCCCGCAGCAGGCACGAGGATACGGCCCAACTGGAAAACATCGTCCTTCGCCTTCTTGGCCTCGGCCTTCTTTTCCTTTTCCGTTGCCTGAGCCTGTTCTGCTTCGTCGTTCGCCGTTTGAGCAAAGACATGACTTGTCGCCGCCAGCGTCGCCAGAATGGCAAGCGCTGTACCATGTCGAATATATCGCAATTTCCACCCCTCCGAAAAAATAAGACCGATCAAAAGCATCGGTAAAAATTTGCTGCTATTTAGCAATATCTCTATATTCATATGAATATATCGATGCCAAGAGGTTTTCTTCAGGACCTAACAAATCCTTGTCGTCGTGATCTGGTGCCCGGCTATGCCGGGTTTTTGGTGTTGGAGAGCGCCAGTTTCCCGCCAAATCCGCGCCACAGCATTCGGGGTACGTGCGACAATCGCTTGCCGCAAATACGGACTAATCAATTGGCGTTCTGGATTGGGGAATGGCTTGGTCAACGACCGGGATGCCGGCCATATTGATAGCTTGGCCAAGTCGGGCGCGGAGGGATCAGGCTTGGTCGATCCCGCCTGTCCCTCGCGGCTAGCGGTGGTCCCCGGTTACCAATGATTTCATTGGTATGTTTGGTCGGAGTGGCCGGATTCGAACCGACGACCCCTTGACCCCCAGTCAAGTGCGCTACCGGGCTGCGCTACACTCCGAACCGCGTGAAGCCTTATAGTTTCACCAATTGCGGCGCAAGGCCTAAAACCGGCGGCAAGAGCAGAAGCGGATCATTTGAGATATTCCTTGGCGAAATATCTGCCACGCCCCGTTCATGTTCGCATTTGCAGCAGCGTCACCGCTCGGTGAAGGCGCGCGCCATGCTTTCCCGGATCGGCTTGGTGAGGTAGTCGAGGAACGTGCGCTCCGCCGTTTCGATCATGACTTCAGCCGGCATTCCGGGCGTTGCCGTAAAGCCGGGGATTCGGGCCAGTTCGCTTGGAGAAAGCTTGATGCGGGCGAGGTAGACCTCGCTGTTCGGCATGGTGGTGTCAGCCAGCGCGTCGGCCGAAACATAGTAGACGTCGCCGTTGAGCACGGGCGTCGTGCGCCGGTTCAGCGCTACCAGGCGGATGGTTGCCTTCTGGCCCGGCTTCACCGCGTCGATATCCTTGCGCTGGATTTGCGTCTCGATGATCAACGGCACGTCAGAGGGCAGGATTTCGAGGATTTTCTTGCCGCTTTCGATGACGCCGCCCGAGGTGTGATAATACATGCGCACCACGGTGCCGGTGACGGGCGCGTTGATCGTCGATCGCTGCAACAGGTTTTGCGCCTGCCGGGCTTCTTCACGAATGGCGTCGAGATCGCCTTGCGCGACCTGCAATTCGTCCAGCGACTTCTGGTTCAACTCCGTCACCGTCTGGGCGATCTGCTGATCGAATTTCAGCACTTGGGCCTGGGTTTCCGAAACTTCCGACTCCAGACGCCCGATCTGGCCGTCGGCATCGGCCATGGCGCGCTGTATCGCGTTCACTTCCGTCTTGCGGATCAAGCCTTCCGACAACAACTGCATCTTGCCGGTGTATTCGTCTTTCAGGAAAGCTTTCTGCTCGATCATCGATTGCTTTTGCCTGTCAAAGCCTTCCATGCGGAACTTCAATGATTCGATGTTCTGTTTCAGTAAGCCGATCTCACTGTCCATCCGGTTCTTGGCGGACTGAAAGTTAGCCAGTTGGCCATCAATGATGGAGCGGATGTCGCTGTCACCTTTGTTGTCGGCGATAATCTGCGGGAATGTTACGGTCGTGCTGCCGGCCACCTGTGCCTGAAGGCGGGCGACATTGGCTTCCAGACGAGCCTGACGCAGGAACAGCTGCCGTTCCTTGACCTGAGCCACAATGCCATCGAGCCTGATCAGTGGCTGGCCGGCGTTAACGTGATCGCCCTCGCTGACCAGAAGTTCCTGGATGATGCCGCCTTCCAAGTGCTGCACTACCTTGTTCTCGCCGGTGGCGACGAAGCTTCCCGCACTGATGACCGCTGCGGCCAGCGGGGCGGTTGCAGCCCATGTTCCAAAGCCGCCGAAAGCCAGTGCCACCAGCAAAAGCCCGAACATGGCGTGCTTTCGGATCGAACGTGGCACATCGCCATACCATTCGATGTCATGGACGTTGGCGATACTCGTACTCATTGGGCGGCCTGTTGAACAAATTGCGCGGGCTTTTGGACTGCTTGAGCTTGGTGGTTGGGCAGATTGTTGCGGGCAGTGGTGGCGTTGTACGGTGCCAGAGCCTTCAGAACATCCTGGCGCACGCCAAACATCGAAACCGCTCCGTTCGATAGAAGCAGAATCTTGTCGACGCCGTTGAGCAGCGATGGACGCTGGGTGATTGTAATGACGGTGATCTTTTCCTTTTTGGCGTGGTCCAGGGCGCGCAGTAATGCCGCGTCGCCCGCGCCGTCGAGGTTGGAGTTCGGTTCGTCCAGCACCACCAGATGCGGATTGCCAAAGAAGGCCCTTGCCAAGGCAATGCGCTGCTTTTGTCCGCCTGACAGGGGCGAGCCGTCCGCGGCCACGATCGTTTCGTAGCCTTGGGCAAAGCTCGAGATCAGTTCATGCACATCCGCCAGCATCGCGGCCTTGTAGATGTCCTCGTCGCTGGCATCATCGCGCATGCGCCCGATGTTCGCCTTGATGGTGCCCGGGAACAGCTGGACGTCCTGCGGCAGGTAACCGATGTTCTCGCCGAACTGGCGCTGGTCCCAGTTTCTCAGATCCATCAGGTCCAGTCGCACGCTGCCCGATGTCGGCAGGATCGATCCTACCAGCATCTTGCCAAGTGTGGTTTTGCCCGCTCCGGAATCGCCAATGATCGCCAGCGACTCTCCGGGAGCGAGGGAGAACGTCACGCCGTTCAGCACCACGCGCTTGGTGCCTTGCGGGACGAACAGCAAGCGCTCGACGTCGAGACGGCCCTGCGGCTTCGGCAGTTTCAGCCGCTCGAAGTTTAGCGGAGAGGCTTTCAGCAGAGCCGAGATGCGCTGGTAGGCCGAGCGCGTGTTGAGGAATTGATGCCAACCCTCGATAGCGCCTTCCACCGGCGCCAGCGCGCGGCCGGCAATGATCGAGGCGGCAATGACCATACCACCCGTCAATTGCCCTTCGATGGACAGATAGGCGCCCCAGCCAAGCATGGCGACTTGGGTCAGCAAGCGTACGGCCTTGGAAATCGAAGCCGAGATAACGTTGCGATCCTGTGCCAGCACCTGCGCTTTCAGGGAACCGGCTGTATCCTGACCCCAGATTTTCACCGCTTCCGGGATCATCGCCAGCGCGTTGATGATCTGCGAATTGCGCGACATCGAATCGAGATGCAGGTTGGCCTTGCTCTGGAAATTTCCTGCCTCGTGGAAGGGCTGGGCCGTAACCTTCTGGTTGAAGTAGGCGATGACCAGCAACAGGATTGCCGACACCACGACAATGTAGCCGAGATGCGGGTGCACGAGGAAAACGGCCAGCATGAACAGCGGCGCCAGCGGTGCGTCAAGGAACGACAAAAGCGTGCCTGATACCAGGAACGACCGCAGTTGCTGCAGGTCGCCGAGCGTCTGGTATTCCCGGCCGTTGCTGTGCAGCGATGCGCGCGCGGCTGCGCCAAGGATCGGCGCGCCGAGCTGAGCCGCGACCTCGACGGCTGTGCGCATCAGGATGAAACGGCGTACCGCATCCAGCACAGCGTTCAGGATCACTGCTCCCGCGATGATGATGGTCAGCATGACCAGCGTGTCTATCGAGCGGCTGGTCAGAACACGGTCGGATATCTGGAACAGGTAGACCGGGATCGCCAGAACAAGGATGTTGGTGGCCAGCGTGAAGCCCATCACCACAATCAGATTGCGCCGCACGGCAAGAACGCCGGCCTTGAGATTGTCGGCCAGATTTATCGGGCCGAGGCGGCGGTGGAATACGTCTCCGGAGTTGCCGGAGTCGTTGCTTGCCTTGGGCAGCTTGTTCCCCGAACGTGCCTGCGCGCCGTTGTTCGAGAGAAGCGGCCCTGTATCGCCGTCGATCGATTTCAGTTGCCCTGCCGAAACCGGGTGCTCGATGTTCAAACGCTGCGATCTTTCCAGTTCGGGTTCGGCCGAAAGATCGTCGGAACGGGTAGCAACCGGTTCGTAGGACACTTCGGGGGCGTCTTCTGGATCGCTCGAAACTTCCGCCATAGCAGACCCAGCGCCAGGCGCGCTTGCTAGCGGTTCAGCTTGCGCAGTTTCCGAAACGGGGGCCGCGTGCGAAACGGGACTTGCGGCGATGTCTGCTTCCACTTCATCGCCCTGACCGGGCGTTGCAGACACGACCACGTCCGGCTGATCTTCCTCTTCGGTGAGGTCGTCTGTGTCGTCGAATTCGTCGGGCTCTGAAACGGGCGCTGGCCTGGTCCGCAATTCAGCGGCCATCCTGTCGACCTCAGCCATCAACTCATCAAAGGGCGTGTTGAAGCCCCTGAACTGAGCCATATCCGGGGAAGGCGCAGCGTAAGATTCGTTGGATCGGCCGGAATCGACCGTCGCCCCACGGTTCACCGTCGCGTTGCCAATATTACCAATATGTTGGTTCATGGTGCTCCAGCGGGAAAAGTGGTCAAGTCACGACCGATTGCATGATGTCGGTGTGTGCGGGATGCACACCGGGGTCGCTCTTGAAACCGCTATCAGTATCTTGGTTCTGGGCAGGTGTGAGCATGTCGTCGCTGAGGAATGCAACGGCCTCATTCACCAGTTGGTCGGGTGGCTTTATGTCGATCCCATTGTCGATCTTGATGATATCCGTCTGGACAAGAAGTTCATCCGAATATTGGCCGCCGCCATAGTAGACAGTTCCGCCGGGACCGACATCGAGGATGTGGGCCTGGTTGACCAGCACGTTCGAACCGGTGGTGATGGACCAGTTTGCATCCGCGGTCGAATTGATGCCGTGCATCGCAGCCGCGACCTGATCGGCGTCACCTAGGATGTTGGTCTGCTGAATGTATTGCAGGTCGTAGATGCTGCCCGAAATGTAGAGCACATGGAGCCCTGCAAAGCCGGCAAAAGCCGGGTCATTCAGCACATCTGCGGAGAGCACTTTGTTGCCGAGCGCGAAACCGTCAAGCGCGCTGTGGAAACCGTTCGGCATTTCCGAATTGTGAGGCGTCCCGATATTCGTGATCTTGGCTTCGTTCCACAACAGGTTGTCGCTGGTGGAAACCGAACCTGGGCCGGAGGTATGGAAACCGCTCACGCCACCGACGATGTCGTCGTCGAGCATGATGTTCTTCTGGTTGATCATGTTGGCGCTGTAGTAGTTTCCGCCAACCAAAATGAGATCGTAGTATTTGCCGAGATCGAAGATCGACAGGCTGTTGATGGTCTGGTTCGCACCGGTGCCGATCATCGACGTGACGCCGGCTGAAGACGACGAAATGACCATGTCGTGATCGACGACAAAATTGAGCTGCTGGAGCCAGTTCATCGAAACGAAGTCGCCGGTGATTTCGGTAACCGCCCATGCCTTGGGGAAGGTGGGCACGCCGCCGCCGGCCGGTTCTTGCGTCCCGGCGTTGATCGGCGTGTGCTCCATTGATGCGATGTTGAAGGCTGTGGTGTTGCCGGGTGGGCAGTTCCATCCCGACATGCTTGCGCCAACCGAGTCGGAATCGCTCCAGACGTTTACCTGGACGATGACGTTCAGCGAGAAATGATCTCCCGCGACTGCAAACACGTGTCCTTCAAGAGTGTCGTTGATCAGCGTAGCGGAGTTGATCAGCGCATTGAGGCCGGTGCTGATTTCCACGGATGCGGTTACAGCAATGCTGCCTTGGCCGTGCACGACCTGGCCAGTGGCCGTCGTGCCGGTTTCCCATGCGCCGTTGCCGCCCGCAGGCGCTGCATCAGCAGCTGGGTCTTTGACCAAAGGTGATGCCGCGGGAAGGTGATCGTCGAATTTGGGGGCCTCGTCTACAACCACGCCGTTGACATATATCGCACCGTCGGACGGCGCGACCGTTGCCACATGCGTTTCGGTAGACGTGCCATCGCCATTGTCGGTGATCGTACTGGACGTCTGTATGCCGTCGGCGTTCTGCTCGCTTTCCAGACCTGCCAGGAAATCGTGAATCGAATCCGCCGAGGCGGTGATGAACTGCCCTATGCCCTCGGACGATCCGGGCATGACGCCGCCCTGGATCGGCATGGCTTGCGTGGCATCATTTACCAGTTCCTGCAACGCCGTCTGGGGGCTGCCGATCTGCTCGAAAATCGCCTTGCTGCCACCGACATTGACGAAGTCTTCGTCGGATAGGTTGTTGGCCTGCGAAACGATGCTGACAACCGATCCGGGCGGCTGCGGGTCCATGATCTTGAACGAAGACGCACTGTGGTGAAAGAGCGTCGGGGTGACGTAGCCCGGATAGATGATCGGCTGGGCCTGTACGTCTATCGGAATTTCAGGAGCTGCGTAGAGCGGTTCGCTGTGAGCGACAAACGGCTCGACGGAGTTCGGAGCGGGAACGTAGTGTATCCCCGGCTGCGGATTATCCAGATCATAGGGCGAATCGAACTTTACCTGAATAGGTTGATCCGAGTGGTCTGCCGCTTCCTGTGCGCGGCGTGCGACGAATTCCATATAGTCGTCGCGCATCCGTGCTTGTTCAGACGCAATCTGGAAAAGCCCAACGAAATGGGCAATCGCCTCAGTGATTCTGTCCAGTGGCACGGTCTCGTTCCTCGATGTTGCTTAGCTTCCCGGTGAACGAAGGTAGGCTTTGACGGAAATGGCTACGCGGGATTCCCCGCGTAGCCGTTGTAAATACTCCGCTTGCGCGGATCTGGCATCAGGCGTCGCCGCTGTGGTCCACGTCGTAGTTGCCGCCGACGACCGTCTGGCTGAGCAGGTTTTCCATCAGGTTGGCGCCCATGACGATGCTCTGGTTGAACGCCGTGACGTCGATCGAAGCATCTGCGTGGGCTTCCGACAAACCGTTGACGTAGGTATCGCCGTGGTTGTTCGAACCCCAGGTACCGCCGTCTCCGCCAGCGCCGCCGTCACCGAAGTTGACCGTACCGGCTGCACCGCCTGCACCGCCAGTTCCGCCGGTAGCGTCACCGCCGGTGCCAGCGCCTGCAACTGGAACGACGATCGTATCGCCACCCCATGCCATGCCGCCGTTGCCGCCGTCGCCGCCGAGGCCAGCGCCGATGCCAAAGCCCGCGCCGTTACCGCCGCCGAGGCCCACTGCACCGGAGTCGCCGCCGTCGCCGCTGGTGCCGCCGTCAGCGCTGTTGTTGGAGTCGCCGCCGAGGCCCTTGCCGAGACCGGCTGCCAACGCTTCGCCGACATCGCCAGAGGTGGCGCCAGTGTCGCCGCCGCTCGCTTTGCCAAGGCCGAGACCGAGGCCATCGCCAGAGTCGCCACCGCTGGAATTGCCAGCCTGACCACCGTTTGCTGCGCCTGAGCCGGTTCCGTCACCCGCTGTATTGCTGCCAGCTCCGCCCGTAGCTGCACCGCTGTTGTCGCCGCCGACGCCCACGCCGACGCCGATCAGGCCGAGACCGAGGCCGGCTGCGTCGCCGCCATCGGTGCCTGCATCACCGCCTACGCCGCGCAGCGCACCGGATCCGCCAAGGCCGAGGCCGAGTGCATCGCCACCGCCGCTGTCGCCGCCGTTGCCGGCAGGACCGCTTGCGCCTACACCGGCACCGCTGGCTGCGGCTGCGCCGCCGTCGCCCGAGCCTGCATCGCCAGACGTACCACCCAAGGCGCCAGCGAGACCGAGGCCGAGGCCTGCGCCGCCGTCACCTTGTGCGTTGCCGCCATTGGCCGAACCGCTCTGGCCGCCTTCGGAACCTGCGAGGCCGAGACCAACGCCGAGACCGAGACCAGTGCCAGTGCCAGTGCCGTCACCGCCTTCAGCGCCGTTGCCGCCGGTGGTGTCGCCACCGTGGGCAGCGCCGATGGCGCTACCGCCAATGCCGAAGCCAGCGAGGTTTGCACCGAGGCCGCCTGCGCCGCCGTCAGCAGAACCATGGCCGCCGCCACCGCCGCCGCCGCCGCCGGCCGTGATGCCGTCGCCGGACTTGGCAAAGCCGCCAGAAGCATTTCCGCTCTGGGTGAAGGTGCCGGTGTTGCTGACCGAAGCCTGTCCAAGATGGTCATTGTCATCGAGGTTGTTGGTCTGAGCGACGACGAGCGCCGCGTCATTACCTTCGCCCTTCAGGGAGCCATTCAGGAAGTCGTTAAACGATGCGCCATCGCCAGGATTGTAGAAGATCTGGCCGTCATGGTTCACCAGCATCTGGTCGACCTTGGCGCCGCCGCTCATGTCGATGTCGGCGAAATCATCGTCGGAAGGCTGGATACCTTCGAGGTTAACACCAACGTTCACACCGACCGTAGTCGTGGACGTATTGCTATTGCTGTTCGAATTAGAGTTCGAATTCGAGCTGGTGTTCGAGTTCGTGTTGTCGCTGAAGTTCAGGTTGCCGTTCAGGTTCCCGTTACCGTTCAGGTTCCCGTTGCCGTTCCCATTCAGGTTTCCGTTGCCGTTACCGTTCAGGTTGCCGTTGCCATTACCATTGCCGTTCCAGTTTTCGGACGACTGGTATTGGCCCTGACCCTGACCCTGACCTTGGCCCTGAGCCTGAAGTTCAGCCTGAGCCTGCGCTTGCAGCTGATCCTGGTCTTGGTCCTGGTGCTGGCTGGGATCGAAGAAATTGAGATAGTTGGAGTTGGAGTTACTCGGCTTTCCCATAGACGTTACCCCTGGTTTTGCCGTGCCAACTCGACCCTATTCATCTCTAACGGGGACTTGGCTGCACGGCAGGTTTACAATTCTGGGATCGATCATGCCGCAGTCATCCACCATCCAAATCGGGCGTGTGGATGCTTCAGCCAGAAATCCCCACTTCTCAGTTCAGGCATCTATCCGATGAGCACAGCTCCGCCCTGCAACTCAGCAACTAGCTGAATCGCTTGCAAAAATGCGCTGCAATGTCGAATGCACTGAATCCCGCTGATCTGGGATGCTTGCAGTCTGTGACCGAGTGTTCGAGACGCATAGCCTGAAAATCGATCTAGATCGTTTGACGGTTGGTCACGCTCGCTGCAGCGGAATTTTCACGATTCAGGCCGAATATCGATTGCGATACAAAGGCATCGTTGGCTTCCCTTGCGTCAGCGGCTGGGAGGAGCCTTGAGTGTCAACTGATCCTGGTTAGTGGGTGCCTACCTCTTTTTTAGGATGGTCTTGGCAGTGCACAAGCCAGCTATAGTGCCTCTCGGATCGAAGCAGGGCGAATGGACACGTGGTTAACGTCCGATTCGCGCATATTTTCGAAACTTGGGCACGTCTGCGAAAGGGATTGATCCAATGGCCGGCCAAAAGGGAGAGGTGGCGATGCCGCAGAGACGCGCTCCAAGCGGCCTCGACCAGATTCTACTGCTCGTCGGGCGGTTGAACTATGCCTGGACGAATACGGAAAGCCTGTTGATTTACCTCATCGCTGGCTTGGCGAAGGTCAACAAGGAAACGGCGATCGTGATTTTCCTGACCCTCAACACGACGCGGGCGCGCATGGATCTTGTCGAACGGCTGGCAAAACTGCCGCAGACCCCTGAACACTGTCGCGATGACGTCCTGCTCCTGCTCGACCGTCTTGGCCAGCAGTCCAAGCTGAGGAACAAGTACAGCCATTGCATCTATTCGTTCGACGAGAAGGGTGACATTTCTCACACCCAGCAGATGCGCATTTTCGACGGCAAGACCTCGATCAAATACGGCAAGGTCGAAGCGGTGGATGCGCCGGAGGTTGCGCGGATCACCGAGTGCATCAATGACATCACAGACATCAACAAGGGAATCTGGGATGTCGTGAAGCGCAACCGGTTCCCGACTTAGTCGGTCGGGCGCTACGTGGGCTGGATCGAGCTTGGTTGGCGCAACTGTCGCTGATAGCGATGTTCGAGCGCAATGCCACCCCATATCAAGCCGAGCAGCAGATAGAAGTGACGCCAGTGGTCGGTATCGATAAAGGTGCCAAGCCCGATATGGCCGATGTAAACGACATAGGCGCACAAGACGTACGGTTGCCAGGGCCTATTGCGCAGCAATAGCCGAAAGCCCGCGGCCAAGGTCCACACCGTCAACGCAAGATAAGACGCGAAGCCCAGCCAGCCATAGTCCATCAAGGCTTTCAGCCAGATGTCGTGGGTGTCCTCGCCGTATATGGTTCCGAACACCAGCGGCCCGATGCCAAGCGGGCGTTCCAGTGCGAGTTGGAAGCCAATTGCATAGCGGGCAAAGCGGCCGAGCCGGGCGGAGTCATAGTCCTGTGCCAGCTTGGCGCGATTGGACAGCATGTCGGAGACGCCCGGTATCTGGATGATGACGATCATGGCGACGATCAGCAGTGCAATCGCAGCGAGGGTCATTATCACGATACGCAACCGAAACCGGCCGCTCAGGCTTTGCAGGAACAGCGCGCCGGTAAGCAGGATCGCAGCTACCGCGAACAGGCCCCACGCACCTCGTGAAAACGAAAAGAATATGCCGCCGACGATAATCAGCAGCGGTATTGCCAGCAGAGGCATCCGCGATACCGGTCCGGTCAGCAGCAGGTAAAGCAGGTATATGCCGGGTAGGGCCAGGAATGGGCCGAACACGTTCGGGTCTTGAAAGGCGCCCGCGGCGCGGTCGTATCTGGTGAAGACGTCCGCTCCGGGAAAGGCATGGAAATAGCCGGCGATGCCGAGCAGCGAGGTCACCAGCGCCGAGACTACATAGGCAAAGAATATCAGCCGGTATGTATCGGGCTTCGCTTCGAGTACGGCAGCGTAGAAAATGGCGGTGAAGGCGAGAAACAGGGAAACGGCCAAGTATAGCGGCGTTTCCATGAGGTCCGCCATTTGGGTCATCGCGATCAGGCCGCCGATGTTGAACACGACCAGCAGGCTGACCAACGGTGCCGTAAAGCGCGATATCCTCAGACCGAACAATGCCCAGACCGCGATCAGCCCGACCATATAGATGTCATAGGGAGCCGGTTCGCGGATGACGAAGCCGGACAGGAAAATGCCGAAGAAGATCGCGCCAGACGCCACAAGGGCAATCAGCTTCGCGTTGACTGCTTCTGCCGGCAAATCATGCGTCAGCGTGGTCAATAGGCGTTTTCCGTGTCCAGTAGCCGGATCGGTGTCAGCAACAGGATTTTGAGATCGAACAGCAGCGACCAGTTCTCGATATAGAAAAGGTCGTACTCGGTGCGCATGCGGATCTTTTCGTTGGTATCCATCTCGCCGCGCCAACCGTTGATCTGGGCCCAGCCGGTCACTCCGGGCTTCACCTTATGGCGGGCGAAGTAGCCATCGACCACTTCATTATAGAGCAGGTTGTGCGATTGGGCGGCCACCGCATGCGGGCGAGGGCCCACCAGTGACAGTGAGCCAAACAGCGAATTGAAGAATTGCGGCAGTTCGTCGATCGAAGCCTTGCGGATGAAACGTCCAACCCGCGTCACGCGCGGGTCGTTCTTGGTCACGGTCTTCTTCGCCGTTGGATCGGACTGGTCGGTGTACATCGACCGGAATTTGTAGACCTCGATGACTTCGTTGTTGAAGCCGTGGCGCTTCTGCTTGAACAGGACCGGTCCCTTGGAGTCGAGTTTGATGGCCAGCGCGGTTGCCAGCATGATCGGGGAAAAGACCACAATACCGATCAGGCTGAAGATGATGTCGAAGCTGCGCTTGGCAACCGAATCCCAATCGTTGATCGGCTTGTCGAACACGTCCAGCATCGGCACCGCGCCGATATAGGAATAAGAACGCGGCCTGAATTGCAGTGCGCTGGAGTGGGCTGACAGGCGAATGTCGACCGGCAGCACCCATAGTTTCTTCAAAAGCTCGAGCACGCGCCGCTCGGCCGTGATCGGCAGCGACACGATGAGCATGTCGATGCGGGCGATGCGGGCGAATTCTATCAGTTCGGAAACGGTTCCAAGCTTCGGATAGCCAGCGATGATAGCCGGTGAGCGCTTGTTGTCGCGGTCGTCGAAAATCCCGCAGATGCGGATATCGTTATAGGGCTGTTTCTCGACCGAGCGGATCAGTTGCTCGGTCGCCTCGCCGCCGCCGACAATAACCGCGCGCCGTTCCATGCGGCCATCCCTGGCCCAGCGGCGGAGCAGTCGGGCAAAGATCAGCCGCATGCCGAAGAGG
>MKRZ01000026.1:2817-6514 GCA_001897075.1 Mesorhizobium sp. 61-13 | reverse complement strand
AGACGCCGAACAGCAGGCGGGAATAATCTTCCGTTATCTTCAGGATGAAGCCGGTGAGGGCCATCAGCGCGAACGTCCCTGCCCAAAGCGCGAGCATTCTCGGAAACGAAGCGACTGGGCGCAGCAGTGCCGATATCTGATAGCAATCGCTCAGTTCGAGAAGGGTCACGGCAAGAAGCGAGCCGATCGCCAGCACCAGCGGATACTGCCAGGCAAGGTGCGTGAAAGCGCCAAGATAGAGGCAGTAGACAGCAAGGCCAGACAGGAACAGAACGGCAAATTCGATAATGCGCCACACACCACTGACCATCACCGGCGACATCGTGTCCCGATGATACTGGGCGGCAACATTTCGTGCGACTTCGTTCAGCCCCCCGGGCTTGTCATTGCTGTCGGGGCTCTCGAATTTGCGCACCGCTTCGGAGGAGAAGCGGTGGGTGGGGTCATTTCCACTCATCTGATGGCCTGTCAATTCTCCAGGCTGAATATCAGGCGAGACCTAAGAAACCCTTTTCCCACGGCTAAAAATTTGTTGTGACGGATCAGCGGGCAAGTGCGGCGAAATAGGCCTTCTCGATTTCGCCCGCCATGACATCGGCGCCAAATCGCGCCTTGAGATCGGTTCCCGAAGGCATGCTGCGTCGATAGGCGGAAATATCAGGCAATGCCGTGACCAACTTCTTGCCGAGCTCGACGGGGTCCGGCTCCACCAGGGCAGGGGAATGCGGCCCGAATATCTCGGGTATCCCGCCAACTGCAGTGGCGATCATCGGTTTGCCTGCGGCAAGCGTTTCCAGCACGATGTAGGGCATTGCTTCAGCTCTCGAAGGAACGACGACAAGCTGCGCCAATGCAAAAGCTTTTCGCGCTGGCATGGGTTCCAGAACCTGGATGCGGTCGGCCAGTCCAAGACGTTTCGCCTGTTCGCGGTAGTTCGGGAGATCGTCGCCTGCGCCGACCATCACGGCGCGAAGATTGCGCCCCAGCTTCTTTTCGGCCCATGCCATCGCGTCGATGAAAATGTCAGGGCCTTTTAGATCGCGCATCATGCCGATGTAGAGCAGATCGGCTGCATCCTGATTGGCCGGTACAGGGTCAAACTCGGATGCGCGCAGGCCGTTGTAGACGAGGCTGTTGGCAACCTTCGGCTCGCCAACCTTCTTGCGATAGGCGCGCCTCTCATAGTTGGAAACAAACAGCAGATGGTCGGTAAAACGGCCCATCAAGCGCTCGATGGCGAAGAAGGTTTTGCCGGTGGCCGTTCGCTCGTCATAGTGCAGGCTCCCGCCGTGGGGAGAATAAAGGCGGGCCACGCGAGACCTTGAAACCCGCAACAGTGAGCCGAACAGGCGCACATAAGCGCCACCCTTGGCGCCGTGGCCATGGAGAACATCCGGCTGCAATTCCTTGATAATCTTGTAAGTTCGCCATGCGGACGCTATATCGCCCAGGCCAACGTGGCGCTGCATCGGCGTCCGGTGGATGCCGAGGGCGAGCTTGCCGCTCATGTCGTTGAAAAGTTGTTCCTCGAATTCGCCGCCCGTAGACGAGTCGCACACGATGCCCACGGAGTGGCCGGCTGCGAGTTGTGCATCGGTCAGGTCACGCACATGCCGGAATATTCCGCCCACGGGTGAGCGAAAGCAGTGCACGATCCGCAGCTTGTTCGACACGTTTTCAGAATAGCCGTTCGCGGACATACACAGTGTCGCCCGGCATCAGCGGATCCGAAGTGCGAACGCGCCCGGTCATGACCTTACCGTTGATATCGCGTGTTATGTCGACGCTTTCCTGATTGGCACGTGCCGAGAAGCCGCCTGCAATGGCAATCGACTTCTGCACCGTGAGGCCCGGCACGTAG
Organism: Mesorhizobium sp. 61-13; assembly: GCA_001897075.1. Taxonomy (GTDB): domain Bacteria; phylum Pseudomonadota; class Alphaproteobacteria; order Rhizobiales; family Rhizobiaceae; genus Mesorhizobium. The sequence continues at coordinate 4,653 of MKRZ01000026.1, read as the reverse complement.
GAATATTGTCCGGCAGCGCCAACTTCGCCCATGACGAAGATTGGACGGTAGCGGTCCATTTCGATGGAGACGTCGGGGTCGCGCAGGTAACCCTGCCGCAGTTTCGCGGCGATTTCCGCCTCCAACTGCTGTGCGGTGTGGCCTCTGGCGGGAACCGCGCCAACCAACGGGAATGAAATGTAGCCTGATTGATCGACGCTGTAGGTATTTGTCAGGCCCTCCTGTTCAAACACCGTGACCCTGATGCGGTCACCGGCGCCGAGGCGATAGGGCTGGTCGAGCACTTCATGGAAGGCGGCGGGTGTCGGCCTATAGCTTGAACAGCCGGCCAAAGCCGAAGCGACGACGAGAGCGCTGAACAAGACTGCGAGGCTTTTCATGGCCGGATGCGTACCTTCGTTTCATCGCCGCGAGGGCGAGCCTTAAGGATTGGCCTCGTTATCCTCCTGTTAGGGTTAATGGCAGGTAAAGGATTGCCGGTGGCAGGCATTGTTTTGCGCGTCAAAAGCCCTGTTTGCCGCGATTGGCCCGGAGTTCTTAATCAGGCCTTACTCGGATTTTAACCGGTGAGTTACCATATTTGTTTACGTTGCAACCCGACCCGTTTCCGGAGCAGGGCGCATGTCAGGTATTCAATCGGCAGCCGCCGATATCGATATCGATCTGAGGCAGCTTTTCGCCAGTCTCGCCAGAAATTGGCTGCGGATTCTCGTGGTGACCTTGGCTCTGACAGGTCTGGCGCTGGCCTTTGCCTGGACTGCAACGCCGAAATACAAAGCCGAGACGCGCCTGCTCATTGAGACGCAGGAATCCGTGTTCACACGGCCGGATACGGCTGAAGGCGACCGTCCGATCCTCGACGAGGAAGGCGTGACCAGCCAGGTCGAAGTGATTTCCGCGACAGACATTTTGAGCAAGGTCGCGACCGACCTCAAACTCGCCCAGCTTCCGGAATTCGACGACGCTGCCGAGATGTCTTTCCTGGGGCGCTTCCTGACCATCGTCGGCTTGAAGAACGATCCGGGCGAGATTCCGGCGGAAGAGCGCGTCCTTAAGACCATGCGCGAGAAGCTCAATGTCTACCGCGTTGAAAAGTCTCGCGTTATCGTTATCGAGTTTTCTTCGCAGGACCCCAAGCTGGCAGCCGAGATTCCGAATGCCATTGCGGATACTTACATCGCGGTCCAGGGCGGCGCGAAGCTTGAATCGAACTCAGCCGCAACCGGCTGGCTGGCGCCCGAGATCGAAGACCTGTCAAAGCGTGTGCGCGACGCGGAGGCCAAGGTTGCCGACTACCGCGCCCAATCGGACCTGCTCCTTGGGCAAAATAACTCGACCCTGGCAACCCAGCAGCTTTCCGAGCTTTCCAGCGAACTGTCGCGTTTGCGCGCCAGCCGGGCCGCATCCGAGGCGACAGCCGAAAGCGTGCGCAAGGCGCTGCGTGGTGGCGGTTCCCTGGATGCCATTCCGGAAGTTCTATCCTCAAACCTGATCCAGCGGCTGCGCGACCGCCAGGTGCAGTTGAAGTCGGACATTGCCGACCTCTCGACGACCCTGCTTGAAGGTCATCCGCGCATCCGGGCCCTGCGTTCGCAATTGTCGGACCTTGATCGCCAGATTCGCGTCGAGGCCGAGAAGGTGTTGGCGGCGATGATCACCGAGGCGCAGACGGCGCAGGCGAGGGAAGATCAACTCGTCGGCGACGTGAACAAGTTGAAAGCGCAGGCGGCGCGTGCCGGCGAACAGGAAGTGCAGCTCAATGCACTGGAGCGCGAGGCGAATGCCCAGCGCCAGTTACTCGAATCCTACATGACGCGTTACCGCGAGGCGTCGTCC
>MKRZ01000026.1:0-2744 GCA_001897075.1 Mesorhizobium sp. 61-13 | reverse complement strand
GTCGGCGCAGCCTTTGTCGGCTCGCTTCTGTTGATGGCCGTCATCACGCTCTTGAGCGAGCTGTTTTCCGGCAGGGCGATGCGTCCAGCCAAAGGCGCAAAGCTGGAGCCGGTAGAAGAAATTGAGATGCCGCCGCCGGTGCGCGGTGCAGCCGACGATATTGCCGAAGCACGGCTGGCTGCTCCTGCGCGGGAAATTGTCGACATCGAGGAAGCCGCGGCGCCTCGCCCAAATCTGGGCGAGATCGACATCGAGAAGGCTGCCGAAAAGCTCATCGCCGGTGGTGCGGGCCGTGCCATCTTCATTTCGCCGCAGGGCGACGACGCGGCGGCGAGTTCCATTCTGGTCGCGCGCGAGGTTTCGGACGCAGGCTTGCGTGTCATTCTCCTTGACCTGACCGCGTCGGGGGCTGCCTCGCGTGCCATGCTGGAGAGCGTCCTGTTCCCGGGCATAACCAATCTGCTCTCATCGCAGGCTCAGTTCAGCGACGTGATCCATCCCGATCAGTTTTCGGACTGCCATGTCATCCCGGTCGGCACCGCCGATCCGGTTCGCGCTATGCGCGCCGCCGACCGTTTGCCGATCATCATGCAGTCTCTGACCACTGCCTACGATCTGGTCGTGGTCGAATGTGGCGCTACCGATGCGCAGGGCATCCGCCGTTTGGCTGGCGAAGACACGGAAGTGTTCGTGAGCGTGCTGGAAGCGGCGGACAGCGTGGTGCAGGCCACCGTCAAGCTGATCGAAAATGGCTACCCGGATGTGATTCTGGTGACGCCGGCTGGACATGACACGCCCGGCACGCCGCTACCCGGAAAGTCTGCTGCCTGATCCCAATCAGCTTCCCAGGCTGACCGCGAGGTTCACCGCGGCAGCAACGATCACCGTGTTGAAGAAGAACGACACGATAGAATGCATCAAGACGATGCGACGCATCTGGGTGGTGGTGATGCCGGTATCGGCCGTCTGCGCAGTCATGCCGATGACGACCGCGAAATAAAGGAAGTCCCAGCCTTCGGGCCGCTTGGCTCCGGGAAAATCCAACCCGCCGATTGGAGGCCGCTCCTTGGAGTTGTCCGGTTTGGCGCTCTTTTCGTCGTCCTTCCAATATATGTGCGCATAGTGCATCGCCGCCATCGCGTGGATCGTGAACCAGCCAAGCGGCAGGGAAAGCAAGGAAAAGACAAGCCCCAGGGGATGCGCGCTGCCCTTTGAATTGATGATCTGGAACAATGAGCCCACCGCCACGCCGACGACGATCAGCGTTACGGCGAAAATGACCACGACAGGCTGATCGGTGGCGTCGGCGTTCTTGCGCAAATATGCCGGCGTCAGCCGATGCATCTGCCTTAGAACCAGCAGGCTGTAGGCGGCGAAGAAGGCGTTGGCACCGATTGAATATGCAATCGGCGTTGCGACAAAGAGCGCAACGGCCAACGCAGCTACGCCGATTGCCGCCGACGCTACAAACTGCGTGTGCCTGTGCATCGTGTTGCCGGTGGCAGCCATTTCGCGTTCAGGCCCTTGTCACGGTTCTTGCGCCACCTTCACGGCGCGCCGCAGGATACGGTCGAGTTCGCCCAGAAACCGCGAGCGGTCCTGCGGCGTGAAGGATGAATTGTAGCCTTTGCTCTCGCCGGTTTCCCGCAGGTGTTGCTTGAGATCGCGCATGGCCACCGCCATGCCGATGCTTTCGGGCGTGAAAGGGCGGCCCGTCGGCCCCAATACATGCGCGCCAAGCCCGACCGCACGTGCGGCGAGCGGAATGTCCGCCGTGATCACGACGTCGTTCGGCTTGGCGTTTTCAACGATCCAGTCGTCTGCAGCGTCGGCTTTTTCCTTCGATACCACGACATTGCGGATCATCGGATCGCGGGAAGGGCGCATGCCTCCGTTGGACACGAAGGTGATGGGAACGCCGAGGCGCTCAGCCACCTTGACGACTTCCGCTTTGACGGGACAGGCGTCGGCATCGACGAGGATGATGGGTGGCGTCATCTTTACTCGGTGTAAATGGCCGGGCGTTTGGCACCCGGCCACGCTTCGCTCAGGCCGGCAACGCGCCGGACTTCTTGGCCGTCCATGTGGCGATATAGTCCATCAGGCCGGGCGACAGGCAGTCGTAGGGCTCGAGGCCTATCTTCTTCAACTGGTTGCGGATGCCCTTCATCTTGGCCGGCTGAACGCCGGATTCGATGATCGACGACACGAAAGCCGCGAACCCCGGCGGCTCCCAGCCTGCTTCTTCGAAGCGTTCGGGATGGATGAACGACAGGCCCTTGAACGGGTGGTCGCGCTCGACCGGTCCGTACATGTGGACGCCGCATGCCCGGCAGGCATGGCGCTGGATCAGCGCCTTCTTGTCCACCACCTTGAGCTTGCTCTTGGAAGCGGTGACCTTGACGTTGTCGCTGGGCACAACGGCGACCACCGAGAACAACGCACCGGCAGGCTTCCAGCACTTGGTGCAGCCGCAGGCGTGGTTGTGCGCAACCTGTCCGGTGATCTCAACCTTCACCGGGTTGCTGACGCAATCGCAAACCAACGTCCCGCCTTTGAAGCGGGCGCTCTTCTTGGGTAACCCCTTGTTGATACTGGGGTGCAGTTTCTCGGGCATGCTTCCTCCTCCCTTTATTCGACCCCGAACGGTGCGCCGGGGTCCGAAATCGTCAAAGCGGGTGGGGCTGGCCTCTCAGGATCAGTACACGACGACGGAACGGATGCTCTCGCCGGCGTGCATGAGG
>MKRZ01000025.1:27885-35546 GCA_001897075.1 Mesorhizobium sp. 61-13 | reverse complement strand
CCTTCACGCTGAAGACCGGCATTGCCAGTGGCCGCATGGTCTATGTAGGCGTCGGTGGCAATATAGAGGGGCAGGTCAACCCCACCCTTGTTGTTCACGAAGGTGAACTGGTCCAGATAAACCTTATCAACGGCGAGGGTGCCGAGCATGACATCGTGCTCGACCAATATGCTGCGCGCTCTGCCATTGTCGTCGGCAAGAACGCGTCTTCAACATTCTCGTTCGTCGCCAGCAAGGTTGGCGAGTTTGCCTATTTCTGCTCGATCGCAGGCCACCGCGCAGCAGGTATGGAAGGGCTCATCAAGGTCATTCCCGGTGAGCGCGAGAGTACGGACACCGATGCGGCAGACATCGTGCGCGACCCCGCCGACCTGCCGGGACCGATCGGTCAGCGTTCCTCCCAAGTCGTACGCGTCGACTTTGAAACCGTCGAACTCAAGGGCAGGCTGGATGACGGCACGTCCTACGTCTACTGGACCTTCAACGGAAAGGTTCCGGGCCCGTTTGTGCGTGTTCGCGTCGGCGATACTGTCGAAGTTCATCTCAAGAATGCCTCCGACAGCGTCATGATGCACTCCGTCGATTTCCATGCGGCAACCGGGCCGGGAGGCGGAGCCGAATTCACCCAAACCGCACCGGGTGAGGAGACTGTAGTAACCTTCCAGGCGTTGAAGCCCGGCATCTATGTCTACCACTGCGCGACACCCAGCGTTGCCCATCACATCACCAGCGGCATGTATGGGCTGATCCTCGTTGAGCCGGAGGGCGGGCTGCCGCAAGTCGACCGCGAATTTTATGTCATGCAGGGCGAACTCTACACGGTCGACCCGTTCGGAACGCAAGGCGAGATGGAGATGGACTACGACAAGCTCATTTCCGAACGGCCCGAGTACTTCCTGTTCAACGGGGCGGTCGGCGCTCTTACCAAATCGCATCCGCTCTATGCCAATGCAGGCGAAACGGTGCGCATCTTCTTTGGTGTGGGTGGCCCGAACTTCACTTCATCGTTCCACGTCATCGGCGAGATTTTCGACCACGTCTACGCGCTGGGCTCTATTACGTCACCGCCGTTGACGGGCGTTCAAACCGTCACGGTTCCGCCTGGCGGAGCTACGGTTGTCGACTTCAAGATCGATCGCGGCGGGCACTATGTTCTGGTCGACCACGCCCTGTCTCGCGCCGAGCGCGGGCTCGCCGGTTACCTGATCGTCGATGGTCCCGAAGAAGACGCCATCATGCACAAGGGCCCACCGAAGCAGTAAGTCTCGAGAATGCTCAACAAGAGAGGTGGCCCGGGAGTTGTATCTCGGGCCGCGCTGTTTGATTCTGCGGTCAGGCAGCTTCCAGTTTGAGGTCAATCGCCACCGGAACGTGGTCCGACGGCTTTTCCCAGGCCCGCACATGCTTTTCCACCGATGCGGACCCGAATCGACTGGCCGCTTCCGGCGACAGCAACAGATGATCAATGCGGATGCCGTTGTTCTTCTGCCATGCGCCTGCTTGATAATCCCAGAAGGTGTAGACGTCGGGCGCGTCTGTCGTGGCGCGCACGGCTTCGGTGAAGCCCAGGTTCTTCAAACGGCGGAACGCCTGCCGCGTCTGCGGCTGGAAAAGGGCATCGCCTAACCAGTTTTCCGGATGCTTGGCGTCGATCGGCTCGGGAATGACGTTGTAGTCACCGGCAAGCACCAGTGCTTCTTCCAGCGCAAGCCGCTCCTTTGCCCAGCGCTCAAGTCTGTCCATCCATGCCAGCTTGTAGGGAAACTTCACAGGGTCATCGATCGGATTGCCGTTGGGCAGGTAGAGCGAGACCACGCGCAACGCGCCCCTGTCCGTCGAGAACACGCCTTCGATGAATCTGGCCTGTTCGTCTGCATCGTCGCCGGGCAGGCCGCGATTGACCTCGTCGAAGCGCAGTTTGGACAGGATGGCGACGCCGTTGAAACCCTTCTGGCCATGTGTTTCCACATTGTAGCCAAGCGCTTCGATCTCGGCGCGAGGAAACTGCTCATCCACCGACTTGATCTCTTGCAGGCAAACGATGTCCGGAGCGCTTTCGCCCAGCCAATGCGTGAGGTTGCCAATGCGGGCGCGCACGCCGTTGATATTCCAGGTGGCGATCTTCATGAAAATCTCGCGACTATTTCAAACAGTTCTTGATGGTACAAAACTCGAAACGAGTCGATCCTGCACTATCGCCGCGGTCGATGAAATCCGATTTCCAACTGCGGCGCGACTGGGGAGGAGGAATCCATGTCGCAAACAACGCATCCCGTCGACGAGGTCTTGCCGGCACCGAGATTGTTCACGCTCGGCCTGCAGCATGTTCTGGTCATGTACGCTGGCGCCATCGCCGTACCGCTCATTGTGGGCAGGGCGCTTCAACTTGAGCCGGCTGATGTCGCATTTCTGATTTCGGCCGATCTGTTTGTCTGCGGCATCGCTTCGATCCTGCAATCGCTTGGTGCCACGCAATGGTTTGGCATCAAGCTCCCAGTCATGATGGGCGTCACGTTCGCCGCGGTGGGCCCGATGGTGTCGATGGCCGTGGCAAATCCCGGTGTTGAAGGCGCGCGCATGATCTTTGGCGCCATTATCGGTGCCGGCATCATCACCATTCTTATCGCGCCTTTCGTCAGCCGAATGCTGAAGTTGTTTCCGCCCGTGGTGACGGGAACCATTATCCTGGTCATTGGCGTCTCGTTGATGAAGATCGGCATCAACTGGATTTTCGGCCTGCCTGTCGGCCCGACGGCGCCGAAAATCGTCAATCCCGAGCATGCCGCTTGGCTGCAATCGGTAACCGAGGCCGCAACCGCCGCCGGCTCGACGGTTCCCGCCCTGCCAGCCGGCCTTGCTCTGGCGCCAACTGTGCCCAACGCAGCCTATGCACCGATGTCCAACATTTTGTTGTCGCTCGTGGTCCTGGCCGTCATCATTGGCGTTGCCCGCTATGCCAAGGGCTTCTTGTCGAACGTCGCGGTTCTGGTCGGCATCGTCGTTGGCGGTCTGATAGCCGCGTCTCTCGGCATGATGCATTTCGAAAAGGTGGCGAGCGCCGCGTGGTTCGCCCCGATCATGCCTTTCCACTTCGGCGCTCCGATCTTCGATCCGGTCCTGATCCTCACCATGGTGCTCGTCATGGTCGTGGTGATGATCGAATCGACCGGCATGTTCCTGGCCTTGGGCGAAATGACCGACAAGAAGATCACCCGGCCCATGCTCTCGGCCGGTCTCCGGATGGATGGTCTTGGCACCATGCTTGGCGGCATCTTCAACACTTTCCCTTACACCAGCTTCTCGCAGAACGTCGGCCTTGTCGGTGTCACCGGCATCCGCAGCCGCTTCGTCTGCGTTGCCGGCGGCGTCATCATGGTGGTGCTTGGCCTCATACCGAAGATGGGGGCGCTGGTGGAGGCTTTGCCAACCGTGGTTCTGGGCGGTGCCGGCATCGTCATGTTCGGCATGGTTGCCGCGACAGGCATCCGAATTCTCTCGGCCGTGGACTTCAAGCGCAACCGCAACAACCTGTTCATCGTCGCCATTTCACTTGGCTTCGGCATGATCCCGGTCGTTGCGCCTGATTTCCATATGTGGCTGCCCAAGACCATCGGCCCGCTGGTCGATTCGGGCATCTTGCTGGCCTCGATCGCGTCGGTTGCGCTCAATCTTGTTTTCAATGGCGCGACCGGTGACGCGGAAGGCTTGCGCGAAGCGGCCATGTCCGCCGAAGCCTAGAATTTGAAAACCCTGCGAACGAAAGGGCCGCCGAGAGGCGGCTTTTTCAATCAGGGCGGCGCTCGACCAGGCCTATCGTGTTGCCCGCGGGGTCTTTCAGGAACGCCATCCACTCAAACTCTCCGGCGGGCCCGAATTGGCCTTCCTTGTCATGATGGACAAGCGAGGGTGCGGCGGTGAAAGGCACGCCGGCGGCATTTGCGACGTCATGGAAGGCTTCAAGCTCGCTCATGTCGAGATAGACGGTTCCCGGCGGCACGCCATCGGTAAAGAACAGCCGTACGCCATGAACCATTATGAATGCGATTCCGGGTGGATCGTAGCGTGCATGGACCGAAAGGCCGAGAACATCGCGCCAGAAATCCAGCGTCGCATCGAGGTTGCGTCCCGATGACAGCGCGACCTGACGGACCGCGCCAACCTCCGGCATGTCTATACGGAGAAACTGGTGCCGCAGCCGCAGGACGCGACGGCGTTGGGGTTTTTGATCTGGAACGACTGGCCCATCAGGTCATCGACGAAATCGATCACCGAACCGCCCATGTAAATCAGGGACAAGTCATCAATCAGCACCGTTGCGCCGTCCTGCTCTATGGCGACGTCGTCATCGTTCCGGCTCTCGACGAGGTCGAATTTGTAGGAAAATCCGGAGCAGCCGCCGCCCTCGACCGAAACCCGCAAGGCGATTTTACCCGGTTCGCTGGCCATGATCTTGGCAATGCGCCTGAAGGCGGCATCGGTCACGTCAACCTTCTTGGCAGTCTTTGCATCAGCGCCCATGGGCGTCACCTTGCGTTTCAATCTTACTGATAGGTATGAAGCTCTTGTCGCCAAGTCAACAAGTTGGCAAGACCGGGCGACGAGATGGTGAAGAGATGAACGAGCGGCAGGGCGGGCAAGGGCTCGGCGATATCGGTTTTGGTTACCGGCCGCGCGCGCCCTATGCTACAAACCCGGCACTTTCGCGTGGACGGTTATTCGATGAGGTTGAGAGCCCGACACGCACGCCTTTCCAGAGAGATCGCGACCGCATCATTCACTCCACTGCCTTCCGTCGGCTGAAGCACAAGACGCAGGTTTTCATCGCTCACGAGGGCGACCACTACCGGACAAGGCTGACCCATTCGATAGAGGTCGCGCAAATCGCCCGAGCGTTGGCGCGCGCCTTGCGCGGCGACGAGGATCTCGCCGAGGCCGTAGCACTTGTCCATGACTTCGGTCACACGCCCTTCGGCCATACCGGCGAAGACGCGTTGAACGACAAGATGGCCGCTTGGGGCGGTTTCGACCACAATGCCCAGTCGCTGCGCATCGTGACCCGGCTCGAACGCCGCTACGCCGAATTCGACGGGCTCAATCTGGCTTGGGAAACGCTCGAAGGCTTGGTCAAGCACAACGGCCCCTTGATCGATGGTCGCGGCAACGGGCTGCACGGGCCGGTTCCCCAGACAATCAGAGCTTACAATGAACTGCACGATCTGGAACTGGACCGCTTCGCTGGCATCGAAGCCCAGTGCGCCGCCATTGCCGATGACATCGCCTATAACACCCATGACATCGACGATGGTTTGAGGGCGGGGCTTCTCAGCCTCGACATGCTGGAGGAAGTGACCTTGCCGGGTTCGATCCTGCGCGATGTGCGTCATCGGTATCCAGCGCTCGATCCCGTGCGCACCGGTCATGAATTGATGCGTCGCCAGATCACGCTCATGGTCGAAGATGTGATTTCAGCTACCAGCGCCAATCTTACTCGGTTGAAGCCTGAAAGCGCTGACGCGGTGCGCGGGGCAGGCGAAACAATCGTGACTTTCACCTCGGCCATGGCGGGGCAGGAGAAAGAACTGAAAGCTTTTCTGTATGCGCATCTCTACCGGCATCCGGAAGTTATGCGGGTGCGCGTCGATGCGGAAAAGATCGTCCACGATCTGTTCGATGTCTATTTCGCTGACCCACGCGCCATGCCGGACGGCTGGCGCGAAGGCCTTGATCGGGCCGAAGATCGCGTCAAGGCGCGCCACGTCGCCGACTTTCTTGCCGGAATGACCGACACATACGCCTTGAAGGAACACCGACGCCTGTTTGACCATACGCCCGATTTGAGTTAGGCCGAACGCGATTTTGCTGGCGAATTGGCCGGTTTCGTTACACTCCATCAGAGCTTTTCCCATGAATATCTTCGCCGATTTCAACGCGCGAATTATAAAAGCCGTAGAAGCCCTTGGTCTGAAAGACAAAGAAGGCGCGGCGCCGGACCTGTCGCGCATTGCGGTCGAGCCGCCGCGCGATGCCACCCACGGCGATCTTGCCACCAATGCGGCGATGGTGCTGGCCAAGCCTACGGGGCAGAATCCGCGCGCCTTGGCCGAGAAGATCGTAGAAGCCATGCGAGCCGACAAGGATGTTGCCAGCGCCGAAGTTGCAGGGCCAGGCTTCGTCAACTTGCGTCTCACCGATGAATTCTGGCACGCGCATCTGGTCGGATTGCTGGCCGAAGGCACGAATTATGGCCGCTCTCAGGTGGGGCAGGGCCGCAAGGTCAATGTGGAATACGTCTCCGCCAATCCGACCGGACCCATGCACGTCGGCCATTGCCGTGGCGCGGTGGTCGGCGACGCGCTCGCCAACATCATGGCTTTCGCCGGCTATGACGTCACCAAGGAATACTACATCAACGATGCAGGCGCGCAGATCGACGTGCTGGCGCGCTCCGTTATGCTGCGCTACCGCGAAGCACTTGGCGAGAAAGTCGGCGAGATTCCGCCGGGCCTATATCCCGGCGACTATCTGGTGCCTGTCGGACAGGCTCTGGCACACGAGTTTGGCCGCGACCTCAACCAGAAACCCGAAGAAGAAGGGCTTGCCATCGTCAAGGACCGTACCATCGTTGCCATGATGGCGATGATCCGCGAGGACCTTGCTGCCTTGAACGTCACGCATGAGGTGTTCTTTTCGGAGCGCACGCTTCACGCAGATAACGCCAAGGCGATACGTTCGGCCATCAATGACCTGACCCTCAAGGGACATGTCTACAAGGGCAAGCTGCCGCCCCCTAAGGGCGAAAAGAGCGACGACTGGGAAGACCGCGAACAGACATTGTTCCGCTCGACCGAGGTTGGCGACGACATGGATCGCCCGCTGATCAAGTCGGATGGCGCCTACACCTATTTCGCGGCCGATGTCGCCTACATGAAGGACAAATATTCGCGCGGCTTCGAGCAGGTGATCTTCATCCTCGGTGCTGACCACGGCGGCTACGTCAAGCGCATGGAAGCGCTGGGTAAGGCGATTTCTGGCGACAAGCTGGAAGTTACGATACTGCTCTGCAATCTCGTCAAGCTGTTTCGTGATGGCGAGCCGGTACGTATGTCGAAGCGGGCAGGCGAGTTCGTGACACTGCGAGATGTGGTCGACGAAGTTGGCCGCGACCCGATTCGCTTCATGATGCTCTATCGAAAGAACAGCGAGCCGCTCGATTTCGACTTTGCCAAGGTTACCGAGCAGTCGAAGGACAATCCGGTCTTTTACGTGCAGTATGCATCCGCACGGTGCCATTCCGTATTCCGTCAGGCAAGCGAGCAATTGGGGACTTCCGATTTCGATCGGGCAAAGCTCGCCGCGGCTGTTTCCAGCCTCAAGGACGAGGGAGAAATAGGCCTCATCAAGAAGATGGCGGAATATCCGAGATTGATAGAGCAATCGGCACTTGTACTTGAGCCGCACAGGTTGGCATTTTACATGTACGACTTGGCAAGTGCGTTCCACTCGCACTGGAATAGAGGTACTGATAACCCAGACTTACGGTTTGTTAAGGTTAACGACCCACAATTGACGTATGCCAGACTAGGGCTGGTGCAGGCTGTGTCGGACATTTTGATGTCTGGTCTAACGCTCATTGGTGCGGACGCGCCGACGGAAATGCGTTA
>MKRZ01000025.1:0-27817 GCA_001897075.1 Mesorhizobium sp. 61-13 | reverse complement strand
CGATAGAGTGTGAGTTCGGGAACGACGATGGCAGAGAGAACCCAGTTGAGGACAACGGGCCGCGACGAGATTTCCGAGGATGATCCGTTCGCGGAACTGACCAGAATCATGGGCTTTGACCCGCGTGTACCGGTCAACCAGCAGAACGCGTCAGCGCAGGCTGATGGCGCCGTTGATTTCGCAATCGATCTTGAAAAGGAGTTGATGGGCGAATTCGGTGAGGCAGACGAACCCGTGGCCGCTATCAACGCCGCTCCGGCAGATCCGCGCTACGGTATGGATGGTGGTGCAGAGGCGGCGGCCGACGACGATTCCGCAGGTGTGCTTGACCAAGACTTTGAATTCGACGACGACCTCGTCCTGGACGATGCAGAATTGTCCGGCGAGCCCGTTCCTGGCGCCGAGGACGCTCATTCGCCCGTAGCTGCCGACAATGCCGGCGGTTTTGAACTTCAGTCCGATAGCCGCGCATACGATGATGAGGCCGATGAGGCATCAGACGATTTCGATCGTGTTGATTTTGAACTGACGGAGGCCAACGAGGCTCCCTCCAGTGCTCCGACCGCCGATGATTTCGGGGCCGATTTCGACATGGCGATGGCCGATGTCGATATGGATTTCGACGCGCGCCCGGCTGAAACCGGCGCGCTGGCCGGCCGGGAACTCGAATCTTCCGAATTTATAGAAGACGCCATCGCCGATGAGCCGGCGAACCCTGTCGCGGAAGTCGCGGACGAAGCTCCCTTCGAAGTTATGGTGCAGGAAGAGGCATCTCCTTACATCGAGCCGTCAGCCGAGCCGGTAGGCGCTCGGGGCGATAGCCTTGAAGACGAGCTGAACGCGCTGCTCAACCAGATGTCGGCGCGACCCCTGCCTGTCCAGCACCATGACGATGTTGCACCGGTAGAACAGGTCGCGGCTGCAGAGACGGATTGGTCGCCGGCTGAAGAACCTGTGGAGCTACAGCCGGAACCCGTGGAGTACTCGGCATCGGATGAACTTGACGCCGCTCTTGTGGAAGAACTCGAGGCAGAGGGTGTTGCTGCCGCTGACGAGGTCGGCACGGCGGAATTCGCCGCTGTCGCAGAAGGCGATGCGGATGAGGCTCCGGAGATCGAATTCGATCGTTCCAGCTTCGAAGCCGCTATGGCGGAGCAGGGCGAAGTCGAGCAGGTCGAAGATCTGGATGTAGTGGCAGAGCAATCCGCTCCTCCCGCGGACGACCCTGTCGAAGCGCTGAAATGGCTGGCCGCCGCCGCACCTGTTGCCGGTGCAGCCGCATCGGGCCGCATCTGGAACCGGGGCACGCCATATATCCAGCCCCAGGCTGCCCCCGCGCAGCCGGTCGCCAGCGCAGATCCCGTCGAACCGGAAGCTTTTTCCACCAGCCAGCCGGAATATGAGATTCCTGCTGCCTATGACGTTTCCTTCGATGCTGCGGATTTGTCCGCGAGTGTCGAGGCTGAGGAAGAGGCATATGAGGTTGTCGAAACGACGCCGGCTGCACCCGTCTATGACGAAGCGCCGGATGTCGAAACCGTAGATGTGCCCGAACGTGTCGTGGCCCTCGCCGATGACCTCGATATTCCCGAGGTTTCGTTTGAAAGCGAAAACGCGGACAAGCCGATCTATGACGACCTCGAAGCCGAGTTCACCACCCTGCTTACCGAGATGAACGCGCAGGAGCCTGCTGCCGCGCACACTGCGGCTTATGCAAGTGATGCTTACAAGCCTGACTACAAGCAGGCAGAGGCAGGCGCGTCCGCCTATTCGAAGACTCACGGAATTCAGGCAGCAGCCATAGGCAACGACTACGACGATCCGGCGCTTGCCGGCTTCGACATCGAAGATCTGCCCGGCAGCAAGCCACTTGAGACGCAAGCCGCGTCGAGCGATGACGACCTCACCTTCGATCCTGATTTTGATGACGACATGTCGCTTCCCGACCCCGTGGAAGCGGCGGCTGCTCCTCAGCCACGCAAGCGTGCCGTGATGGTTGCCGCGCTGGTCGGCGCGGTGGCGCTTATCGGCGGCATTGGCGCCTTCGCGCTGTCGTTTGGTGGAAGCGGAAGCACTGGGGCGCCGGTTCTGGTTAAGGCTGATGACAATCCAATTAAGGTCAAGCCCGAGAACCCGGGCGGCGCGGTCATCCCCAATCAGGACAATAAAGTCTACGACATGGTCGCTAAGGGCACCAAGCCCGCAGCGCCGGTTCAGGACAAGTTGGTCACCGATGCCGAAGAGCCTGTTGATGTCGCGACCAAAGCTCCTGAGGCGCGCGTTGTCGACCCCGTTCCGGCAGAGAGCGACGTTGCCGATGCTCAGCCGACAGGAAAGTCTGAAGATCGCATTGCCCCGGCTGCAGTGGAGCCTGATGCGAATGATCAGTCCGGTGTCGCTCTGGTAACGCCTCGCAAGGTGCGCACGATGATCGTGAAGCCGGATGGCTCACTGGTTCCACGCGAGGAGCCGCAGCCTGCCTCAGTGCAAGTCGCCGCGACTGAGCCTGCCGATCCGGCACCGCAACTCGTTGTCAATCCGACGACCGATGACCAGACCGGCGCAGTTTCGCCGGAAACCGAGACAAAGGCAGCTCCTGCCGTGGCTGCAGCGCCTGCTCCCGCCGTGGCAGCACAGCCGCAGGCTCCGCAGCCTGCTGCTCAATCCGCTGTTACGCCGGCACTTGCGCCTGTCGCTCCGCAGCGTCCTGCCGAACAGCCGGTCGATATCGTCGGTGAGGTCAAGCCCGACCAAGTCGCGGCCGTCGATCCGGCAGGTGGAGCTGCTGCTCCAGGTGCATGGTCCATGCAGATTGCATCGCAACCCAGCGTGGACAGCGCGCAGTCGACCTATCAGGATCTGGCGCGGCGCTACGCGTCTGTGCTCGAGGGCCGCAGCGTCAACATCGTCAAGGCGGAAGTGGCCGGCAAGGGCACCTTCTACCGGGTCCGGGTCGCCGCCAATTCGCGCAACGAAGCCATCAGCCTGTGTGAGAACTACAAGGCGGCAGGCGGCAACTGCTTCGTTTCGAAGTAGTCACTGCTTCCTGATCGAACAGAAGCCGGCGCATAGCGCCGGCTTCTTCGTTTTCGCACCCTTTAACAACTGAAATGCCGGCGATTCCCTTTCAGGTCGGAAAACTCTAGAATCCATCCATGAGCGAATCACAGACACTTATTCTCGGTTGCCTCGGCAGGTCGCTGACACGCGACGAAATCTCGTTTTACCGCGGAGAGCGTCCGTGGGGCTTCATCCTGTTTGCCCGCAACGTCAGCGAGCCTGAACAGATCCGTGATCTGGTCGCGTCGATGCGCGACAGCGTCGACCGTCCCGATGCTCCGGTGTTCATCGACCAGGAAGGGGGCAGGGTGCAGCGTCTGCGTCCACCGTTGGCACCCAATTACCCTGCCGGAGCGGCCCTCGGCGCGCTCTACCGAGACGACAGGGAGGCCGGTTTGCGCGCAGCCTGGTTGCTGGCCCGGCTGCATGCCTTCGACCTGATGCGCTACGGCATCAACGCCGATTGTCTGCCGGTGCTTGACGTGCCGGTAGAGGGCGCAAGCGAGGTCATCGGCGCGCGCGCCTATGGCAAGGAGCCTTCGAGCGTCATAGCGCTTGGCCGCGCGGTCGCCGAGGGGCTGATGGCGGGCGGCGTCCTCCCAGTGATGAAGCACATTCCGGGTCACGGTCGCGCATCGGCCGATACCCATTTCGAGCTGCCAACCGTCCACACGCGGCTGGATGATTTGCGCAGACACGATTTCGCCCCGTTCAAGGCGTTGAACGACCTGCCGATCGCCATGACCGCGCATGTCATTTTCAGCGCCGTTGACCCGGATGCTCCGGCGACTACCTCCGGCAAGGTGGTGGAAGAGATCATTCGTGGCGAGATCGGCTTCAACGGGTTGCTGGTGAGTGACGACACCTCGATGAAGGCACTTTCTGGGGATTTCCAGACAAAGGCGACCTCCATCCTTGCAGCCGGTGTCGATCTCGTTCTTCACTGCAACGGGGAAATGGATGAAATGCGGGCAATTGCATCGCGCGCCAAGCCCCTGGAAGGCGAAGCGCTGAAGCGGGCCGAGCGCGCACTGGCTTCTATCAGCGGGCAGGACGAAGCTGACGAAGCCAACCTGCGCGACGAATTTGGGCAGTATTTCAAGGCGGTGGCATAGCGCCGCTGCGCAAGGAGCAAAGGGACGGTGGCGCGGACGGCAGACCAGAAGGCTGAGAAAGCTGCGCCCATGGATCGCCTGTGGGCGGAAAACGACGAATCCCGCCTGACCGGCGATCCCGAATTGGTGGTCGACGTCAACGGTTTCGAAGGCCCTCTTGATCTGTTGCTGCATCTGGCGCGCAACCAGAAGGTCGATCTCGCCCGCATTTCCATAGTTGCCTTGGTCGAGCAATATCTGGCCTTCATCGACAAGGCGCGCGCCGTGCGACTTGAACTTGCTGCAGACTATCTTGTCATGGCGGCATGGCTTGCCTTCCTGAAATCGAAACTTCTGATCCCCAAGCAACCGGGGGAAGAGGGCGAAAGCGGTGAGGAACTCGCCGCGGTGCTGCAGTTTCGCCTGCGTCGCCTTGAGGCAATGCGTGACGCAGCCGCCCGTCTGGTCAATCGCAATCGTCTCGGCCGCGATGTGCTCGCTCGTGGCCTGCCCGAACTGGTCATTGTGGAAAAGCGCAACCAGTATTCAGCAACGCTCTATGATCTTTTGACCGCCTATGCTTCCCAACGTCAGCGGCAGGCCATTACCAATGTCCAGATCGCCAAGCGCGGTGTGTGGTCGCTCAAGCAGGCGCGCGACATCCTTACCCGTCTGGTAGGCTCGCTGCAGGATTGGACCGTGCTCGATAGCTTCCTGATCGAATATCTGGCGGCGCCCGAGGAAAAGCGCACTGCCATTGCCAGCGCGTTTGCCGCTTCCCTGGAACTGGTCCGCGAAGGCAAGCTGGAAGTGCGCCAGCAAGATGCATTCGCACCAATCTATCTGCGTGGCCGCACCCAGAACGGCAAGGCAGTCGAGGTGGCATGATGAACGACACCGCCAATGCATCAGTCATACCGTTCAAGATCGGCGACGATTTGGACGAAGCCGTGCCGATCGAGAATCCCGCGGCGCGCTTGCATATGGCTGAGTTGGTGCGCATGGCCGAAGCAATCGTCTTTGCCAGCACTGAGCCGGTCAGCGAAAAACAGCTTGCCTCGCGTCTGCCCGAAGGAACCGACGTCGATGCTACGATGCGCGAACTGCAGCAGATCTATTCGCGCCGCGGCGTGAACCTGGTTCGCGTGGCCGATGCCTGGGCTTTCCGGACCGCCGGAGATCTGGCTTTCCTTATGAGCAGGGACGCCGTTCAGCAAAGAAAGCTGTCCAGGGCCGCTCTCGAGGTTCTGGCTATCATCGCCTATCACCAGCCGGTCACGCGCGCCGAGATCGAAGATATTCGCGGCGTGGAAACTTCGAAGGGCACGCTCGACACTCTGCTGGAAACCGAATGGATTCGCATGCGCGGCCGGCGCCGCACACCTGGCCGCCCCGTCACCTACGGCACAACGGACGAATTCCTCGATCATTTCTCCCTTGAGGAACTGCGTGACCTGCCGGGAATCGATGAATTGAAGGGTGCCGGGCTGCTTTCAACCCGCATGCCGGCAAATTTCTCCGTTCCCTTGCCGCCAGTCGACGCCGATGTTCTGACAGAGGACGAGGATGCGTTGACCGACATTGACCTTGAGGAGCTGGGGCTGCTGACCCCGCGTGTCACGGACGATTGAGGATGGAAAGCGGTGCGGACGCCGCCGTGCGGCGATTTAAAGCACTAGGCCGTTTCGAAACTGCGTGACATCAGGCAACCATTCGTGAACACTGCGGCAGTTGTGTTTGAAACCAGACACGAAAACGCATAGATCAGCATCTGGGAAAACATTCGAGAGAGAGTGCAATGGGTTCGTTTTCGATTTGGCACTGGTTGATCGTGCTGGTGATCGTGTTGCTGGTCTTCGGACGCGGCAAGATCCCCGAGCTGATGGGCGACATGGCCAAAGGCATAAAGAGCTTCAAGAAGGGCATGGCTGACGACGAAGTTGCGGACGACAAGCGCACCGTCGAGCACCGGACTGACGAAACTGTGTCGTCATCCAAGGAAAAAGCCACAAAGGGCTGATTCCGTTTCGGCGCAAATCAGGTTGAATAGCCATGCTTGATGTCGGCTGGTCCGAAATGCTGGTGATCGCAGTCGTCATGATTGTGGTCGTCGGGCCGAAGGATTTGCCCCAAATGCTGCGCACCTTCGGTCGCATGATGACCAAGATGCGCGGCATGGCAAATGATTTCCAAAAGCAGTTCAACGACGCCTTGAAAGAGGCCGAACTTGATGACGTCAAGAAGTCGGTGGAGTCATTGCGTGGGTTGAATCCAGCCGCTGAAATTCGCAAGCAGTTAAATCCCTTCGAGCAAGCCGCAGCCGACGTTCGCGCTGGTCTGGACAATGCGATGAAGCCCAAGCTGGCTGAAACTTCGACGGCGAGTGAGACGCCCGCATCGCCCGCTGTGGAGACTAAGCCGACTGAGCCGGTCGAAAAGGGGATCGACGTTGCCGGCGGGCCTGAGGCCATGCCAACCCCACCGACATTTCCACCAATGACTGATGCTTCGGCGACGGCACCCGTCTCGGCTCCTGCTGAAAAGGCAAAGCCTTCGCGCAAGGCAGCCAGCCTGGCGCCTGCGAAGACTGCCGCCACCAAGGCATCGCCCAGCAAGTCATCTTCAGCCAAGGCTGTGTCAGCAAAGACGAGCGCGCCAGCCAAAATGGCAGTTGCCAGAACTTCAAAGCCCGTTGCCGAAAAAGTTGCTGCGGCCGGCAAGACCCCTCCCGTCAAGACCGCAGCCAAGCCGGTCGCACCGGCAAAGAAACCTGCGAGGGCGTCTAAGTGAGTTCGACTGAACAGGACGAAATCGAGAAATCATCGGCGCCGCTGATTGAGCACCTAATAGAGTTGCGCAAGCGGCTGATCTGGTCGATCGGTGGCTTTTTCGGTGCGTTCCTGGTCTGCTTTTTCTTCGCCAAACAATTGTTCAACCTGCTTGTTGTGCCCTTCAAATGGGCAACCCAATGGGCCGGTTTGGACCCTCAAAAGGTCGAATTGATCTACACTGCTCCGCAGGAATTCTTCTTTACGCAAATCAAGCTTGCGATGTTCGGAGGCATGGTTATCGCTTTCCCGCTGATCGCAACGCAGATCTACAAATTCATTGCGCCCGGCCTCTACAAGAACGAGCGTGCTGCTTTTCTGCCGTTTCTCATTGCATCGCCGCTGCTGTTCCTGCTTGGTGCATCTCTGGTCTACTTTTTCTTCACGCCGATGGTGATGTGGTTCTTCCTTGCCATGCAGCAGGCCGGCAGTGCCGATCAGGTTCAGATTTCACTGCTACCAAAAGTGTCGGAATACCTCAGCCTTATCATGACGCTGATCTTTTCCTTCGGTCTCGTGTTTCAACTGCCGGTGGTCACAAGCCTTATGGCGCGCGTTGGGCTTTTGACCTCCAAGGCACTGGCCGAAAAGCGCAAATGGGCAATTGTCATAGCCTTTGTCGTTGCGGCCGTGCTCACGCCACCCGATCCGCTAAGCCAGATCGGCCTCGCGCTGCCTACGATCATTCTCTACGAAATATCGATTATTACCGCGCGAATGATAGAGCGCACGCGTGCAAAGGAAGAAGCCGCACGCCAAGAAGAGGCTGCCGATCCCGAACATTCTTCGCCGGAAACGCCCGCGTAGCGCCGGTCGTTCGCCAATCGCTGCCTGCAACCTCCAGTAATCCGTGCTGACCCCGACCTTGGCATAGCTCAAGTTCGCGTGTGCTGCGAACGATGGCTATTGTCGTCACCGTTATTGGGTATAAGAATAACGCTTCACCGGCGTTTTAGTCGGACGCCGTGTACCAAGGTTAATCACCCAGGGGAGGCTCCATGTCGGAAGTATCGTTGACGGTAAACGGGAGGCGGGTCAGCGCATCCGTCGAGGATCGAACGCTTCTGGTGCACTTTCTGCGGGAACATATCGGCCTTACCGGTACACACGTCGGTTGCGACACGTCGCAGTGCGGAGCCTGTGTCGTCCATGTTGATGGCAAGGCGATGAAGTCCTGCTCGATGCTCGCAGCGCAGGCATCCGGTTCCGATGTGGTAACGATCGAGGGCCTTACCGATGGCGGCGATCTGCATCCCGTCCAGGCCGCTTTCAAGGAACATCATGGCCTGCAATGCGGCTTCTGCACCCCGGGCATGATCATGACCACTGTCGACATGATCGCGCGCCATCCCGAAGGGCTGGACGAGGCGACGGTTCGGGCCGAGCTCGAGGGCAACATCTGCCGCTGCACTGGTTACCACAACATCGTCAAGGCGGTGCTCGCCGCTTCGAAAACGATGTCCAAGGTCTCCAAGGGCAAGACAAAGAAAGCAGCTTAATTTCGGGAGTAGGACAGTAGGGCAGTAAGGCAGTAGGGAAGCTGCCGCCACGACGGGCCTACCTGCTGCCGCATTGCCTTACTCCCTGACTGCCCTCGAACCGGAGGTTCCGACATGGGTATTGAAGGCGTAGGCGCGCGGGTTTCGCGCAAGGAAGACAAAAGGTTCATCACCGGATCCGGCCGCTATGTCGACGACATGGTGGTGCCGGGCATGAAGCATGCAATGTTCGTGCGCAGTCCGCATGCGCATGCACAGATAAAGAAGATCGAGGTCAAGGCCGCGCAGGCGATGCCGGGTGTAATCGGCGTGCTTACGGGCAAAGAACTCAAGGCCGATGGCATCGGCAACCTCATTTGCGGCTGGATGATCCACTCCAAGGATGGCTCGCCGATGAAGATGGGTGCCTGGTCGCCGCTTGCTGTCGACAAGGTTCGCTATGTCGGCGATGCCGTGGTGATTGTGGTGGCGGACACGAAGGCTCAGGCCCGTGATGCGGCCGAGGCGGTCGAGATCACCTACAAGGAATTGAGGGCCGTCACCGACGCCTCAAAGGCGATGGACAAGGGCGCCCCCCAAATCCATCCGGAAGCCGAGAACAACCTGATCTTCGACTGGGATATCGGCAACGCGGACGAGACTGCCGCGGCGTTCAAGAAGGCGGCCCATGTCGTCAAGATGGATGTCATCAACAACCGCCTGGTTCCAAACGCCATGGAGCCACGCGCGGCGCTCGGCCATTACGACAAGGCCGAAGACCACTACACCTGCTGGACGACGTCGCAGAACCCGCATGTCGCGCGTCTCGTCATGAGCGCCTTCTATAACGTTGCTCCGGAAAATAAGCTGCGCGTCATCGCTCCAGATGTCGGCGGCGGTTTCGGCTCGAAGATCTATATTTATCCAGAGGAGCTCGTTTGCCTCTGGGCATCGAAGAAGACGGGCGTGCCGGTCAAATGGGTCGCAGACCGCACAGAGAGCTTCCTGACGGATGCCCACGGCCGCGACCACCACACTCACGCTGAAATGGCTTTCGACAAGGATCACAAGATCCTCGGCTTCAAGGTGGAGACCAAGGCCAATCTCGGCGCCTATATGTCGCTGTTCTCGTCCGCAACGCCGACCTATCTTTACGCGACGCTTTTGTCCGGCCAGTACGACATTCCGGCCATCCACGCCAACGTGAAGGCCATCTATACCAACACCGCGCCGGTGGATGCCTATCGTGGGGCAGGGCGGCCCGAGGCGGCATATCTCGTCGAACGCATGATGGAAGTCTCGGCACGCCAGTTCGGCGTGTCGCCGGCGGAATTGCGCCGGAAGAACTTCATCAAGGCCTTCCCGCACCAGACGCCGGTCATCATGTGTTACGACGCCGGTGACTTCGCAACGTCGCTGGATACCGCGATGAAGGCTGCGGACTATGCCGGTTTCGAGAAACGCCGCGAGAAGGCGAAGAAGGACGGCAAGCTGCGCGGCATGGGCTTCTCTTGCTACATCGAGGCCTGTGGCATTGCTCCGTCCGCCGCCGTCGGGTCGCTCGGGGCAGGCGTAGGGCTTTGGGAGTCGGCGGAGGTGCGAGTCAACGCCGTCGGCACCATCGAAGTTCTCACCGGTTCGCACAGCCACGGCCAAGGCCATGAGACGACTTTCGCGCAATTGGTTGCTGAGCGCCTGTCGGTTCCGCTGGATTCGATTTCCATCGTTCACGGCGACACCGACAAGGTGCAGATGGGCATGGGCACCTACGGCTCCCGTTCAGGCGCCGTCGGCATGAGCGCCATCGTCAAGGCGCTCGACAAGGTGGAAGCCAAGGCAAAGAAGATCGCGGCCCATCTGATGGAGGCTGACGAAGCCGACATCGTCATCGAGAACGGGGCGTTGAAGGTCGCAGGCACGGACAAGAACGTGCCCTGGTTCCAAATGGCGCTCGCTGCCTATACCGCGCACAATCTGCCCGGCGGCATGGAGCCCGGCTTGAAGGAAACCGCCTTCTACGATCCGGCGAACTTTACCTTCCCGGCCGGCTGCTACATCTGCGAGGTGGAGATCGACCCGGATACAGGCCAGACCGACATCGTCCAGTTCGTGGCGGCCGATGATTTCGGCAACATCATCAACCCTATGATTGTCGAGGGCCAGGTCCATGGTGGCGTCACGCAGGGCATTGGACAGGCCATTCTGGAAGGCGCGAACTACGATGCCAGCGGTCAGCTTCTGACGGCGAGCTACATGGATTACACCATGCCGCGTGCCGGCGATGTCCCGTCCTACAAGCTATCGACGTCCAACACGCCGTCTCCGTCCAATCCTCTTGGCATCAAGGGTTGCGGCGAAGCAGGCGCGATTGGCGCGCCGCCGGCCGTTATCAATGCCATCACCGACGCCATCGGTACCGAGAACCTGACCATGCCGGCGACACCGCAAAAGGTGTGGGCGGCAATCCGGTCGGCGAAACACTGAGGAGGCACGATCATGTATTCGGTCAACTATCACCGCGCTGCCTCCGTTGCTGATGCGGCCAAGCTCGCCAAGGGCGAGGCCAAGCTCGTGTCCGGCGGAATGACGCTTATCCCGGCCATGAAGACGCGGCTGGCGGCACCTTCCGATCTGGTCGACATTTCCCGCATCGATGCGCTGAAGGGCATCAAGGTGTCAGGCAAGACGGTCACCATAGGCGCCGCTACCACGCACTACGAGGTTGCCACCAGCGACAAGCTTGCGAAAGCGTGTCCGGCACTCTCGCATCTCGCTGCGATGATCGGCGATCCGGCCGTGCGCCACAGGGGCACCATCGGCGGCTCCATCGCCAACAACGATCCGGCCGCAGACTACCCATCCGCCATGCTGGCGCTTGGGGCGACGATCGTCACCAACAAGCGCCAGATCGCGGCTGACAAGTTCTTCAAGGGCTTGTTCGAGACGGCGCTAAAGGACGGCGAAATCGTTACGGCCGTCACCTTCAGCGCGCCGGCCAAAGCGGCCTATGAAAAGTTCCGCAACCCGGCCTCGCGTTACGCCATTGTCGGCGTGTTCGTGGCCAAGGGTGCTGATGGCGCTCGCGTCGCCGTCACCGGCGCGGGCGACGACGGCGTCTTCCGATCCAGGGAACTGGAAGCGGCACTTGCCAAACAGTTCGACGCAGCAGCGCTGGCGTCGGCAAAGGTTCCGGCAAAAGCCTTGATGAGCGACATGCACGCTTCGGCAGACTATCGCGCTCATTTGATCGTGGTCATGGCGCGTCGCGCGGTAGCGGCAGCCAACGCCTGATCCGCCCTGATTCGGTTGAAAAAGGCCGGTGCTCAGCACCGGCCTTTGTTATTTCCACCACAGACTAAGTTCGACCATCGTCGTATTGCAGCGAAACGGCACGAATATATCGTTGCGCGATCGTATCGTAGAGCGACCATATCGTGACGCGACCGATTGCGCCGGACGGCCCAGATCAAGCCGTGCGGCGAGTCCAACAAAAACAAGAATCATCTTGGAGGGAAGCATGGCAACGCAGGCCGAGAATTGGTTTAGCCGATCGCGCACCGTAGCGCGGCCGGGCTATAGCCGGTGGATGGTACCGCCAGCCGCACTTTGTGTTCACTTGTGTATTGGCCAGGCCTACGCCTACAGCGTGTTTAACCTGCCGATGACAAAGCTCATCGGCATTACTGATTCGGCTCCGGATGACTGGAAGCTGACGGAACTGGGCTGGATATTTTCCATCGCCATTTTCTTCCTCGGCGTGGCTTCGGCTGTTTTCGGCCGTTGGGTCGAGGAGGGTGGCCCGCGCAAGGCAATGTTCACCGCCGCGTGCTGCTGGGCCGGCGGGTTCCTTATTTCCGCGGCCGGCATCGCCATCCACAATCTGTGGCTGATCTATCTGGGCTACGGCGTTCTGGGCGGCATCGCGCTCGGCATTGGCTACATCTCGCCGGTGTCGACGCTGATCAAGTGGTTCCCTGACCGCCCCGGCATGGCAACAGGCATGGCGATCATGGGCTTCGGTGGCGGTGCGTTCATCGCGTCACCCCTGTCGGTGTGGCTGATGAAGCAGTTCACCACCGAAACGCATATCGGCGTCATGGAAACCTTTATCATATTGGGCGTCGTGTATTTCGTGTTCATGGTCGTCGGCTCGATCATCGTGCGTGTTCCGCCCGATGACTGGAAGCCGGAAGGCTATGTCGCGCCCAAGGCCAACAAGCTGATCTCCAGCAACAACGTGTACGTCTACGACGCGCTTAAGACGCCGCAGTTCTGGCTGATCTGGGTTGTCCTTTGCGTCAACACCACGGCTGGCATCGGCGTTCTCGGTCAGGCCTCTGCAATGAGCCAGGAAATGTTCCCCGGCCAGATCACGCCGATTGCGGCCGCCGGTCTCGTAGGCTTAATGAGCCTGTTCAACATGGGCGGGCGTTTCGCCTGGGCGACGACCTCCGACTATCTGGGACGTCGCAACACTTACTTTGTGTTCATGGTGCTGGGCTTCATTCTCTACTGCCTGGTGCCTTACATGGGCTCGATCGGCAGTGTCGCCGGTTTCGCGCTCTGCTTCTGTATCATCATCTCGATGTATGGCGGCGGCTTCTCCACTGTGCCGGCCTATCTGCGCGATATGTTCGGCGTACGTTATGTTGGCGCTATCCACGGCCTGCTGCTGACAGCATGGTCGGCGGCGGGCATCTTCGGGCCGGTTTTGGTGAACTATATCCGGGAATACAACGTCACCCACAACGTGCCCAAGGCGGATGCCTACAACACCACCATGTACATCATGGCCGGATTGTTCGTGATCGGGTTGGTCTGCAACTTCTTCGTCAAGGCGGTCAATGAACGCTATCACATGAAGTCGGATGGCCGGGCCATGGCCGCGGCAACCGCATAACGGATAGGGAGACTAGATCATGCAATCACATGATAGCCAGACAACGAAGGCGCAGCTTGTCATGGCGTGGGGGTTTGTAGGCATCCCACTGCTGTGGGGTGTTTCGCAGACGCTGCTCAACGCTTTGCAGCTCTTCAAATAGAATAGGCGCAAAGACCAATCCTGGGAATCGGCGGCTGGATGTTCCGGCCGCCGATTCTTTTTTGCCAAAGAGCTTCGGGCTCTCGACAGGGTGGGCATGGCAGCTATGCATCGCACCATCTTGCGAGATCGCCTGAATCACATAAATTCACGGCCAAGAGGAACGACCTCCCCATATCGGGAAAAATGTCCGGGACGGCCCGGCCTTGAAAAAGGAGAGCCGCTCCATGGCTTGGGTCTATCTCGTCGTTGCCGGATTTCTTGAAGTCGTCTGGGCCTTCTACATGAAGAAGTCAGAGGGCTTTACGCTTCTGACGCCTTCGGTCATCACCTTGATCACCATGATCGCCAGCTTTGGCTTGCTATCGATTTCCATGAGGTCATTGCCTCTCGGAACCGCTTACACGATCTGGACCGGCATCGGCGCAGTTGGCGCTTTCGTTGTCGGCATTGCAGTGTTGAACGAACCGATCACACCGATGCGCGTGCTGGCCGCAACCCTGATCGTCTCAGGCCTCGTGATGATGAAGCTGTCGAGCTCGCACTAGGTCAGGGTCCGGGGGGTCGATAGTGGCCTTGTCCAGGCCTATCAAGCTTGACCCAGTCATGGTCTCTGCCATGACTGGGTCTCGATCCTCAGTGTAGCGTGAATAAAAAGGCCGGCGCGCTGGAGGCCAACACGCGCCGGCCAGCGGCGCTTGGGAGGGGAGTGGCCGCATAAACCGATGAAGCAGGACTGTTGGAAGTTGCACGGCCGGCGCGGTGAGTGTGCAATAGTCGGGATCGTGCGCCGGCCTGTGCATTAACTGAACTGGTCCGCCATCTCCTTTTCGAGAGTGTGCCTCGATAATTCCATCAATTACGGTCGCCAACTGTGAGGAGTTTCACATTTGGCGTTAACTTTTTTCGCTGGGTTTCATGAACGCCAAATTGACCGCGTAAGAGCGCTCTGGCGCTAAATTTCCCGCGCAAAATAGCGCACGGTCTTCTTCCCGCCATGGATCGCGGCGGCGCCGATTTCGTGAAACCCGAGCCGCGCGTGGAAGGCATCGGATGCCGGGTTTGGCGGTTCGGAATTCACCTCGCACGTAACCAACTTGTGGTTGGTTCGCTTGGCCTGCTCGAACAGATCCTCGT
The DNA here is from genome assembly GCA_001897075.1 of Mesorhizobium sp. 61-13. GTDB lineage: Bacteria > Pseudomonadota > Alphaproteobacteria > Rhizobiales > Rhizobiaceae > Mesorhizobium. The sequence goes on along the minus strand of MKRZ01000025.1, from coordinate 13,179 downwards.
AAAACCGCCGGGCATGACCGCGCCCGCGCGCCGCTTCGTCGACAGCGACGCGATCGACATAGACGAAGCGCGGAAACCGCTGCTTGAGCCACAGGAAATTGGGACTGTCATAGTCCGCATCCTGATCGAACGTCATGATGAACGCTTCGACGGTGCCGATGCGGCGCGCATAGAACGCTTGGCCGAGCAGGAAGCTTAGCCGATCTGCCTCCAGCCAGGACAACTCCTCGGCGTGGTGATTGTTGAGTCGAAGGACCGCGCTTTCGTCGGCGGACGCGATAGTCTCGATCGGGAGCAGCTTCGTCTCATTTATCATTCGCGTGCAGCCGCAATGGTTGCGGCCACCACTGCCTCGTCGGTCACTGTGTTGCGATATTCGCGGTCGAGGTCTGTACCGCCCATGCCCACGCGCGGGTTGCGGTAGATCATGGCGCTCTGCACGTCCTTGAGAGAGGCGAAATGCATTTCGGTGAGGCGGGTTTTTCGGCGGACAGCGCCGATGTTGTCGGGGTCTAGCGCGCCGCATCCCAGAATAATGATACGGCCCGCCGCTTGCCTTACCAGTTCAGCCAGAAGTTCTGCACCTTCCGCTGCGGTGTCGCGCTGGCCACTGGTCAGCACGCGCCCCACTTTGCAGCAGATCAGTGCTTCCAGCGCCTCTAAAGGGTCGCGCGTCATGTCGAACGCACGATGGCAGGTCACGTTGAGCGGACCTGCTGCCGCAACAAGATCGCCCATGCGCTTCTCATCGATTGTGCCGTCGGCATTCAGGCACCCGACGACTACGCCGGCAACGCCAAGATCGCGCAGTGCAAGCACGTCCGCCACCATCGAGCGGTGCTCGGCCGGGCTGTAGAGGAAATCGCCGCCACGCGGCCGCACAATGACGTGGAATGGGATTTTCGCTAGCTCCAGCGCGGTCCGCACCGTGCCGAAGCTTGGTGTTATGCCGCCTTCGAGCAGGCTGGCGCACAATTCCACGCGGTCGGCACCTGCGTTTTGGGCTGCGACCAACCCATCTATTCCTTCGACGCAGACCTCAATTAGCGGCAGGTGAGAGATGTCGCTCAAAGGAAAAATCCATTCATGATTGCGCAAGCCGGAACCGTAGCATCGCAGGCTTGAAGGCAAAAGCGCGCCTTGTTGGGCCAAGCTTGCGGCCTGACGTAACAACAGGCCATGCCGCACCTGTATCGAGCGCTCCGTACCCGAACTCACAAGAGTTCTGCAGCCGTACGCGAACGGAACGGCGACGGTCGTCTATCACGAGGGTGCTTCATCTGCGCTCAAGGCGTTTGGGGCGATATGCGGCATAGTTTGCGTGTTGGGAGACGCTAGTTGGCGGATGGTGACAATAACGAAGTGGAGAAAAAATATGAGCAGCGCACCGAGCACGGCGCCACTGGTCAACCTCGGTACGAAAAACGCGAGAGTTGAACAGAAACACATCACAATGGCGACCATCGTGCCAGAAACCCGGCCAAATTTAAGTCCCCAATAGGCGATCAGGTCCACACCGAAACTGACCACGAACACCCCGACAAGCACGCCTGCAATTCCATAATCCCTGAACCATGGCTCAAGAGCGGTCCCGACATTTGTGGTGATTGGTATGCTGTAGAACGGGATAATTGAGGGCGGAGGCGGCTCGGTGTCGAACAGAATAGCGGATAACGCATAGAAAGGTCGCAAGGTGCGCGACAGGTTCATATCTGGGATTTCAATCGCCACGACGTGCGAGAAGTAGGCCGGGCCCGAAGTTAGGTACAGCAGGAACGTTTCGATAGCGGGCGGATAGCCAAGATCGAGCGAATAGACCTTACCTGTTGAATCGCTCCAGATCACGAAGAAGCCGACGATCACAATCATCAGGGTCGCGCACAGGATTGCCAATCGGAGTGGGCTGAATCTGCGATAGTTAAGGATCAGGTACGGGAACGCGAACAGCAGGATAATGGCGATCGGGCGGATTTTGCTTAGGAACACCAAGCTTGCCACGACCTGGATGCTTAAGAGAAGGTAGTGTATCCACCTGCCCTTTTTGTACATGCCTGCTTGTGCCCCACTAATGAAGGCTCCAATCCAACCGGCGTAGCCTACATAAATGCCGACCGGCGGGTTCTTCGAGGTCGCGGTTCGAATAGCGATTGGATCGTTGATCATTGTCGTGAAGAAGTCGCCCTCGATCCATCCCGAATGGGTTACGCTGTAGACAACCATCAGCGATGAAACGACACCTAGACCGTGCAGAAGAAATTCCCACCGAAGATTAACCTTGGGAAACAGCCGGTCATAATGGTTGTTGAAGACTGATCGAATGACCGACGAAAAGATGAGCAGGGAAAAGAGGAAGCACGCTGGCATCATCAGCAGGAGTGCAAGCGCAGTATGGTTGACAGGTTCCCAACCAATGCCGCCGAACAAGTAAGCAGCAACAGCCACAGTCCAGGTTGCCAGTCCCCAAAAAGATGGAATGGCAAAAATCCAGTTTCCGGATTTGCTGCTCTGCATCGTGACTTATGCCGTTAAAACTTCCAGCATCACCGGCATAAGCCGCGCCGTTTCGTATCGCAAGAACTTGTGTTCGTCGAAACCGAAGGTCGGCACGATCGAAGCTCATGCGTGTGCGACTCGGTCCCTATCAAACGTACAGGATTCGCGGTGCGGGACCAAACCGTCGCGTTTGAAAGAGACGTAAGCTTAGGATAAGTGGTCGTTTGGTCCCTACCTGGACCGGGTGGGATTGTTCCCATCGGTTGAACACGATCAGTTCGCGCAAAGCGATTGTCGCACGTTTGGCGTCAAATCGTCATTCTCGGGCAAAAGCAGGCAGTAAACGAGCACTGGCACAATGGGACAAAACCCGCAGAAAACCGGCAGTTCTGGGCTGTATGGAAAGCCGGTTTTGGCCGTGGCGCCGATGATGGACTGGACCGACCGTCATTGTCGTTTCCTCCACCGCCAGTTGACGGGCAGGGCGCTGCTCTACACCGAAATGGTGGTGGCCGATGCTGCTATCCAAGGCGCGCGTGAGCGTCTGCTTGGCTTCCACCCCTCTGAGCATCCCGTCGCCTTGCAACTTGGCGGCTCCGACCCCGCGAAGCTGGCCGAAGCAGCGCGCATAGGCGAAGAATTCGGCTACGACGAGGTTAACCTCAATGTTGGCTGCCCGTCGGATCGCGTGCAGTCCGGCACGTTTGGCGCGTGCCTGATGAAAACTCCTGAGCTTGTCGCAGATTGCGTGGCCGCTATGAAGGCGGCGGTCAAGCTGCCGGTCACCGTCAAATGCCGCATCGGCGTCGACGAGCAGGACCCTGAGCCGGCCCTCGATGCGCTCGCCGATGGCGTCTTTGCCGCAGGCGCCGATGCCCTATGGGTTCATGCACGAAAGGCTTGGCTGGAGGGCTTGAGCCCGAAGGAAAACCGCGAGATTCCGCCTTTGGACTATGAACGCGTCTATCGGCTCAAGGCAAAAAACCCAAATCGTTTCATCGGCATCAACGGTGGGATTCAGACCCTGGATGAGTCCGCCGACCATTTGGCCAAGGTCGATGGCGTCATGCTGGGGCGTGCCGCCTACCACACGCCGGGCGTTCTCAGTGGCGTCGACGCCTTGCTGGCCGGAGAAACAGCCGGCACCTTCGATTTTGAAGCGCTGATTGACACGATGGCGGACTACGCAGCAGCCCATATCGAAAGGAGCGGGCGGCTGGGTCATGTCACGCGTCATATGGTAGGCTTGTTCCACGGCCTTCCCGGCGCAAGGCGCTGGCGCCAGATACTGTCAACCGACGCGACAAGGCCCGGAGCAGGGCCGAAAATCCTGCGCACAGCGTTCGCTGAAGTCGATTTTAGCCGGACCGAAGAGGCGGCCTGAGCGCAACGCCGCCTCTATATCGCATTGCCTTGCTGGTGAACTACCGCTCCAATCGGGCCAAGAGCGCCGACGTATCCCAACGACTACCACCCATCGCCTGCACATCCTTATAAAACTGATCGACGAGCGCAGTTACCGGCAGGGAAGCGCCGTTGCGATTGGCTTCCGCCAGGCAGATGCCAAGGTCCTTCCGCATCCAGTCTATTGCGAAGCCGTGATCATACTTGCCGGCATTCATGGTCTTGTGGCGGTTTTCCATCTGCCAAGAACCGGCGGCACCCTTGGAAATAACTTCCACGACCTTTTCAATGTCCAGCCCAGCCTTTTTGCCGAAATGGATGCCTTCGGAAAGGCCTTGCACCAGTCCTGCGATACAGATCTGGTTGATCATTTTGGTTAACTGCCCCGACCCGGCAGGTCCCATCAGGCCGATCATGCGGGCATAGGCATCTATCACCGGTCTTGCTCGCTCGAATGCACTCTCGTTGCCCCCTACCATAACGGTGAGTACACCGTTTTCCGCACCTGCCTGACCGCCGGAAACCGGTGCGTCGAGGGAGGCGAAACCTGCCGCTTCCGCCTTCGCGAAGAGCTCACGAGCGACTTCTGCAGAAGCGGTGGTGTTGTCGATGAAGATCGCGCCTTTCTTCATCGAACTGAAAGCGCCCTCGGCGCCGATGGTCACTGAGCGGAGGTCGTCGTCGTTGCCGACGCACGAGAACACGAAGTCCTTGCCTTCGGCGGCTGCCGCCGGCGTCGTTGCGAGCTTGCCGCCATGTTGAGCCACCCATTGCTCGGCCTTGGCCGTGGTGCGGTTATAGACGGTGACGTCGTGGCCGCCCTTGTTTTTCAGGTGTGCGGCCATCGGGTAACCCATCACACCGAGACCGAGGAAAGCCACTGCTGCCATTTTGAAATTGCCTTTTCACGCGTCGAGTTTCTCGACGCAGGTCTAGGCGTTGACGCAAATTCGTCAAGTCTACGTTCGTTGGCCCAGTAGAACCGGAAGGGCCGTTCAGCGTTTCAGGTGGCGCGTGATCCGCCGTTCAATCCAGTCGACAGCGTGGCGCAGCGTCTCCACGATCAACAGGTAGATAATTGCTGCCCAAAGGTAGGACTGGAAATCAAAGGTGCGCGAATAGGTCAGCCGCGTGATCCCCATCAGGTCGTAGACGGTGATGATGGCGACAATGGCCGAGCCCTTGATCATCAGGATCACTTCATTGCCATAGGGCCTCAGTGCGACGATGAGGGCTTGCGGCAGGATGATCTTGCGCAGGGTTTGCATCTTGTGCAGGCCGAGCGAAGCAGCGCCTTCCCATTGGCCTCTCGGCACGCTTTCAATGGCGCCACGCAGGATTTCGGCCTGATAGGCTGCGGTGTTAAGCGCAAAGGCAAAGACCGCGCAATTGAAAGCTTCGCGGAAGAACCACCACAGGCCGATGGCGTCGAGTTCCGGCCTGAACGAGCCGAAGCCGTAGTAGACGAGGAAGGCCTGGGCCAGAAGCGGCGTCCCGCGGAAGAAATAGACGTAGGCGTATGCAAGACCAGCAATGATGGGATTGCGCGACATGCGGCCATACGCGATCGGGACCGACAATATGGCTCCTACCACGATGGAAATGCCGACCAGCGACAGCGTGATGCCGACGCCGGAAATGTAGCCCGGAGCATATTTCTGGAAAAGTTCGCTGTTCCACGCCGAAACGAGATAGGCGACGAGCCCTATGCCCATAACCGCCCAGAGCGCCACCAACCCGTATCCAAGGATGCGTTGGCGTGACCAACCATGTGCCGGTGGGGGCGGGCGTTCAACGATGTCGGAGGCTTGCATTGAGGCACTCATCGATGCGCCTCCTGTTTGCCGACCCATCTTTCGATTGCGCTGATGCCTACGGATGAGACGATTGCGAGCGCCAGATAGATCAGCGCGGCGACCCCGAAAAACAGGAACGCGTGCTTGGTCACGCGTGCGGCAACGCCAGCCTGCCGCAAAATGTCGGTCAGGCCGATAGCGGAAACCAGTGATGTGTCCTTGAGCAGGATCAGCCACAGATTTGCCAGACCGGGCAGTGCAATGCGAATCAGTTGCGGCAGCACGACAAGGCGCATCGTCTGGGCCTTGGAAAGGCCGACCGCGAAGCCGCCTTCATACTGGCCATGAGGAATGGCCCGGAAGGCCGATAGAAACACTTCGCTGGCATAGGACGAGAACACCACGCCAAGGGCAATCATGCCGGAGATGAAGCTGTTCACCTCGACGGTGGCCTCGGGATTGAAAAGCCGCACGGCCTGCTGGATGCCGATTTGCGCGCCGAAGAACACCAGGAACAGCGTGAGCAATTCGGGCAGGCCGCGGAAGATCGTGGTGTAAATATCGCCGGCAAGTCGGAGCGAACGCTCGCTCGACTGCTTGGCGAGCGCAATAAGGAAACCGATCAGCAGGCCGAGGGGCAGGGTGGCAAGCGCGAGGCTAACGGTGACGAACGCGCCATAGGCGATGTCGTCCAGCCACCCTTCCGATCCCCAGCTAAGCAGCGTCCAAACGCTCTGCATTGGCCGACCGTCTCCCCTATGACCGCCCGGATCCACGCTACGCGGTCAGGCGTGCATGGTTATTTTTATTATGCAAATCTAATTGTGCAAACGGCGGGAATTTCCCGCCGTTTGCTAACTTAAATCCGACGATCAGGAATCGCCGCCGTATACGTCAAACTTGAAGTATTTGTCGTTGATTTCCTTGTATTTCCCGTTCGCGCGAATGGCGTCGATCGCCGCGTTGAACTGGTCGCGAAGCGCGGTCTCGCCCTTGCGGATTGCAATGCCGGCGCCCGGGCCGTGGATTTCCACCACCGGCTTGATTGCGCCGACCAGCTTGCAGCAGGCGCCATCCGGCGAATCCAGCCACTGCGAAAGCACGACGATGTCGTCATTGACGGCGTCAAGGCGGCCATTGGCGAGGTCGAGCTGGTATTCCTGCGCTGTCGGATATGGCTTCACAGTGCTGTCGGTATAGGTCGCGGTGGAATAGTTGAAGTGGGTCGTTGAAGCCTGCACGCCGATGGTCTTGCCGGCGAGGTCTTCCTTGCTCACGCCCTTGATGTCGCTATCCTTGGGGGCCGCGATTGCCGGTGGAGTGTTGTAGTACTTGTTGGTGAAATCGACCTTTTCCTTGCGTTCCGGCGTGATCGACATCGAGGCGATGATGGCGTCGAATTTGCCGGCCTGAAGAGCGGGAATGATGCCGTCCCAATCCTGCGCGATGAACTCGCACTTGACCTTCATTTCGTCGCACAGGGCCTGCGCGATATCGACGTCGAAGCCTTCGAGCTTCCCATCGGCGGTCAGGTTGTTGAATGGTGGGTAGGCGCCCTCGGTGCCGATTTTCAGCACTTTTTCCTGTGCCTGGGCTGTACCCAGCGCCAGCAGCGCGGCGGATGCCGCGAGTGCGATACGCATTGCTATACGCATAGTGGTCCTCTCTTTTATGATCCAGGACGTCGTTGACCGACTCCCATTGGGACGATGCTCCCGATCGCCCGCTGGCCGGATACTCCCACTGTTTTCAGCAGAAAAGCAACTGCAAAACCACGGCCAAAGCCTGCCTTGAACCGCTTTGCCGGGGTCAGGATAGAGCCGGGAGTGGGTGCCGTTAGGGAAGGTTCAGGCGCTCTGCCCGTTCTTCAAACCGGTCGTCCGTTCTATGAAGTCGGCTATCGACTTGATGTCGTCCAGATCGAATACAGGCAGCGTCTCGTCAGGCTGCGGGTGATCGGCAGCAACCGCCACGATATGGGGGTCATTGGCTGCGAGCGGCGACCTGTCCTTGGTCTCCGTTCGGCGTGCTTCGATCTTGAGATGGGATTCGCGCTTGTAGCCTTCGATCAGCACGATGTCGCTGGGCGCGAGCCGTGCGAGTATCATCTCAAGCGTCGGTTCACTCTCCGACCCTAATTCATGCATCAGCGCCCAGCGCTGGCCTGAGACGATGGCGACCTCGGAAGCTCCTGCCTGGCGATGGCGGAAGCTGTCGGTGCCTTCCTTGTCGATATCGAAGTCGTGGTGGGCATGCTTGACGGTAGCGACCCTCCAGCCTCGCTCGACCAGTTCGCTTACCAGTCGCTCGGTGAGTGTCGTCTTGCCGGAGTTCTTCCAGCCGGTAATGCCGAAAACGCGTTGTGTCATGAAATGCGGTTTTCCAATCGTCAGTTCGCCGAGCCTATAGCCCGTCCGGCGCCATGCTGGGCCCGGTGCTTTCGGCAGCGGTCCGGTGTTTGCCCACGACGCGCTCGCGGTAGAGAGTGTAGAGCCCGGAGGCCACGATGAAGGTTGCGCCGACGATCATCGGCAGGTCAGGGAATTCATAGAAGATGACGATGCCGAGCACGATGGACCATAGTAGCGAGGTGTAGCGAAATGGCGCAATGAACGACATTTCCCCAGTGCGGGTCGCGAGAATGATGAAGTGGTATCCGAACAGCACGAAGATGGCGGCAAGCATCAGCAGCAGCGTGCTGTTCAGGGTCATAGGCGTCCAGCCGCCCATAGGGGCAATCAGCGCTACCCCTGTAAGCGTCACCGCAATGGACGTGGCGCACGAAACAAGCAACGTGGGAATGTTGGGCGGCAGCTTGGACGTGATCAGGTCACGGATGGTGCAGAAGCCGACGCAGACGAGCGCCATCAGCGAGTAGGCGCTGAACCCTTCGAAGCCCGGGCGCACGATGATCAGCACGCCGATGAAGCCTGCCATGATTGCCAGCCAGCGCCGCCACCCCACGCCTTCGCCGAAGAACATCGCCGCACCCATGGTGACGGCAAGAGGCAAAGCCTGAAGCACGGCCGAAACATTGGCGATGGGCAAGTGCGCCAGTGCGATCAGGAAGGAAACCGTTGCGGATGCTTCGCAGGCGGCGCGCACCGCCACGATTGGCTGAATGATCAGGCGCGGATTGGCAAAGGCACCGCTGCGCCAAGCCAGGAAACAGATAAGCAGCGAGGCAAAAATGCCGCGCACGACCATGACCTGCGCCATGTTCATCGATTCCGACGAGAACTTGGTGATCGCGTCGTTGCTCGTGAACGTAACCATGGAGACGACCATGAACATGGAGCCGCGCAGGTTCGGGGATAAGGGCAAGAGATGTCCTCATTCTCAAAGGCCAATAACTGCCTGTAACAGCAGTGGGCAAAACAGCAATGCCAAAAGGGTGTGCCAAAAGCTCAATTTGGCGGATAGGCGAAGCTGGGCCCGATTCGGTTGGAATGTAGCGGCTTCAGGGGCCCTTGAGGCTGGCGGCGATCTTGCCGCTTAGAGGGTCATATTTCGATTTCAATGATCGGGGGTATTTCAGCACGACGCCGTGGACAGTGCCGCTGTCCGCGAAAAAGTAGCGCTCGTAAAATACGGTTTCGCCTTCGAATCCGGACAGAACCAGCCAGTTTTTGCCCGTCTTGCTGTAGGTCACTTCCCAGTCGCCCGCCGCCTTTGCTTCGGCTTGGCGGCTTTTAGGCGTCTCGTCGAGGACATTGTAAGATCCGAAGATCGCAAGGCTGGCGCCATCGGCCGAGTTCCATGTGAGCCCGTCGCTATTTTCAGGCGGCGCCTGCTGCTCGCTGAATATGTCAGCGGGGAAGGTTGCCGAGGTGCCGAACCGCTCGTTGGTGTAGGTCAGAGGCTCAGACATCGCCGCTTGAGCAACGGCAAGGAACATCGCTGCAGCAAGAAGTGTTCGGACATGCTTCACGATGATCTCCCGGCCTTTGGTGCGGGATTATCCTTGCACGAAGGGGAAGCTGAGAAAATCAGCCGCCGGTAACGCTCATGTGGCGCGACACCGAGGGACGGTTGGTCCGCCGGTCGATGACGAAGTCATGTCCCTTCGGCTTGCGGCCGATCGCTTCGTCAATTGCTGCTGCGACGAGGTCGTTGCCTTCCGATGCCCGCAGAGGCGCACGAAGATCCGCGGCGTCTTCCTGGCCAAGGCACATGTACAGGGTGCCGGTGCAGGTCAGCCGCACGCGGTTGCAGCTTTCGCAGAAATTGTGGGTCATCGGAGTGATAAATCCGAGCCGTCCGCCGGTTTCGACCACCTCGACATAGCGGGCGGGGCCGCCGGTCTTGTAGGGAATGTCCTTGAGCGTGAACTGCTTTTCGAGATTGGCCCGCAAGATCGACAGTGGCAGGTACTGGTCGGTGCGGTCCGCTTCGATCTCGCCCATCGGCATGGTTTCGATCACGGTCAGGTCCATCCCGCGGCCGTGTGCCCACCGCAGCATTTCGGGCAACTCGGCGTCGTTGAACCCTTTCAGCGCAACGGCATTGAGCTTGAGTTTCAGCCCCGCCGCCTGTGCAGCGTCAATGCCGGCCATCACCTTATCAAGATGTCCCCAGCGGGTGATTGCGTGGAATTTGTCGGCATCCAGCGTATCAAGCGACACGTTGATGCGCTTTACGCCAGCGTCAGCCAGCTCACCAGCATAACGGGCCAGCTGCGAGCCATTGGTGGTAAGCGTCAACTCTTCCAACGCACCGCTCTTCAGATGCCGCGCGAGTTCGCGGACGAGGTGCATGATGTTCTTGCGCACAAGCGGTTCACCGCCGGTAAGGCGCAGCTTGCGCACGCCCTTCTCGATGAACACGGTGCAAAGCCGGTCCAGTTCCTCAAGCGAGAGCAAATCCTTCTTGGGCAGGAACGCCATGTCTTCCGACATGCAATAGACACAGCGGAAATCGCACCGGTCTGTAACCGATACCCTGAGGTAGCTGATTGTGCGACCAAACGGGTCGATCATGTCCATTCCAGGCATTCCCAGTCTCCGCGAAGCGCCGAAAGGCGCAAGCGCGCTCAAGCGTTATATACCTGTATGTGATACGAACTGCCATGCCGTTCAAGATAGTTTCCTAGTGCGCTCGCGAGATGTTGTTTGCGGGCCGACAAGGCGAACGTGCTGGAGAGACTTCCCCTTGCCGGAAAAGCGTCGTAGGACCTTCCAAAAATCGGGGCTTAACCAATGACCGCACCATCGGAACTCAGGGTCTCCAAGGATCGCAAGCTGCTTACGGTGACTTTCCCGGCCCACCCGCCAATGGAATTGCCGGCGGAAATGCTCCGCGTCATGTCGCCGTCAGCCGAGGTGCAGGGTCATTCTCCGGAGCAGCGCGTTACCGTGCCGGGCAAGCGCAATGTCACCATCCGCAAGATCGATCCGGTCGGCAACTATGCCGTTCGCATTACCTTCGACGACTTCCACGACACCGGCATCTTCACGTGGAATTACCTCCATACGCTTGGCCATGAGAAGGACCATCGCTGGCAGGACTATCTTGCGGAACTGCAGGAAAAAGGACTTTCCCGCGATCATTGATCACGGGATTAGTCTTATTAGACAATAGGTTATACGGGTCACATGACTCAGTTTGAGAGCATCGGGCGGCATTAGCTACCGTTCAGTGCCTCAGCCACTTTGCGCATTTGTTCGCCGATCAGATCGCATTGGTCGGGCGTCGACTGACTCATCGCCACCTCGATAAGCGCCGAGTGTATCTTCAATGCTTCCATCAAAAGCGCTGTGCCATCCTCGGTCAGGGCAAGTCGAAGGATGCGCTTGTCCTTGCCGTCGCTTTCGCGCAGCACGAGGCCGCGCTTTTCCAGTTGCGGCAATAGCATGGTGATGTTGGAGCGCCCGACGAGAAGCTTGCGGGCGAGGTCATGCTGCGACATGCCGGGATGCCGGTAGAGGTTCATCAGCACATCGAGTTGCGCCGGCTTCAAATCCAGTGGGGCGAGCTTTGCCGCCAAGGAGCGCTCGAGCGCGTGACAGGCTCGCGCCACCGCCACCCAGTTGCGAAAACGTGGATTGTCCCAGGGCAGGTCTTGTTTATTGTTCATATTTGAACTAATATGTTCATCGCTGAACGAATTTGACGGACCAGCACTATGGCACCATTTCGATTGAAGGTCATCCGCAGCATGTTCGGCGTTGGCGAGCGCGTTGCGCCCGCGATCACAGGCCGCGCTGCCTTTGAATTGTTCTGCCGCACGCCAAACGTCAAGCGTCTCACCGCCGGCGAGCAGCGCGCGGTCACAAATGCAGTGGATTTCATGGCCGGGGCGCGCCATCACCGGCTCAAGGCCGGGACCGGCTGCGTCGCAGTGCACGAATTTCGCCCGGAGCCGGGCAGGGCGCGTGCCGGCACTATTCTGGTCATCCACGGCTGGCGCTCGCGCACGGAATACATGCGCGCCCTGATCGAAGGTTTTCGAAATGCCGGCTACAAGGTGGTTTCGCTTGATCTTCCGGGCCATGGCCAGTCAGCGGGCCGTCGCCTGACCATGGTCAGCGCGGTCGAGGCCGCCAGACAGGTGGCACAGTGGTTCGGTCCGTTCGAAGCCGTAGTCGGGCACTCGTTTGGCGGCGCGGTTGCGGTCAACGCGGCTGTAGGTTCGATCGCTGGGCTGCCAAAGCTGGTGACGAAACGCCTCGTGCTTGTCGCTGCGCCGAGCTCCTTGCCATTGGTGTTCGATGGCTTCAGCCAGATGCTCAATGTGGGGCCGCGCTCCCGCATCGTCATGGACGGGCAAGTCGAGCGCATTGCAGGCCGGCCGCTATCCGATTTTGTCGGTGACCGCCAGCTTGCCGCAACGCGGGTTCCCACGCTTGTGATCCATGCGCCGGACGACCGCGAAGTGTCCGCCGAGCAAGCGAGGCTCTATGCAGCCGCCGGCCCTCATGTCGAACTCTACTGGGCTGACGGTCTCGGTCACCGGCGCATTCTCTCCGACCGGGCGGTAGTCGAGCGGGCCGTGGGTTTTGTCGCGCCTGTGGCGAAGATATCGCTCCACTGAAACGTAAGACCGCTACTTCTTGGCCGGTTCGATAGGCAGGCCGGCTTCCTTCCATGCGGTGAAGCCGCCCAATATGTGCTTGACCGGCTCTAGCCCCATATCCTGGGCAGTCTTTGTCGCAAGCGCCGAGCGCCAGCCGCCGGCGCAGAAGAAGACGAATGACTTGCCCGATGCAAAGAACGGCTTGTGATACGGGCTGTCCGGGTCGATCCAGAACTCGAGCATACCGCGCGTACAATGCTTGGCGCCTGGAATATTGCCCTCGCGCTCGATCTCACGCGGGTCGCGCAAATCGACGAAGATCGTGTCCTCGTCATCAAGCAGCGCCGCCGCCTCGTCAGGCGAAACGGCCTCGATCTCAGCGTTCGCCTCGTCGAGCATTTCGCGAAACCCTTTTCTCATCTCAGGCGCCCTTTCAACTCACTGGCCTACGCGCAAATTTGCATATTGCCA
>MKRZ01000024.1:44686-67247 GCA_001897075.1 Mesorhizobium sp. 61-13 | reverse complement strand
ACGGACTTTGGCAGACTTCGACGGGGCATCCATGCGACGGTTCTGTTCCGCCACGATACCGAGCAGATATTGCCCGTAGTCGTTCTTCTCCATCAGCTTGCCGCGCGCAGCGAGTTCGTCAGCGCTGAGCCAGCCATTGGCAAAGCCGATCTCTTCAAGGCAGGCGATCTTGTGGCCCTGGCGCGCCTCGATGGTCTGCACGAAATGTCCGGCCTCCAGCATACTTTCATGCGTCCCGCTGTCGAGCCACGCAAAGCCGCGCCCGAGCAACTCCACCTGAAGGTCGCCCCGTTCCAGATACGCCTCAATCACGCTGGTGATCTCCAGTTCACCCCGAGGCGACGGGCGCACATCGCGAGCGATATCGACAACGTCCTTGTCGAAGAAGTACAGACCAGTGATGGCAAAGCGGCTCTTCGGCAGCTTGGGCTTTTCCTCCACGGAGAGCACTTTTCCTTCAGAATCGAACTCAACCACCCCAAAACGGGCAGGATCCTTCACCTGATAGCCGAAGATGGTCGCGCCTTGCGGGCGAAGCGAGGCAGCGCGCAGCTTTTCGGTCAGGCCATGTCCGTAGAACACGTTGTCGCCTAGGACCAGGCAAGCAGGATCGCCGTCCAGAAAATCAGCGCCGATGACGAAGGCCTGCGCCAGTCCCTCGGGCCGTGGCTGCACAGCATACTGGATGCGGGCGCCGAACTGGCTGCCGTCGCCAAGCAAGCGCTCGAATGCCGGTCCATCTTCGGGCGTGGTGATGATCAGGATATCGCGAACCCCTGCTAGCATAAGCACCGAGACGGGATAGTAGATCAGCGGCTTATCGTAGATAGGTAGAAGCTGTTTCGAAACGCCGATTGTAAGCGGCCACAGCCGGGAACCCGTACCACCCGCCAGAACGATACCCTTGAAGCTCATGCAGCCTTCTCCAGTTCCTGCAAAATGCGGGCAAGTCCTGCACGCCAGTCCGGTCGTTCTATCCCGAAACCCTCCGCCAATGAAGTGCAGTCCAGCCTTGAGTTGGCGGGCCTGCGTGCAGGCGTCGGATAGGCCGAGGTCGGAATATCGCGCACCTCGCATGATAGGTTCGACTGCCTGAAAATCTCGCGCGCAAAGTCCGCCCAGGAGACATCTGGCTCGCCCGCAAAATGGAATGTACCACTGCTTGCCAGCCTCTCGGCCATCGCCTGGGCCATGGTCAAAAGTGCAGATGCGATATCGGCGGCGGCTGTCGGCCCGCCGATCTGGTCGGCAACCACATCGAGCGTATCCCGCTGCGCGCCAAGCCGCAGCATTGTCTTCACAAAATTGCTGCCGTGGGCAGAAAATACCCACGAGGTCCGCAAGATCGCATGGGAACCTCCGGCTGCGATAACGCCGCTCTCGCCTGCCAATTTGGTTCGCCCATAGGCGTTGAGAGGGTTCGTCTTTTCGCCCGGCCTGCGAGGTTCGGAACCGCTTCCGTCGAACACGTAATCGGTCGAGATGTGAAGGAAAGGCATCTGCTTTGCGGCAGCCGCCCGCGCCATCGCAGCAGGCGCGGCACCATTGACAACGCCGGCCAAGTCTTCCTCGGCTTCGGCACGATCAACAGCCGTGTAAGCAGCGGCGTTGATGACCGCATCGGCATCACTTCGGCTGACGATTGACGCGCAGGCATCCGGATCGCCGAGGTCCGCTTCGGAGCGCCCAAGGCACAGCATCTGCCAACCATCAGGGCACTGGCGGCGCAGTTCCTGCGCCACCTGCCCGCTACGACCGAATACAAGCAATTTCACGCGCGCAATCCCAGCCGCGCGCCAACGCCGGAACGTTCCTGGAGCGCGCGCCACCATGGCTCATTTTCGAGATACCAATCCACGGTTCGCGCCAGCCCCTGTTCCAGCGTTACCGAAGGCCGCCAGCCGAGTTCGGACCGGATGCGTTCGGGATCTATAGCGTAGCGCGCGTCATGCCCGGGCCTGTCGGTAACAAAGGTGATCTGCTTTGCGTACGGGTCAGCCTTTGGACGCTTCGCATCAAGCAGGGCGCATATGCTGGTCACGATGTCGATGTTTCGCGCCTCGTTCTCACCGCCGATATTGTAGCTGCGACCGGGGACGCCCTTCGACAGCACTGTCAGCAATGCGTCCGCGTGATCCTCGACATAGAGCCAGTCACGCACATTCTCGCCCTTGCCGTAGACGGGGATCGGCTTTCCGGCCAGCGCGTTCAGAATGACCACAGGTATCAGCTTTTCCGGGAAGTGGTACGGACCGTAGTTGTTCGAGCAATTGGTCAACAGCACCGGAAGGCCATAGGTTTCTCCCCAGGCGCGAACGAGATGGTCGCTTGCTGCCTTGGAGGCGGAATAAGGCGAGTTCGGTGAATAGGCCGTGTCTTCCGTAAACTTGCCTTCGGCGCCAAGGCTGCCGTAGACCTCGTCGGTCGACACATGGTGAAAGCGGAATTCTTCCGGTCGACCGGCCTCGTGCCAATAGCGCCGCGCAGCCTCCAGCAAAGTGCAGGTGCCGGTAACGTTGGTTTCGATAAAGGTAGTTGGGCCGTCAATCGAGCGGTCGACATGGCTTTCGGCCGCAAGGTGCAAAACCGCATCCGGCTTGTGCGCGGTGAAAATTCGATCGAGCGCCGGTTTGTCACGGATGTCCGCATGCTCGAAGGAATAGGCCGGGTTGCCGGCTACGCTGGCAATGTTATCCAGACATGCCGCATAGGTGAGCGCATCAAGGTTGACGACATCATGGCCGCGGGCGATCGCGAGCCTCACCACGGCGGAACCGATGAAGCCGGCGCCGCCGGTTACCAGAAGCTTCATTGGCTTTTCTCCAATTCAAATGGGCTTGCAAAGGTGGACAAGGGTTGAGCCGCTTCGTCCTTCTGGGACAATATCGGCGCGGTTGATAGCCCCCAGTCAATACCGGCGCTGTTCCAAAGCACTGTACCATCACATTCGGGCGCATAGTGGTCGGTACACTTGTAGACGACTTCGGTGTTGTCCTCGCGCGTGACGAAGCCATGAAGAAATCCCGCCGGGATCCATAGCTGCCGGCCATTGTCGAAGCTCAACTCCGCTCCGAACCATTGTCCGAACGTCCGGCTTCCACGCCTGATGTCCACTGCCACATCGAACAGGCTGCCGCGCCCGCAGCGCACCAACTTGCCCTGGGCATGTGGAGGGGACTGGAAGTGAAGTCCGCGCAAGGTGCCGGCGCGATTGGACAGGGAATGATTGTCCTGAACAAACTCCGGCAAATCCACGCCATTCTCGCGCAAAGTCCGCCTGTTCCAGCTCTCGCTGAAGAAGCCACGTTCGTCGGCAAACCGCCGCGGGGTAAGCAACAGCAATCCGTCTATCGGCGTCTTTTCAACTATCAAGTCGTGCTCCTTCTAGGTCGACGCTGCCGGATAAGTGGCCGGAACGGCAAGTCCCCTTTTCGTACAAGCCCCGCCGACCTGGGGGTAGCCGGTACCGGTTGGATGGTATCGATGGCGCTGCCCAATCGTTACGAGCTGCCCGGTCGCTCCCTGAACAAGGCGTGGATGGAATAGGCCGCGAATCGTGAATTGGCCACAGCTTTATCCACCTCCCCATGGCTGAATCCATAATCCCGCCAAACGGAATGGGAGTGCCTTTGCCAATGGAGAATACCACCAACCTCAACCTGCCATACATCATGCCTTCCCAGGCACAAAAGCACGTCACCCATAATGAGGCGCTATCGCTGCTCGACGCAGTAATCCAGCTTTCGGTACGCGACCGTGATCTGACCGAGCCTTCGGGTACGGAAAGTGACGGCGAGCGCTACATTGTTGCCGAAGGCGCCACTGGCGCGTGGCTGGATTGGGATGGCGCGATTGCTGCGCGTATCGATGGGTCTTGGCAACGCATCGCGCCTCATGTCGGCTGGATTGCATGGGTTGAGGATGAGGAGAAATTCGTTTGCCGGACGGTAACCGGATGGTTCGACCTCAGCGAAACACTTCTGACTTTGCAAAACCTGCATCTGTTGGGCGTCGGAACAACCGCCGACAGCGCCAACCCTTTCGCCGCCAAACTCAACAACGCGTTGTGGTCTGCCCGCTATGCGGGCGAAGGCGGAAACGGCAATCTGCGCTACACCATGAACAAGGAAGGGCCTCCGGGCGTTCTGTCATTGCTCATGCAATCAGCGTGGTCGGGCCGGGCTGAAATCGGTCTGGTCGGCGACGATGATCTTGTGATCAAGACATCGCCCGACGGCACGACCTGGAAGGAAGCCCTTCGCCTCGACCGAACCAGTGGCAAGGCATCCTTCCCGCAAACGCCGGCCTTTGCCGCACTTGGCAACTTGACCGGAGGAAACGGCGCGTTCGTGCGCTTTACGGGCTCCAGTTCGGCTGTCATGCAAGCCATCGTAGGAACGGTGTCGCAAACCGGCGGAGTACCGACCGGCGCCTTGCTGGAAAGCGGTGCCAACGCAAACGGAACCTACATCCGGTACGCTGACGGCACCCAGATATGTGCAGGCATCACCAACACCCAAATCACGAACAGCGTGGTTGTGACGGGCTGGTTCTACAACAGCACGCCATGCACGGCCACCTTCGCAGCGGCGTTTTCAGCTGTTCCACAGATCATCTTCAACGCAAACCGCTCGGATGGATTGGGAGCGGTCCGCCTGACCGCATGCACGGTTCTCAATACGACCACGACCGGCATCCAGGGCATTCGCGCGGTGTCCCATGCGAACACCCATGAGGTCAACAACAGCTATGTCGCTATCGGCAGGTGGTACTAATGCACATTTCCTTCTCACCAATACGTCGCGACGAGCCACTCATATTGGCCCGGTCTGCCGACACCATCATCATCAACGATGACGTGGTCGACCTTTCGGCCCTCCACGATGGAGCCACGCTCCCGGCATCCGCGATCGGCAACGCATTCATATCCGAAGATGTGCAGCGCATTGATGGGATAATTCATCTCACCTTGCTCCTGCCACATGGCCCTGATCCCAGCACGAAGGTCGCTTTCCCCGCCGATCTTATCGACCCGCCTGACGGCCGTCTGATGCTGCCCAACGAAACCACGGAGGCCTGATCAATGGCTGCAATAGACTGGTCGCAGATGATAACCGCAGGCATGAAAGCCGAGCAGGCAAACAAGGAGGCGGCAGCACTTCTGGATGACGCCGTTCAGAACCATTTGGACGAGGAGGCACGCGCACACGGTTACCGCGACGGCTCAACGCTTGCCTCATATGCCGGCTCGACCATGGAAAAATGGCGCGCCGAGGCAACAACCTTCATCGCCTGGCGCGACAGTGTATGGCTTTTCGCGCAAGAGGCGGCGGCGACAATGGCCCGCGAGCCTCAGCGCCTCATCGCAGCATTGCCGCCTATGAAATGGCCTTCACACGCTTGAAGGCCAATCACGCCGCGGATTTTTGATAGTAGTCGAGATACCAATCGACGAAACGGCGGACGCCAACAGCAACTGGCGTCGATGGCTTGTAGCCTAGCTGGGAGACAAGATCACTGACATCGGCAAAGGTGTCGGGCACATCGCCGGGCTGCAATGGCAGAAGCTTCCTTTCCGCCTTGCGGCCCAACGCCTCTTCCAGGGCCGAGATGTATTCGCTCAACCGGACGGGATTGTTGTTGCCGATGTTGAAGATGCGAAACGGGGCGCGGCTCGACGCCGGGTCCGGATTGTCGCCATCCCAATCCGGATTGGGTTTGGCGACCGCATCGCTGGCGCGGATGACACCTTCGGCAATGTCCTCGACATAAGTGAAATCACGCGTGTGATTGCCATTGTTGAAGACAGAGATCGGCTTGCCCTCGAGAATGGCCTTCGTGAACAGGAACAGCGCCATATCCGGCCGGCCCCACGGTCCATAGACAGTGAAGAAGCGCAACCCCGTCGTGGGAAGATTGAACAGGTTCGAGTAGCTGTGCGCCATCAGTTCATTGGCGCGTTTGGTGGCTGCGTAGAACTGCAGCGGATGATCGGCGATGCCATGCTCGTTGAACGGCATCTTTGTATTGGCACCATAGACGCTCGACGTCGACGCATAAGTCAGATGGCCAACGCCCGTGTGGCGACAAGCCTCGAGAATGTTGGTGAAGGCAATGATGTTGCTTTCGACATAGGAGTGCGGATTTTCCAGGCTGTAGCGAACACCGGCCTGCGCAGCCAGATTGATGACGCGATCGAACTTTTTGTCGGCGAAACACTTCTCGACCGCTGCCCGATCTGCCAGATTGGCGCGAACAAAACTGTAGCTACCGCCTTGATTTCCTGCCGCTTCTTCAAGCATGGACAGGCGCGCTTCCTTCAGCTTTGGGTCGTAGTAGTCGTTGACCACGTCAAAGCCGACAACGTCGTCGCCCCGCTCGATCAACCTTCGCGCGACATGGAAACCGATGAAGCCAGCGTTGCCGGTAACTAGAACCCTCATAGGACAGAGCTCCCTTTCTAGACCATGCGGATAGGTGGTTCGCGCCGATAAGTAAACGGTGGTAGCCCTGTCCGCACAGGAGCTGTTCACAGCCAGCAATGTATTTGAACAAGCCGTCCGCCCGGTCTCCCTACGCGACAGGCTTCGGGTGGGAGGGAGGCTTCCTCGCCGTCTTGCCTTGCAGTTCGAAGCCGGCGTCGGCGGAGGTTTTGACAGGGCTTGCGGGCGTGTACTCAGGCACGATGTGGTTGAGCAATTCGACAGCGCGAACCTGATCCTCGTTTGCGATTGCGCCTTCCAGCACCGCAAGCGTCTTGTGGAGCACATCCTTGTCGATGACACGCGGCGAGGCCACGAAATACGGCACGTTGGGGTCTTTCTGGTTAACCTCAGACGGATCGAAAAGCTCTTCGTAGAGCTTCTCGCCGGGACGAAGACCGGTAAAGACAATGCTGATGTCGGTATGCGGCCTGAAGCCGGCGAGCTGGATCATCCGCTCGGCCAGATCTATGATCTTAACCGGCTTTCCCATGTCCAGCACCATGATGTCCCCGCGCCTGCTGCCGATGTGCGCGGCAGAGGCGTTGAGCACCAGACAAACGGCTTCCGGGATGGTCATGAAGAACCGAACGATCTCGGGATGGGTCACCGTCACCGGCCCACCAGCCATGATCTGCTTTTGGAAACGCGGCACTACAGAGCCGTTGGACCCCAGGACATTGCCAAACCGCACGGTCGTGAACAGCGTTGACTGCGACGTGACGTCCAAGGCCTGACAATAGGCCTCGGCGGCACGCTTGGTGGCGCCCATGACGTTGGTCGGGTTCACCGCCTTGTCGGTCGAGATCATGACGAAATGCTCGACACCCTGGCGAACGGCCGCATCGGCTACGTTGCGCGTACCGAGCAGGTTCGTCTTGATCCCCTCGATCGCGTTATTTTCCACCATTGGGACATGCTTCAACGCCGCGGCATGAAAAACCAGCTTCGGACGGAATCGGGCAAAGACGCTCGCAACCCGGCCGCGGTCACGCACATTCACCAGCGCGGTCACCACATTGAGCTTTGGATAGTTCTCGCGAATTTCCATATCCAGCTTGTAGAGATGGAACTCGGAACTGTCGGTCAGGATAAGCATATCCGGCCGATATTCCGCGATCTGGCGGCACAGTTCCGAGCCGATTGAACCACCTGCGCCAGTAACGAGCACAACCCTGCCGCTGACCAGCCGCGCCACGCCCTCGAGGTCGGCTGTAATTTCGGGACGGCCGAGAAGATCGCCAAGGTCGATGGTTTTTGGCTGGAGGATCGACTGGCTGGTCAGAGCGGATGTTTCCCGGAAATCTGGAATGCGAGAGGCCTTGATGCGCATGCGGCCGCACTTTTCCACCACCTCGGCCAAGTGCTGGCGGTCGGGCTGCATTTCGGTGTCGATCAATTCCGAGATGACGATGCCTTTTTTCTTCAGGCGCATCACGATCGCTTCAAACTGGGTGAAATCGCCCAGCACCTTCACGCCTTGCACCATTCGCGCCTGATTGAGCACCTTGTCGTCGAGCACGCCGACAATATTGAATTCGCTCGCCGCGCCACGCCGGTTCGCGCGGATGAAGCTTTCGGCATTGTCGGTGAGGCCATACAGCAAGACGTCGTGGACTTTCCTCGGCGGCGAGGCTTCCGAACCGCGCAGGGAGAAGAAGGAGTGCTCCATGGCAAGGCGATAGCTAAGCCGCGTCAGGGAGAGTCCTATCACGAGGTAGACGAAGGTAAGCACGGGCACCGAGCGGGGCACATTTATGCCGCGCGACGTAAGGAAGGCGGCCATTGTATAGGCCGCGACCGAGGCAAGGCTTACCTTGAGGATGGTGAAGATGTCCGGGATCGAGACATAGCGCCACGAGCCCCTGTGCATCGAGAACAGCCAGAAAAAAAACAGGAAAATCGCAGAGAATGCGAGAGTCTTCTCTTCAAGCTCAGGCACCGTGTAGAAAAGCCTGCTGCCGAAAACCGTGAAGTAAGCCAGGAAGAGCGCCGCAGCCGCCGATAACACGTCAAGCAGTGAGCCACCGAGCCGCCAGAGCCGGGTCCCATTGAGGACGTCACCTAGCACCATCTGATTCCCGAACTCCTCCGTTGCACTTTTACCGTTGCAACGCGCTCGCATCAATCCAGACTATTCGTGACTGGTCCCCGTTCTGCGAGAAGTGAACCGGGAAATGCCATTCAGGTTAAAATTCGATCTCCAGCATCAACGCGGGCGATGGCCGATCGATGTCGTCGAATTGCGGGAATCAATCCCCTCTCGATCTCATGCATCGATCACTTTTGCGGCAACAGAGTGGCGAGCCACCAAGCGACACGGAGGCTAGCTCGCCTCGCGCATGGACTCAGCCGCTTGCAGATCGACGGAAACGAGCTGGCTGACGCCTTGCTCGGCCATGGTGACGCCGAACAGGCGATCCATGCGTGCCATGGTGATGGGGTTGTGCGTGATGACCACGAAGCGCGTTTCGGTGGACGCTGACATCTCATCCATCAAATTGCAAAAGCGTTCGACGTTGTGATCGTCAAGCGGTGCATCGACCTCGTCGAGCACGCAGATCGGCGCCGGATTGGTCAGGAACACCGCGAAGATAAGCGACATCGCCGTCAACGCCTGCTCGCCACCCGAAAGCAGCGTCATCGTCTGCGGCTTCTTGCCCGGCGGGCGGGCGAGGATTTCGAGACCCGCCTCAAGCGGATCTTCCGATTCGATCAGTTGCAACTCGGCGGTGCCGCCACCAAACAAATGCGAGAATAGCCGCTGAAAATGACCATTCACCACATCGAAAGCAGCCAGCAGCCGCTCGCGCCCTTCGCGATTCAGGCTCTGGATGGCCTGTCTCAGCTTGCGGATCGCCTCGATGATGTCCTCGCGCTCGGACACAATCGCTTCGAGCCGCTCGGACAGTTCCTTCTGCTCTTCCTCGGCGCGAAGATTGACCGCACCCAGCCGTTCGCGCTCGATCTTGAGCCGCTCCAGCGTGCGCTCAATCTCGCCCATGTCCGGCATGGGGCTGTCAGCCTCCAGGCCCGTATGCCTGATGACCAGATGCGGCGCGGTGTTCAGCGCTTCCTGTATACGCGCCTCGACCTCTTTCCTGCGGTCGTCGGCAGCCGTCAGGCGTTCCTCTGCGCGGGCGCGGGCCTCGCGCACTTCAGCCAGCCCCTGGATCGCAGCGGTCGCTGCCCTGTCGAGTTCGGCCTGCTTGTTTTCAGCATCCTGCAAGCGGTCGCTTGCTGCCATCCGCAGCGCCTCGGCCTCGGAAAGCTGGGTCAACAAGGCGCGGCGGCGGGCGTCGAGCTCGTCTGGAGCATCGGCCAGCTTCTCCCGCTCCTCCATCGCTTCGGCCTTGCGCTCGCCTAGAGCCGCGATCTGTGCGGATGCATTTTCCGCCCGCATCAACCAGTTGCGGCGTTCGCCTTCGATGGCCTGCAGCCGGCGGGTGCGGGCCTCAGCTTCGCGGCTGAGACCGTCATGCACGGCGCGGGCGTCGGCAAGTGCGGCCCTGTCGCCCGAGACATGCGATGCAGCCTGTTCAAGTCGCGACTGGAGATCACCGAGGTCCGGGGCCTCGCGCAGCAGCGATTCTGCTTCCGCAAACACCGCTGCTGATTCTTCGTGTTCTTCCATGACTCGTGCGCGCGCATCGGAGAGCGCATCGCGTCGGCTGGACAATTCACCAGCCGCCCGTTCGGCAGCGGCTAGCGCAGTCTTGGCGCCGTCCAGCCCCTGCTGGGCTTCGCGCAAAGCTTGTCGGGCTGAACGCTCGGACTCCGTGCTCTGGCGAATTGCCGCCTCCGCCCGGGCAAGCATCTCTTCGGCGCCCCTTACCACGCGCGTGGCCGCTACGGCTTCGGCGTCCAGTTCGGCAAGCCGATTCTTCTGTGCAAGGCGCATGGCGGCTGCGGTCGGAGCATCCGCACTCGCGGTCAGGCCGTCCCAGCGCCACAACGCACCATCCCGACTGACCAGCCGCTGACCGGGGGCGAGCAACGATTGCAGGCGCGCACCATCGCCCGCTTCGACGATGCCAACCTGCGCCAACCTGCGCGCCAGTTGTTGCGGCGCACGCACCACGCTTGCGAGGCTACGCACCCCTGCCGGAAGCGCAGGATCGCCAGCCTGCGGCTCGCTGCCGCCCCAATGAACCGGCGCGCTCCGCTCCAAAGGCACGTCGAGGTCTTCACCAAGTGCCGCGCCTAGCGCCGTCTCGAAGCCGCGTTCGACATTCAGTTGCTCAAGCACCGCCGGAAACAGGTCGCCGCTTGCCGCGTTGAGTATCTTTGCCAAGGTGCGCGCTTCGGTTTCGATGCGTGCGAGTTCCGCCTTGGCATCCTGCAAGGGACCGCGCGCCTGACCTTCGGCCTCGCGGGCCTCCGTCACCGTCTGCTCGGCAGCCTCGACCGCTGCCTCGGATTCCTCCAGCAAGCCGGTCGCCTGCTCCACCAGTTCGCGTTTTTCCGCCGGGTCAGCCAAACCGGAGATGCGGGCACCGATCTCGGACAATTCGCGGTCCATCTCGGCAAGCTGGCGCGCGAACCGGTCGCGACGCTCACTGGTTTCGCGCAGCGTCCGCTCGACCTGATTACGCGATGCCGCAGCGTCGGCACGCTCCGCCGTCAATGCGGCAAGCTTGCCCTCGCTTACAGCAAGCATGGCCGCAGCCTGTTCGAATTCAGACCGCGTAACCGCCTCGCGCTCGGCGGCATTGGCGTTTTCCGAGTTCAGCCCGGCTTCCTCTTCCGCCAGGCGTTCCAGAACATCGGCATTGTCGCGCACCATGCGCTCTTCGCGCACGATGTCGGCATCGAGCTGTTCCAGCCTGCGGTCGAGCTCGGACTGGCGCGAGCGAATGCGCCCCGCTTCCTCCTCGATCTGCGACTTGGCGATGGAAAGCCGTTGGAATACCGCGGCGGCGGCCGCTTCCGCCTCGCGCAGTTCAGGCAGCTTGTGCGCACCGACGGCCTGATCCTTGGCAGCGTTCATCTGGACTGCGGCCCGTTCGCCAACAAGCGAGGTCGCAACGGCGAGCGCAGAACGCGCTTCGCCTTCCTGGGTCTTGGCCAGCGTCCAGCGAAGGTGCAGCAGCGTGGCCTCGGCCTTGCGAATTTCCGCTGAAAGGTTCTTGAAGCGGGACGCCTGACGCGCCTGGCGTTTCAGGTTTTCGATCTGGCCTTCCAGTTCGCCGACGACGTCATCCAGACGTTCAAGGTTTTGTTCAGCGGCCTTGAGCCGCAATTCAGCCTCGTGGCGACGGGTATGCAGGCCGGAAATGCCGGCTGCTTCTTCAAGCAATGCCCGCCGGGCCTGCGGCTTCGCCTGGATCAGCTCACCAATGCGGCCCTGACCCACCATGGACGGCGAGCGCGCGCCGGTCGATTGGTCGGCGAACAGCAGTTGCACGTCCTTGGCGCGCGCCTCCTTGCCGTTGATGCGATAGACCGATCCCGCTTCGCGCTCGATGCGGCGCGACACCTGCAGTTCGTCGGCGTCGTTGAAGGCGGAGGGCGCAGTCCGATCGGCATTGTCGAGGAACAGCGTGACTTCGGCGGTATTGCGTGCCGGACGCGTGTTCGAGCCGGAAAAGATCACATCGTCCATGCCGGACGCGCGCATGTTCTTGTACGAGCTTTCGCCCATCACCCAGCGCAGCGCCTCGACAAGGTTCGACTTGCCGCAGCCGTTCGGTCCGACAATACCCGTCAGACCGCGTTCGATGACGAACTCGCCGGGCTCTACGAAAGACTTGAAGCCGAGAAGGCGCAGGCGCGAAAACTTCATGCGCGCCTCATGCCGGAACGAACGCCGAAGCGGAACCGCTCCGGCGTTGCCGAAACTTTAGACGAGAGGGTCGATGATTGCCGACATTTCCTCAATCGACAGCGCGCCTTTGTAGGTTTTCCCATTGATAAAGAAGGTCGGTGTCGAGTCGACCTTGAATTCGTCTGCGCCCCGCTTCTGGACGGCTCTCACTTGTTCAAGAAGGGCTTGGTCCGTCAAGCAGGCGTTGAAGCTCTCCTGTGTAAAACCGGCCAGCTTGGAAAGCTGGAACATCGCGTCCTTGACGTTTTCAGCCGCAGCCCAGGTCTGCTGCTGCTTGAACAGCACATCGACCATCGGGAAGTAGTTGTCGCCGGCGCAACGCGCCAGCATGAAACCGGCTTCGGCGCGCGGATCGAACGGGAATTCCCGGAAAATGAAGCGGACCTTGCCGCTGTCGATGTACTTGGTCTTCAATTCCGGAAAAGTCGTTTCATGGAAATGCGCACAGTGCGGGCACGTCATCGAGGCGTACTCAACGATGGTAACCTTGGCGTCGTCCTTGCCGAGCACCTTGTCGGGAAGCGCGCCGGGCTTCAACAACGCCGCCATGTCCACGTCGCCAGCCGATGCCGGGGCAGCAGCGGCGGGCGCGGCAGGTGCGGCTGGCGCCATTGCGTCAGTCGAAGTCGAAGCGGCCGGCTTGGCGTCCGTCGCCTTGGCCTCCTCGCCGGAGTCGCTGCAAGCCGAAAGCAGCACGGCTGCCGGCACCGCGGCTAACGAGGTCAGTACGGTTCTGCGAGACAAGGCACGGATCATGCGAATCACCTGATTTTGGTTGAATTTTGCAACGCAAAGGCACGGAAAAGCGAGACTTGGCGCGAATTAAGGCATTGCCATCCCCAATCCAATCGCCAAATCCCGCACCTTCGATCACGAAAACGCGAGCACTTACTTCTTGCGGCCCAAAACCGTGGCTCCAAGCTGCTCAAGAGAAGCACGAAGCCCGTCGTCTTCAATACGCTCGACGGTCTTCACCAACCGGCTTTTCTCGGGCTCCGACAAGGGCCGCAGCGTCGGCATCTCGCGCCGCCTGCCCGAAGTCAATGGTTTCTGGACAATTTTGATGCGACCAATCGCCATGAAGCCCAGGAAGGCGTTGGCCTTGCCGATGATTTCGCCTGTCTGGTGCTGCAGATGAAGCGCCGCCATGCCTTCGCACGCGATAACCAGCGTCGCCGGCTCGAACGGATCGTCCTCATGCATGCGGCGCGGCCACTGGATCTTTTCGGGGCGCGAACTGGCAGCCAGCCTCGCACCCACGATTTCTTCCCACGATTGCACGAGACCAATCGAGATGCCGGCGCGCTTGCGCAGCACCGGGTCAAGGATATCGGTTGCCAGGTCGCTGACCGGAACGGGATTGCCCGAAGGCCGTTTCCCTGCCATGTGCGTTCTCCAGCGACGATGTTCAAAGACGTTCAGCACAAAAGCCAACGCTCGATAAATGGCACCGCATAATCCAAGCCGCAAGCCTGCGTCCGCGAATGGCGACGGCATAGCTGCACGACTGCTCGCCTGGTACGACGCCCACCACCGCGAGTTGCCGTGGCGTGTGGCGCCGCGCGACCTCGCAAGCGGCACGAAACCCGATCCCTACCGCGTCTGGCTTTCGGAAGTGATGCTGCAGCAAACCACCGTCGAGGCGGTCAAATCCTACTTTGCCGCCTTCACCGCTAAATGGCCGACTGTGTCCGCGCTGGCCAGCGCGGACACCGATGATGTCATGAAGGCCTGGGCGGGGCTGGGCTATTACTCCCGTGCCCGTAACCTCAAGGCATGCGCCAACTTCATCGCTGGCAACGGCGGTCAATTCCCGGATAGCGAGGAGGGCTTGCGCGCGCTGCCCGGCGTTGGCCCCTATACCGCGGCGGCCATTGCAGCGATCGCCTTCAACCGGCCCGCTGCCGTTGTCGATGGCAATGTCGAGCGCGTCATCACCCGCCTGTTTTCCATCGCAACGCCCCTGCCGCAGGCGAAAGGCGAAATCCGGCTGCATGTCGAGCGCATGGTCCCATCCGAACGCCCGGGCGATTTTGCGCAGGCGATGATGGATCACGGCGCAACGATCTGCACGCCGCGCAAGCCGAAATGCATGCTTTGCCCGCTGCGCGCGGATTGCAGCGCGATCCGCGCCGGCGATCCGGAATTCTATCCGGTTCGTCTGGCCAAGCCGGCAAAGCCCTTACGCAGGGGTGCAGCGTTCGTCGCGGTCAGGAAGGATGGGGCGATCCTGCTCCGCAAGCGGCCCGACAAGGGCCTGCTCGGCGGCATGAGCGAGGTGCCGACGACCGGCTGGACGGCGCGCGTTGACGGGGAGACGTCGGCACAGGCCGCACCTTTTGTCGCCGCATGGCAGCGTGCGGGCAGCATCTCGCACGTCTTCACCCATTTCGCGCTGGAACTCGACATCTACCGGGCTGAAGCCGATGGCGAAACGCCAAGCGGTTGCTTCTGGTCGCACCCGGCCGAAATTTCCGGCGAAGCACTACCCACCGTCATGAAAAAGGCCATCGAGGCGGCCATTCCCGGCGCGACCAGAAAGCAAAGGCACTGAGAGAATGGAAATCCGCCATATCGTCTTCGACATCGGCAAGGTGCTCGTCCACTACGATCCCGACATTCCGTTCAGCCGGCTCATTCCAAACCCCGCCGAGCGCCAATGGTTCTTCGACAATGTCTGCACCAGCGCATGGAACATCGAGCAGGATCGCGGGCGAAAGTGGGAAGATGCCGAGGCGCTTTTGATTGCCGATCATCCGGACCACGCCGAAAACATCCGCAACTTCCGCCGTCACTGGCACGAGATGGTGCCGTACGCCTATGACGACAGCGTCACGCTTCTCGACCGGCTGCTTGACGCCGGCCATGATGTGACGCTTTTGACCAATTGGGCGGCCGACACGTTTTCAGAAGCGCGCCGCCGTTTCCCGTTTCTGGAAAGACCGCGCGGCATCACCGTGTCGGGCGAGATCGGCATGATCAAACCGGAGCGCGGCATCTACGACCATCACGTGATGAGCTTCGGCATCGATCCGGCACACGCACTGTTCATCGACGACAGCCAGAAAAACGTCGCCGGAGCCAGGGCCGCCGGCTGGCAAGCCGTGCTGTTCACCGATGCGGCAACGTTGGAAGCCGATTTCAGCCGAATGAATATTGCGCTTTGAATTGAATCAGTTCGCGCAAGGCGTTCAAAAACTGATTCAGCGGCTTCATTCGCTGAATCAACCGACAGAATGAACTACGCCCCTGCCCGCTCCATGCCGAGCCTTGCGATACGGCGTAGCTCATCGATGGGGGTCAGGCCGCCGGCGCGCTCGTAGTGCCAGAAGGTCCAGCCGTTGCAAGCATCCAGCCCCTGCACCTGCGCACCGACCTTGTGAATCGAACCCGCGTTCTCGCCGATCGCAAGAGTTCCGTCGGCGCGCACCTTGGCCGCAAAACGGCGCTTGGCGTCATAGAGCGTCGCACCGGGCGTCATCAAGCCGGTATCGAGCAGGCTGACGAAGGCCACTCGCGGCTCGGCGCGCTTGCCCGAAAGCACGGTCAGGTCAGCGCTTTCCAGCGGCTTCACCGATGCAATACGCTCATTGGCAGCGTCGATATAAGCCTGCTCACGTTCGATGCCGACGAAATGGCGGCCGAGGCGCTTGGCAACAGCTCCCGTCGTGCCAGAACCGAAGAACGGGTCGAGTACCACGTCACCCGGCTTGGTCGAGGCCATCATGATACGTGCCAAAAGCGCTTCCGGTTTCTGCGTCGGATGCAGCTTGTCGCCATTGTCGTTCTTCAGGCGCTGGTTGCCGGTGCAGATCGGGAACAGCCAGTCGGAGCGCATCTGCACATCGTCGTTGGAGGCCTTCATCGCTTCATAGTTGAAGGTGTAGCCCTTCGCCTTCTGGTCGCGCGAAGCCCAGATCATGGTCTCGTGCGCGTTCTGGAAGCGGCGGCCACGGAAGTTCGGCATCGGGTTGGTCTTGCGCCAGACGACGTCGTTCAGGATCCAAAAGCCGAGGTCCTGCATCTTGGCGCCCACGCGGAAGATGTTGTGATAGGAGCCGATGACCCAGATAGTCCCGTTCGGCTTCAACACGCGCCGTGCCGCAAGCAGCCATGCGCGGGTGAAGGCATCGTAAGCCTCGAAGCTTTCGAACTGGTCCCAGTCATCATCCACGGCATCGACCTTGGACTGATCGGGTCGATGAAGATCGCCATCTAACTGGAGGTTGTAGGGCGGATCGGCGAATATGACGTCGATCGACTTTTCCGGCAGGCGGTCGAGCGCTGCCACGCAGTCGCCCTTGAGTATCGTATCCAGCCACTCGGATTTTTGAGGAGCATGCGAAAGTTCGTCGAGACGACGGACTGCTGACATTTTGACACCCAAGACACGTTACTGTTTACCCGCTGTTATGGTTACCGATCAGCGTAAATATTCAGTGAAGTGGGTGCGTGATTTGCGAACGACCGCCCTTTGGTGTATGCCCCGCCCCGCTCGGGCACTACCGGGCCCCCTTCCCCAGCTTTGCCGGATCGACATGAACCAGCCCGACCTCGTAATTTTTGACTGTGACGGCGTGCTCGTCGATTCCGAAATCCTTGCCGCGCGCGTCGAAGCCGAATTGCTGACCGAGGCCGGTTTCGAGATTTCAGCCGAAGAACTTTCCGAAACCTATGCCGGCCTTACTTTCAAAGACATCCTGCTCAGCATCGAGCAAAGGGCAGGCATCCCGCTGCAAGCCTCGCTGATCGACAGGGCCGAGGACCTTGTCGACCGGCGTCTGCGCCAGGACGTACGCGCCATCGAAGGCGTGCACGAAGCAGTCGCGCAAGTAACGACCAAGCGCTGCATCTGCTCCAATTCACGCGCCGACCGCATCGAGTTCATGCTGAACAAGACACGGCTTTTGCCGCTGTTCGAAGGCCGCATCTTTTCCGCGCTGGATACGCCGGGCGGCAAGACCAAGCCCGCGCCGGATGTGTTCCTAAAGGCCGCCAAAACGCTGGGCGCAGACCCGGCGCGTACGTTCGTCATCGAAGATTCGGTGCACGGTATCAAGGGCGCCTGCGCCGCCGGCATGCGCGTCATCGGCTTTACAGGCGCCTCGCACAGCTATCCCGGCCACGCCGACGCCCTGACCGAAGCCGGAGCGGAAACCGTCATTCGCCGCTGGGCCGAGTTGAAAAGCGTGCTTTCAGCGCTGTCCGAGTGGTCGGAGAACGCTTAACTGCGTCCACCTAGCTGGAGTACAGCTTTGTGAGGCGCGAAACACGCCGTCACTCAACCAACGGCGTCGCCTAGCGCGGAATATCCGAAATCGAGGTCTGGGAAGCAGCGGGTTGCTGCGCAGCAGGTGCAGCGGCAGTCGATGCCGGTTTCTTCACCACCTTCTTCGCGACCCTGGCCGGCTTGGCGGCAGCCTTCGGCGGGCCCTCATCATAGCCGACGAACACCTGATAGTTCTTCGCCGTGGGCACCGGTACGCTGACATTGGGGTCGTTGAAGACAAACTGGGTTGCCGTCGAGGTGTCGGCAAGCTGCACCTTGTACTGGTGAAGCTGGGAATAGAGGACCTGATCGCCCAAAGTCACCGCAACGCGGATCGGCATGGTGACCGTTCCGGCCTTTGCCAGTGGTCCCGGCACAACCCTGCCCGCGGCTGCGACATTCATGGTCAGCATGCCGTTGGTGTTGCTGCAGTTGCGGGTAACATTGTCGATCGCCGCCTGGTAAATCAGCTTCGACTGATCATCCTGGCCGCCGCTGGCGTAATTGTTGAAGAATGCGGTGCCCTCGCGAAGGGTCACATTCGGGCAGTAAGACCTGAGTTCGCTGGCCAGCACGGCGGCTTCAGCCTGGGGATCCGGTTGTGCCGGAACCTGCTTGTCGCCCATGCCAAGCAGCCCGCTGCCGCCTGATTGGCATCCGGCGACGGCAAACATAAAGCCAGACAACGCCAACCCGGTAAAAAAGCGACGACCCGACATACTAACTGCCATGAACTGCACTTCCCTCTCGCAACGCTGGTGTCCTATAGCAACCCGGCGGCGAAAATGCGACTGACGAAAGCAACAAATCCACACGACCGAAACAACGGAAGTCCGAACGATGCAATATGTGAGCACCCGCGGAGAAGCACCTCAACTCGGCTTTTCGGATGCGATCCTGAC
Source organism: Mesorhizobium sp. 61-13 (assembly GCA_001897075.1). GTDB lineage: Bacteria > Pseudomonadota > Alphaproteobacteria > Rhizobiales > Rhizobiaceae > Mesorhizobium. The sequence goes on along the minus strand of MKRZ01000024.1, from coordinate 48,767 downwards.
CGGTCTCGCCCGCGACGGCGGGCTTTACGTCCCGTCGGACTGGCCGCAGTTCTCCCCTGCGGACATTCGCGCCATGCGCGGGCTCGCCTATCCCGACCTCGCAATCCGTGTCTTGACGCCTTTCCTGGGCGGTGAAGTGGGCCAGCCCGTATTCGAGCGCCTGGTGCGCGAAGCCTATGCCACCTTCCGGCATCAGGCTGTCTGCCCGCTGGTACAGATCGCGCCTAACACCTTCGTGTTGGAACTGTTCCACGGCCCGACGCTTGCCTTCAAGGACGTGGCGATGCAACTGCTTGCCCGCCTGATGGACCATGTCCTTGCCGAACGCGGCCAACGCGCGACCATCGTCGGCGCCACATCAGGCGATACGGGCGGAGCTGCGATCGACGCCTTCGCCGGGCGCGACCGCACCGACATCTTCATCCTGTTCCCCAATGGTCGCGTCTCGCCGGTCCAGCAGCGGCAGATGACGACGTCAAAGGCGTCCAACGTCCATGCGCTCGCCATCGAAGGCAATTTCGACGACTGCCAGGGGCTATTGAAAGACCTTTTCAACGATCACGGTTTTCGCGACCGGGTTTCCCTGTCCGGGGTCAACTCGATCAACTGGGCCAGGATCATGGCGCAGATCGTCTATTTCTTCTCCTCGGCGCTGTCGCTCGGCGCACCGGACCGCGCCGTTTCGTTCACCGTTCCCACCGGCAATTTCGGCGATATCTTCGCCGGTTATGCCGCCAAGAAGATGGGCCTGCCGATCGAGCGGCTCCAGATTGCCACCAACGACAACGATATTCTGGCGCGTACGCTGGCAACCGGCGAATACCGCATGCAGGGCGTCGTTGCGACGACGTCGCCGTCGATGGATATCCAGATATCTTCCAATTTCGAACGGCTCCTGTTCGAAGCATCCGGCCGCAACGCCGCGACCGTCAGAGGCTACATGGCGAGCCTCAAGCAATCCGGCGCTTTCACCATCGAGGCAGGCGAACTCGCCACGATCCGTGCCGAGTTCGATGCCGGTCGCGCTACCATGAAACAAACGGCCGAAACGATCCGTTCGACGCTTGAGACCAGCAATTATCTGCTCGATCCGCACACGGCGACCGCAGTGCGCGTTGCAGCCCATGACAAAAACGGCAACGCGCCACGAATTGTTCTTGGAACCGCCCATCCCGCCAAGTTCCCGGCCGCTGTCGAAGCCGCTTGCGGCGTCTCGCCCCAATTGCCGTCCTGGCTTGCCGGATTGACGACTTTGGAAGAGAAATACACAGTGCTTCCATCCGACAAGAAAATGTTGGAAGATTACATAAGCCGCCACGCTAGGGCGGTGGTCTAGGGAGTTTTTGTTATATGGGTGTTGAGGTAAGCCGTCTGTCGAACGGCCTGACAGTCGCCACCGAAACCCTTCCAAGCATCGAATCCGTCGCTTTAGGCGCCTGGGTCAAATCCGGGGCCCGCAACGAACGTGACGACGAGCATGGAATGGCTCACCTGCTTGAGCATATGGCGTTCAAGGGTACCAGCAAGCGAACCGCATTCCAGATCGCTTCCGACATCGAAAATGTCGGCGGCGAAATCAATGCGGCGACCAGCGTGGAAACCACCTCCTTCTACGCCAGGGTGCTTTCGGACGACGTGCCGTTGGCGGTGGATATACTTGCAGACATCCTGCAGGATTCCACTTTCGATCCGGAAGAGCTTTCCCGCGAGCAGCATGTCATCCTGCAGGAAATCGGCGCGGCCCACGACACGCCCGACGACATCGTCTTCGACCGTTTCACGGAAACAGCCTTCCGCCACCAGACCCTTGGCCGTTCCATCCTCGGCACGCCGGAAACGGTGCAATCCTTTACGTCCAAACAGTTGCACGATTTCATGGAGCGCCAGTACGGCGCCGACCGCATGGTTCTCGTGGCAGCAGGAGACATCAAGCACGACGATTTCGTGCGGCAGGTTGAAGACAAGCTCGGCGGCTTTCGCCCGCACGCGGAAAGCGTCACCCCGCAATATGCGCAATATGTGGGCGGCGACTTCCGGGAAGACCGCGACCTGATGGATGCGCAGATTGTGCTGGGTTTCGAAGGCCGCGCCTACCATGTGCGCGACTTCTACGCCTCGCAGGTGCTGTCGATGATTCTCGGCGGCGGCATGTCGTCCCGCCTGTTCCAGGAAGTGCGCGAGAAGCGCGGCCTGTGCTATTCCGTCTATGCTTTCCACTGGGGCTTTTCCGACACCGGCATTTTCGGCGTGCATGCAGCAACCGGCCAAAGCAACATCGGCGAACTGGTGCCTGTCATCGCCCACGAACTGCAGAAGGCAGGCGAAGAAATCTTCCAGGAAGAACTCGATCGTGCGCGCGCGCAGTACCGGGCAGGCCTCATCATGTCGGCGGAAAGCCCGGCAAGCCGCGCCTCGCAGATCGCGCGTCAGCTTCTGCTGTTTGGCAGGCCCATTCCCAAGGAAGAGCTGATGGAGCGCCTTCAGGCGCTGACCGTCGGAAGACTTACCGATCTTTCGGCACGGCTCTTTTCCACCAAGCCGACGCTAACCGCAGTCGGCCCAGTGGGAACGCTCGCGCCATACGAGGCGATCCTCGACGTGCTGCCGAACGCCGGCGCTCCAGCACGGCGCATTGCCGTATAACCCATTGTGTTCGCGCTTCCTTTCTTCCGCCGCGACCTGCCGGCGCTGAAAGGCGAGAAAGTCATCCTGCGCTTTCCACTGGCCAACGACTACCGGGAGTGGGCGGCACTCCGCGGCGATAGTCGTGCCTTTCTCGAGCGGTGGGAGCCACGCTGGACGCCGGACGAACTGGACCGTACCGCGTGGCGTCACAGGATCGGCCGTTACCGCGAGGACTATGCCCAGGGCGTGGCGATAGCCCTCTTCATTGTGGAAAAGACCAGCGGCAAGTTGGCCGGCGGCGTTACACTTGGCAATATCCGCCACGGTGTCTGCCAAAGTGCCCATATCGGGTACTGGATGGGCGAACGTTATGCCGGGCGCGGTCTGATGACGGATTCGGTAAATGTGCTGGTGCGGTTCGCTTTCGATACGCTGAAGTTGCACCGGGTCGAAGCTGCCTGTATTCCCGACAACGCCCGCTCGATCCGTGTGCTTGAAAAAGCCGGATTCCAGCGCGAAGGACTGTTAAGATCCTACCTCAGAATCAATGGTTCCTGGCAGGACCATTATCTATACGCTCGGATCGTGGACGATCTGCCGGGCGCGCGAACAAAGGACTGATTTTTGACGACATTTCCGCGAATCAGGTCGCTGCTCGCCTTCTTCCTTGCAGCTCTGGTCACCATTTGCTCGGTTGGCTCGTCTTTCGCGATCGAGCCGATCAAGATCGCGCGCGACGATGTGGCCCTCGACCTTTCCGGCGCAGTTGAGATCTACCGCAACCAGGGTGAAAACTTTCAGGTTTCGACCGCTCCCGGCCCCGATGGCATCGTGCGCCGCATCGAGGTGGAGACCAACGACAAGCGCTCCACCGGCGATTGGGCGGTGTTTGCGCTGGCCAACACCACCGATCAACAGATCGACCGCCTAATCGTCGCACCACACTTTCGGCTGGTCAATTCCGGCTTGTTCTGGCCCGATCTCGGTTCGACACGCATTGCCGCCATCACGCCCAGCGAAGGTTTTGCCCTCGACCGCCAGGCAAGCCCGGACGCCGACGTCTTCCGGGTCACGCTGAACCCCGGCGCGGTCGTCACTTTCGTGGCCGATCTGGCCTCGCCGAAACTGCCGCAGGTCTATCTGTGGGAGCCTGAAGCCTACAAGGATTCCGTCAATTCCTACACGCTCTATCGCGGCATCGTCATCGGCATTGCCGGCCTTCTGGCGCTGTTCCTGACCATCCTGTTCGTGGTCAAGGGCACCTCGATGTTTCCGGCAACGGCGGCCCTTTCCTGGGCGGTTCTGGCCTATATCTGCGTCGACTTCGGCTTCCTCAGCAAGATCATCGAGATGTCGCCGGGCAACGAACAGTTATGGCGAGCGGGCACGGAGGTGGGCCTCGCCGCCACCTTCGTTGTGTTCCTGTTCGGCTATCTCAATCTCAACCGCTGGCACG